>CADBNT010000028.1 GCA_902796125.1 uncultured Erysipelotrichaceae bacterium | reverse complement strand
TTCAACAAAATACAACAGTGCAAGTAGCGGTGGTAAGAAGCAAGATATCAAAATCTAAACACTGCATATAAGATAAGTTATTTAAAGCGTAGTTTTGATTATTTTGACTCTACACATAGTGTAATGTCGTTACGAAAGTACTATTAATGTCGTTACGATTGGTCGTGTTTACTAGTAACGTCGTTACATTGAGACAATTTACAAAGATTCACGGGATTGCCGTGTTTTCTTTTTATGAAAAGAGTAATATGCTATTTAGTTAATAGATAAGAAGGTAAAAGATTATGAGTCCAATTGAAATTGCAGTATTAGTTTTATCAAGTGTTGACGCATTATGTTGCGTTATCTGCCGTGTCCCTCAGTTAGTGAGATTAATAAAATTAAAAGAATCGCAAGCGATTTCGATTCCTTTCTGGGCATGTAATATTTTGTCTTGTGTGATGTGTATAACCGCTTATTCGTTGCAGTTATCTATTGGTAATATCTCAATGATTATCTTCCTATGCTCTGCGACATTTAATTTAGTGTTAAATACATTGATCTTTATCTTGGTTCGTAAGTACAGAAAGAACGTTAAAACTAAACAAGATAGTTTAGAAGCTCAAAAATAATTGATTGTAACTTTTTATTAACTTTCAAGACATTGTCTTGATATAAAGTGCCTCTTAGTTCGTTATTGGAAATAATTCGATAAGCGATACAAGGGGTATTTTTATCTTTACACGCTTTATAAATTGCAATTGTTTCCATATCTTCGCACAAGTGATGATATTTATTATTTAATGCTTTAATTACTTCAACATCTCTAGTGAAGAAATCACCAGATAGAGTTCTTCCGTGTCTGATCGTTGTATCAGCGGTTATTTTATCGAATAGTTTAGATAATGTCTCATCGCCTTTGATTACTAGACTGGTCTCTTCAATTACATCCCAAGTAGAAGTAGGGTTGTTAGTCATGATATAGCCACCGTTATAGATAGCCTCATCACAAACAATAATGTCGCCATCATTAACTTCTAAAGTATGTCCACCTGCGGTTCCAATATTAATAACAGCATCTGGATGAATTTGTTCTAATAAAGAAATCGCGGAAGAAAAAGCATTAAGGATTCCGACTCCTATAACCGCGGTATAAATCTCATTATTATTAAGTTTTGCATAGCAAAAATTACCTTGAGGTTTTGCTTTTAATAATTCGTTTAAAATAGAGATTTCTTTATCTAAAGCCGCTAAAAGTAATATCTTCATAGAAAAAATATAATCTATTATCACTTTGTTCTCAATAATCGTATTTCTTTTATTATGCATGTGACACATTTGTGGCGTTCGCGCATTTATAATTGGTAAAAGTTGCGAGGAAAATTATGAATAAGCTTTCTGAATTAGCATTCATTAATAAAGTAAGCGCTCCAGCATTAGTTGATTCAAGTGGAAGTAGCAACTTCCCAGGATGGGGAATTGCTCTCATCATTATTTGTGTAGTTATATTACTTGCATGTTTATGTTATCTCTTCTTATTCTATGCATTAAATAAATGGATTAGAGAAGGCGATAAAGCCTTAAGAGCATTCGTTATTTCTAAGAAAGACGGACGTGCAAAAGTCATGGTCATGCCATTCAAGTTCATGTATCGTGATGAAAGTGAAATCTTTAATAGCAAAGAAGACGCTCTTAGATATATTAACTAATAAAGGCACCCACTTGTGGGTGCTTTTTTCATCTTTACAGATTGAAATATTCTTATATTTTTAGTTAAGCAATTGTTAGTGGAGAGTGTTGTTTTCCAGTAAGATTTTTTTCAGCATCGAATCTTGGAGCAAACCCACCCATGTTGTTATATTCTTGGTATGTGGCGTAGTGGTCATCGGTATAAACGCATACTGGGATATGATCGATAGGATCTGAATAACAGGAGAATCCATAATCCCACGCGACAACACGCGCTACTTGACGACTTGATGTAGTGTAATTGCCGTCGTTATCAATATCTAATTCATAGTATAAAGGTTTGCTATCACCATATTTATTGTTATATGGCACATATAAAGCATAACCATCTGTTCTTGAATATTGAGAAATAGCTCTAGCTTTATTACCGAATAAGGAATTCACTTCTGATTTAGATGGAACTGTTTCACCATCTCGTAATGGATTAACTGTATTTTGTTGCCCATAGTTTGCTGGTGCACAGCCAAAGGCTAAGAAATAGTTACAAACATCTATTGGATCAACCATGGCTGCATCATCTATGCATGAAGGATTAGCTTCGACATAGTCGTATGTGTAATATGTATAAGTCTTAGTGAGTGTTTCAGAAATATACATTGTTTTTTGAGATGAACCAGGTACATATGAGCCACTATACATAGTGAACGCTTTTCTATTCGCAGAATAAGTTTGTTTAGTGGTGGAATGAGAATCAATAATGCCAGTGAAATGATACTCTATATTAGAAATATAGGCATCACTTCCATTATCCATAATCTTGAAGAAATTACAGTATGGCAATGAGACTTGTCTTGTGAGAGAAGTGCTACTTCCTGTAACGGTCTTATAACTTTCTACTCCAACATCAGTGGAATAACCAATCTTTAATCCGTCCTCTGAGGTGAATGTAATGTCTAATTCGAATAGACCATAAATTGGATCTGTATTATAAATACACGCTGCATTTGGAGAACCATAATAGTAATTTGGATGCATCAATCTATATGAATCATAAGTGGCTTTGCCACGGTAGTATTCAAAGCGAACTCCATTGAATGATGTATATCCATAGTTACCGGTACTATAACTACCAGAAATGCTTGATAAAGCATCGCTATCAATCGTTCCAATGTATTCAATTGGTGAAATAAACTTGTATAAATATACAAGAGCGAATTGACTTGGAGTATTAATGTAACTATTTGGATGATATAGAGAGAAACATTTAGCGGATTTATTAAAGAACATTGTGGTGGAAGAATAGCCTCCATCAACAGAAGCTAACACAAGATTGTTTCCATCAAATGAAAGATCGAAGTTTGTTGCGTTAGAAGTATTGATTTGAACTTTCTTATCGGCAAATTGCTTAAAGTAGCCATCCGTGCCGCCATAATTCGTGGTAACTAGGTTATAGTAACCAGCGTTTTCAACAAATTTAAATTTGAGATAATCGCCAGCATAATCGCTTCTATCTAACATTTCGCCATGATAAGACATTGAATCCAAAGATTTAAAGTTATTTGCATTTGTAGAGTTATTTAAGGCATAGCCTTCATCGTGTTCTGCGGTTGCGATTGTGTATACATCAGTTTCGTTAATATCGCTTAAGCTGGTGACTAATTCCCAATGATCTTCTCTATCTAAGGAAGGCTCATTGTCTTCACATGCGTAATTGATTGTAATTGAGTGAACAACAACGTTAATGAATTTAAGACGGAAATATGATGGAAGCATATCGTTAAATTCAAAAGGAATCTCATCAAGTAAGTCATTTAATTCAACAGTGTGGCTTCCTGGTTTTGCGACATCGTCTTTATATAAAGAGCTATAAAGTTGAATGGCAGGGGTTGATCCGCTTCCGTCCATTTCATCGAAATCAACACATATAGAAGTAATTCCTGTTAACTTTGTTTCATTATAAAGATATCCCGCTGATCCGGTAGTGTTGTAACCACATTTTTGCCAATCGCCTGATTCTCCAGCAATTAAGTTATGTGCAATAAAATCAATATCATTATTTGCGTCTGAGATAAAAGTAAGACTTTTATCACTACATTGAGTAGGGTCAGAAGTATAATTGACTCTATTAGTGGTTTCATTAAAAGTAAAAGTATGAGTATCGCCAAAACCTTTTACACGAATCATCTCAGGAGATAAAACACCAATAACAGGAATCGCAATAGAAATTGCGGCACCTAAAATCAAAGAGCCATAGATTAATTTTCTTTTCATATCATTATTTTCAGCGATTGATAGGTGGATTTCAATAAAACATAATGTTTTTCGTTATCAAAAATTTTAATTGGTATATTTATATTTACCAAAAGTATGGTAAATTATAAGTATGAAAACACTTAGATTAATTGCATTAACCTCTCTTTTAGCCGTGACTTTAACCGGATGTTCTTTGGATATTAACATCCTTCCAGGACAGACTACTAGTTCTGGAGCAACTACTGGTAGTAGTCCAACCACTCAGTCAACAACTTCTGCAACATCAGTTGTCCCAACATCTATCGAAACAAAAGATAGATATAACGATGTCGCAGATTACTACCACAATGTTTGGTACGCTGACACTTTAGGCATTGTTGAAAACACCTATAAAGAAGGTGGAGATAACTACGATGGCGTTTATAACGTCTACGGTGGTAGAGATTATTACGCTGATCCAGAAGTTCATAACTATGATTTAATCGTTCCTGATTCTTGCAATAAATCAGGATATAATACCATTCTTCTTTTAATTCATGGTGGTTCTTGGATTACTGGGAACAAATCAGAAGTAGAAGATTATGCTTTTGATTATTCTGATAAAGGCTACATTACAGCGAATATGCAATATTCGTTCTTACACGCCGATTTATTAAATATGGCATTCGGTATTCAAGCCATTGATAGAGATGTTTCTGTGTTCCGTATGTTAGATGAAATCGATGCATGCATCGATAATATTAAAACTAAATTGGTTGGTTTAGGATTTGATGGTTCTAAACTTAAACTTGTTATCTCTGGCGTTTCTGCAGGTGCACATCTTTCAATGCTTTATGCTTATTCTAGAGGTGAAGATTCACAAATTCCAATCAGCTTCATCGTAGATGCAGTCGGGCCAGTTGATATTCAAACTGCCTCTTGGAAAGAGTTTGTTAATTCTTCCGAATCTGTTCGTAGTTTAGGTATCACCCCAGCCGCTATTGCTGCTCAAGAAGCTGCTAGCAATATTAGAGGTGCGACAAGTCACTTCTCTGTTGGCTCTGACGATTTCGCTCTTCCTTGGAACGATTACAAAACCGCTATCTATGCTGATGCGATGTGTGGTGTTCCATATACCGAAAAACAAGTTAAAGATATTACTGCCGATAAAATTAATATCGATATGGAAAATGAGATTTCTCAAAAGCTTGTTAATCATTATGAAAAACAAGTTTCTGTCACTAATTTTATCAAAGATAACGATATCTCAATTATCATGGGCTATGGTGGCTGCGATTCCATCGTTGGCATTGGTCAATACGCTAGACTTGAACCAGTCCTCGCTTCCCATAGTGTCGAAAGAGAATTCTTCTATTTCAAAGATTCTGATCACGATTTAGGTTCCAATCCTGAAGTTAGAGATCTCTTCGATGCTAAGATTGAAGAATGGCTCGCAAGTAAATAACTTATAAAAATAAAAATGGATGGCTTAGCCATCCTTTTTTAATTCAATGATTCATTGTAGAAATCAACGATATCTTTCCACAAGTCCTCGTTATATCTATTGTTCCAAACACTTCTATCTATATTATTTTTAACAAATTCCAATTTTTGTTCTTCACTTGGATTAGTTTTTAGAAATTCATTCCATTTCTTATAGAACTCTTTGGTGTAGTTAACGCCTTCTTTAGAATAATAAACAGTTCCATGTCCTCTATCTTCGAATAAAGTGAATTTGAAACGTGGATCATCTTTAAACTTTTCATAATAAAGTTCATAACCAGTGGATATTGGAACGGTTAAATCATCTCCACTATGAACGATGAAGACTTTTGCATTTGATTTTGTAAAAGCATCAATGGCGGTGGAATTAGATAGTTCACCAAAAGTGTCATATTCATAGCCATCTACATAAGGCATGAGAGATTGCTCGTTACCTGCTGAATAGACGTGTCCTCTTTCTTTAATCAAATCAGTGGATTTATTAAAACCTGATATTGCCACGATAGCTTTTATTTCAGGGTGGAACGCTAAAGCGTTAGAGGCACTATACGCTCCCCAGGAATGACCAAATAAGAATATTGGGTATTGTTTAAAATCTTTTAAAGAAGAGACGTAATCAATCGCATGATTTACATCGATAATGCCTTGCGGAAATCCGCCCATTTTACCTTCGCTTTCATCCGTGCCAGAAGCATCGTAAGCAAAGACATAAAAACCATTTTTAGCTAAATAGTTCGTACAATCTAGATAAGTTCTTTGTCCGCCTCCGCCATAACCATGCGATAAGACAATAACAGCTTTTTGAGTTACTTCCGGATAATAATACATATATCCAGTTAGTTTTTGTTTATTGTTAGAAGCGAATATGTGTTTATCCCTTCTTAAAGAAGGGAAATCATCCATTGAAAAGAAGAGAGGATCGTATGTCGAAATATGGTGATTAAAGGCTTTATCATAGGCTACTCTAACTGCGACAAATGGCGCAGCTGTTAAAAGAGCAGTTCCAGCGACAACTCCAAGGCCAATAATCCGATTTTTCGTCTTCTTTTCCATGCTTGATATTATTTTGACATTAACAAAATAAAAGGGCAATTTGATTTAACTATTTGTAATTTTTTACCTATATAGTAAAATATCTTTAGAAGTTATTTTTTGAGGTGAAAATATGAAAGATTTTCTTAAAAAACTTACCAAGACCTTAAACAATTACCAAATTACCGCTCGCCTTATGGCGCTTGTTGGTTTAGTAGCGATTGTTACTGATGTCTTACTTTTCATTTTTTATCAATTCTCTGGCGGCATGCAAGAAGTATCAGGTGTTCCTACACAAGTTACCGCATTTGATGGTAACAAGATTGTTGGAATGGTCTACTTCTTATCTGCAATTATTGCCATTATCTTAGGAATTGCCATTGTTTATATGTCTCTTCCATATTCTTTCCCAAAAGATAAAATGAATCCTAACAAAGCTCTTCCATGGATGTGCGTTGCAAACGCAGTCCTCCATCTCGTTTTAGCCGTTTTAGTTATCGTTTTACTTGCAACTGAAGTTTCACAAGTTATGATCGGCTTTGTTATCGCATTAGTGCTTTCATTCCTCGTCGCATTATGTTCAGCATTCTTTGCTTTCCCAGCTCTTCAATGCCGCTTCTATATGCCTTCTCTTCTTGAAGAAAAGAAAGCTTAATAAAACTTATATCTTATTAGGGCAAGGTTAATCCTTGTCCTTTTTATTTACTTATTCACTATTAAATAGGCGCATGTACGAGCGATATCTATCTTATTAGATAAATCCCTTCGTCCACATGTTTGCGTTTGTTTAAAAGCCTCTATTGAAGCAATAAAAAACCTCACATCGAGGTGAGGTAATTTATTATAAATTAGAAGTGATTAGTCTTCTTTCTTCATGAATAATTCAAGAAGAGCCATTAAGATGGCAAGTCCACCAGCAACGAACATAAGAGTGCACATTGCAACGAGTGATCCTGTATTTTCCCACATGAAGTTGGTAACTGATGAACCAAGGCCAAGAGTGATAACGCCAGAAGCGATTAACATACCGCCATTGACTAAGGCAACGAATTTACGACCTTTGAATGGAACTAATGTGACGAGTAAGAGGAAGACGCCAACAACGAATAAGAAGAAGGCGACAACACCAAGCACAGTCGGAGTGTTCCAAATGAGTTGATAATAATTGCCTCTTGGATGGGCAGATGGAGAAATTGGAGCATTTATAGCAGTATTGCCTCCTAAGCCAAAAGCAATACCGACGAGAATTAAATTAACGATATTGATAACAGGTAATATGAATTTACGCATAGATTTAGTTTCCTTTCTAAGAAAGCACGATAAATTATAAAAAATGCTATGTTTAATTGCAAGTGCAATTGACTATTTATCTCGACTTATTTAACTAAAAGTAGAAAAATTTTAATAATTTTTGGTTCATTTTAGATTTTTCTGTCCTATTAAAGGGTAGACAAAGAAAAGTCTATAAAACTCGGAACGAAGACCTCACAAATCTAACACTAGAGAGTGAGGTGGTCTCAGTGGAAGATGAGTTTAAAGAAGAGCAAAAGCTTCTGAAACTTGTTCTAATCTGCCTTCTAATTTGTTTGTTGGCTTTGCTAATTAAATAAAAAAGAAGCCTCCTTATCACATACAACCATTAAGTGCGGTGAGGGCTTCGTTCTTATGGTCTTATTATAGCAAATCAAACCGACAAAGCAAAGTCGTTAAAACTCGGAACGGATAGCCTCCAAACTAAACATTGTTATAAAAGGAGGTGATGCTGCATGAATTACAATTCATATGAATCAGTAAAGATTCTAATAATTGTTCTTCTTTGCCTCTTGATATGCTTGCTAACAATGCTTGTAAAATAAAAGAGCCACAACTTAACACTCGTAAAGTAGTTTGGGGCTCCGTTCTTCTGAGTTCATTATAGCAAATGGCTTTAATAAATCAAACACAGCTTGTAGCAAGATTTTCTTGCATTTATTTCTGGTTCAATATATATTGATATCACTCAAGTCTTCTTGAGTAACTCTTATCTTAAGAGTGGCGCTTGCCACTCTTTAGTTTATTAAGGAGCCTAGCATGAATCTTGAAGCCAAAGTTTTAGAACTCATTAAAGAGCCAATTATGGCGCTTGGATACACTAAAGTGTATGTTAACTATGTTCGTGAGCAAGGTAATAACGTTTTAAGAGTAACAATTGATAAAGATGATGTCGTCTCGCTTGATGATATTATTGCTGTCAATGACATCGTCTCTCCTATTCTTGATGAAGCTGATTTAATTTCTGGAGAATATCTCCTCGATGTCACTTCCTTAGGAGCGGAAAAGCCAATTGAAATTGATCAATTAGACAAATACTTAAATCGTTACGTTAATATTCATCTATCTCATCCTTATAAAGGAGAAAACATTCTCGAAGGAGATCTTAGCTATGTCGATAACGACAAAGTCATAATCTCTTATAGAGACAAAACCCGTCTTATCAAAGCTGAAGTGGAAAGAAAACACATTGATAAGGCTCGCCTAGCCATTAAATTCTAAAAAGGAGAATTATAAATATGGATGCAACCAAATTCTTAGAAGCTTTAAACGAAATCGAAGCTACTAAAGGAATCTCGAAGAAGTCGATTCTCGATGCCTTAAAAGAATCATTACGCAAAGCGTATGTCAAATCTTTAGGCGGCGGAGATGACGCTGATGTTCGTATTGAAATTGACGAACAAGTTGGCAAAATTGAAATGAGACTCTACAAAAAAGTTGTAGAAGAGGTAAATGATGACTACCTTGAAATCTCACTTGAAGACGCCAAAAAGACCAACAAGAAAATCAAAGTTGGTGAAGAATGGAGTGAAGAAGTGCCAGTTGAAGAAATGGCTCGTCTCACTGCATTAACAGTTAAATCTGTCTTAAGACAGAAACTTGCTGAAGCTAGCAAGTTAGCTTTATATGAAGCTCATAAAGATAAGATTGGTGAAATGGTCACTGGTATCGTTGAAAAATGCGATGATCGTGGTGCTATTGTTAACATCAATCGCTCTTCTGTTTACTTAACAAGAAGAGAACTCATTGGGGATGAAACATTTGAAGCTGGTGACCCAATTAGACTTTATGTCTCAGAAGCCACTAATTCAGATAAAGGGCCAATGGTTAAAGTTTCAAGAAGCGATGCTGGTTTCTTAAAACGTTTATTTGAAGAAGAAGTCCGTGAAATCTACGATGGTACAGTCATCATTAAAGCCATCGCTCGTGAAGCCGGAATTCGTTCCAAAATTGCTGTTTACAGCAATAACCCAAATGTTGACTGCGTTGGTGCCTGTATTGGTATCAATGGTTCAGCCATTCAAAAAATCGTTGGACAATTAGGCAATTCAAGAGATAAAGAAAAGATCGATATTATTTCTTATTCTCCAAATGATGCTTTATTCATCATTGATGCTCTTCGTCCAGCAACTGTCACCCATATTTATTTAGATAATGAAAATAAAAAGGCTGTTGCGATTGTACCAGATGGACAACTTTCTCTCGCAATTGGCCGTAAAGGCGCGAATGCACGTGTCGCTTGCCGTTTAACTGGTTGGAACATCGACATCAAAGAAGAACAAGAGATTCCAAATCTTGATGTTGAACTTAAGAGTGTTGACCAAGTTAAAGAAGAAGAAAAAGATCGTGCTCAAAAAGAAAAATACGAAAGATATCTTTCTCAAGTCAAAGCTGCTCGTGCTAAAGAAGCTGAAGAAGCATCTTCATCTAACGGCATTGAAAAGGCTAAACCACAACAAATTCAAGATGACTTCCTTAAGGAAGAACCAAAAGTTGAAGAAAAGGCTCCTGAAGTTAAACCTGTTGAAGAAACTGTTGAACCAGAAGTTAAGGAAGCTGAACCAACAAGAGTTCGTACTACAACTACACTTGAATCCTTAGAGAAAGCTCTTGAATCCGATAAGAAGAAAGAATCCTTCAAGGCTACTCAAAAGACTAGCAAACGTCCACGTAAGATTACTGAAGACGAAATCGAAAACGAAGAGAAAGAAAAACCAGCCGAAGAAGTTAAGAAAGGACCTCAAATGGATATCTACACCAAAGAGGAACTTGAAGCTCTCGAAGATGAAGAAAATCTCTACGAAGACGATTACGAAGAAGAAGAAATCGATTACGACGACTACGATAAATATTACGATGATGAAAACTAAGCTTTGCTTAATTTTCTCTAATTTTTAAAGAAAGGTAGGTAAAGTTATGGCTAAATATTCAAATAATGATTCTCGCCGCAGCAACATTCCAGTTAATGGCGCTAAAAAACAAAAAGAATTTAGCAAAGTTAATAATGGCGTCTTTGTCTATACCCGCCAAATGAGCGTTGCCGAGTTATCAAAAGAATTAAATATTCCAGCAACAGACATTATCAAATTCCTTTTCATGAATAAGAAAATGGTTACCATTAACCAAACTTTGGATGATGACACCATTGGTCTTATCTGTCTTGAATTTGGATATGACTTTAAAAAAGAAAAGATTGTTGCCGAAGAAAACTTTGAAGAAATCGACATAGTCGATAAACCAGAAGATTTATCTCCTCGTCCAGCAGTTGTTACCATCATGGGTCACGTTGACCATGGTAAAACAACTCTTATCGATGCGATTAGATCATCCCACCTTGTCGATAGTGAAGTTGGCGGTATTAGCCAAGCTATCGGTGCATATCAAAAAGAAATTAATGGTCAGAAGATTACCTTCTTAGACACTCCGGGACACGAAGCATTTACTGCGATGCGTTCTAGAGGTGCAGCAGTTACTGATATTGTTGTTTTAGTCGTTGCTGCAGATGATGGCGTCATGCCTCAAACAATTGAAGCTATCGACCATGCGAAGGCTGCTAAAGTCCCAATTATTGTCGCTATCAATAAAATTGATAAAGAAGGCGCTAACGTTGAAAGAATTAAAACTGAACTCATGAACTATGAAATCATTCCAGAAGAATATGGTGGTGAAAACATCGTTTGTGAAATCTCGGCGAAAAAGAACATTGGTATTAAAGAACTCCTCGAAGCCATTTTATTAGTGGCAGAGATGAGAGAACTTAAAGCTAACCCAAACCGTTATGCGATTGGTACAGTTATTGAAGCTAACCTCGATAAAGGTGAAGGTCCAAAGGCTACTTTACTAGTTCAAAATGGTACTTTATCTTTCCAAGACTACGTTGTTGTTGGAACAACTTATGGAAAGATTCGTCGTATGACGAATGAATATAAGAAAATCGTCAAGGAAGCTAAACCATCCACGCCAGTAAGCGTCATTGGTTTAGCCGAAGTTCCTAACGCTGGTGATAAGTTCATGGCTTTCCCAACTGAAAAGCAAGCTAAGGATATTGCCTTTAAACGTGCTTTAGCAAAGAAAGAAGCCGAACAATCGTTGTCCAGCGCTGGTTCTCTTGAAGATTTATATAACCGCATTAATGAAGGCCTTGTACAAGATATCAATATCATCGTTAAGGCGGATACAACTGGCTCTGCTGAAGCAATCAAAGCTTCTCTTGAGAAATTATCAAATGATCAAGTTAAACTTCATATTATTCACTGCAGCTCAGGCGCTATCACTGAAAGTGATATTATGCTTGCCTCCGCTTCAGGCGCAATCATCTATGGCTTTAACGTTAGACCTTCTTCAATGATTTCTCAAAAAGCGGAAGCTGCTAAAGTTGAAATTAGGCTTCATAGAATCATTTATGACCTTCTCAATGAAATGAGCGATGCCATGAAAGGTATGCTTAAAAAAGAACAAGTTGAGAAAGTTATGGGCCAAGCTGAAGTTAGATCTCTTATTAAGATTTCTAAAATCGGCACTGTCGCCGGAAGCTATGTTACATTTGGAACCATTAAAAATGGTTCAATGATGAGACTTCTCCGTGATGGCATCGTTACTTATGAAGGCAAAATTTCTTCACTTAGAAGATTTAAAGATGATGTTAAAGAAGTTAAAGAAGGATTTGAATGTGGTATCACAATTGAAAACTTCAATGACTTAAAAGAATTAGACATCATTGAAACCTATGAAATGGTGGATAAAGAATAATGGCTGATCGTACCCAAAGAATTCAATCCATCATCGGTAAAAATATTTCAGAAATTATTCAATTTGAACTTAAGAATCCAAGAATTGGATTTTGTACAGTAAGTGAAGTTTGGGTTAGTAGTGACTTCTCCTATGCGAGAGTATATGTCTCTTTCTTAGGTGCGAAATATCCAAAACAAAACTTAGAAGAACTCAACAAAACTAGAGGTTATGTTCGTTCTTCCCTTGCTAAAAAGATCGATATTAGAAAAACTCCTGAAATAACCTTCTATCTTGATGAATCATTCCAAAAAGCCGAAAGACTTGAAGAAGTTCTCAAGAAAGAAAAAGAACAAATCGATAAAATGAAAAGGTAGCAACTGCTACCTTTTTTCTTATCTTAATTCTTTAGCCTTACGGTTAATTATTAATTTTAGAGGATAGATATTTCTTTCTAGATTTGATTTTACAAATTTAGCGATTATCTTATCTCTATTTTGACTTTTTCTAATTAAGCCATATTCATAAATTTCAACTGTAAGTTCATCGTGATGGATAAACGAAATAATTCCAATTGGCTTATCAAGGTTATAAATAATGTATCTATTTAGTCCTTCATCATTATTAATTAGATTGAGTTTCACTCTTAATTCGTTTTCAACTCTAGCGTCTTTAGCGGTGATAACTGGCTTAAAGGACATATCTTTTCTTTCTATTTTATAGAAAATATCATGATAATAGAGTTGCTCTTGTTCATAGTTTTCCATCATGAGAAAGAAGTTTTTCTTCGCGGCTGGATATTTTTCATAGATGTGGTGGAGTAACTCCTTCATTTCAGAACGAGTGGTGATTCCTTCATTTGGACAATGGGATGGGAAAAATGGAATATTCCCTTCTTTACAAGCTTTAATAATTTCTGATTCATGAACAAGGATAAGAGGACGAACAAATTCAATTTTCGCTCTTTCAAGGAACATTTTGGGTTGGAATGTTGCGACTCTTCCGCCGTATATTTCATTCATAAATAAAGTTTCGACAGCATCGTCGCCATGATGCGCGAATGCAACTTTGTTGCATCCTAACTCATTTGCGACCTTGTTTATCGCAGCTTTTTTCATTCTAGAACATATTGAACATGGAAGATGTTTTCCATCTTTTTGTTGGGCTTTTAAGATTTTATAAACATCTTTAGAATCAATGACCTTTAAATCCATTCCAATCGTAGATAAGTATTCTTTGATTGGAGCCGCGTCAAATCCTGGAAAACCTAAATCTAAAATAACTGGAACGATGGAAAAGTTAACGGCTTTAAAGGCTTGATATTGTTTTAAAGCATAGGCAAGAAGCATTGAATCTTTGCCACCTGAAATACCAATCATGACCTTATCTTTTTCATGAAAGAAATCGAATTTTTGATCAGCTTTACGAATTAACCCTAAAATCGTTCTAATTGATTTCATAATAAATATTTTATAATTATTAAAAGATAATTGAAAATGAAAACAGGTTCCTTATTAATTGATAAAAGAATTGGTGTTACTTCTAGACAAGAAGTTAATTTCATTTCCAAAAAATTTGCTATTAAAAAGGCCGGACACATTGGAACGCTTGATCCATTCGCGGATGGACTTTTAATCGTCCTTCTTGGTTCATCAACTAAAATCTCACCATTTTTAGAGGTAATGGATAAAGAATATATCGCAACTTTGAAGCTTGGAAAGAAGACAGATAGTGGTGATCTTACTGGCAATATTATTGAAGAAAAAGATATTCCTTTACTTTGTAAAGAAAAGATAAATGAAGTCTTAAAATCTTTTTTAGGAAAACAAAGTCAAGTTCCTCCAATGTATAGTGCGCTTAAAGTAAATGGAAAAGAGCTATATAAATACGCTAGAGAAGGAATCGAAATCGAAAGAAAAAGGCGTGAAATTGAAATCTATTCCATTGATTTAATTAGTTTTAATGACAATGAAATTATCTTTAAAGCTCATGTCTCAAAAGGAACATATATTAGAACCCTAGGAGAAGATATAGCAGAAAAACTTGGTACAGTAGGGCACCTAGTTAAACTCACCAGAAGTAAGATTGGTCCTTATTCACTTGAAAACGCTAAAAATAGCGAGAACGTTAATGAAGATGACTTGATTCCAATTTCTAAGATGCTTTCTTATATGGAAAGTATAACTTTAGATGAGAAAGATGCTAAAAAAGCCCTCAATGGAATGACTCTAAAACTGGATTCTAAAGCTGATTTATTACTTATCAAAGATATAAGCGATGTAATTGCTATTTATAAAAAGCAATCAAATGGTGTATACTCTTGCCTAAGAGGCTTGAGATGAAAACCATTTTATTAGACTATAAAAACTTAAAAGCCAATACAAATGAACTAGCAATCTGTCTAGGCTTTTTTGATGGTGTCCATCTTGGTCATAAAAAGTTAATTGAAGAAGCTAGAAAAGCAACCAAAGGAACTCTTGGAGTGCTCACTTTCGATAAGTCAGTTTCTAGTTTTATCAAAAATAACAAATCGGAAAGAGTCCTAACTTCCCTTGATGATCGATTCAAAATCATCTCCAAGTTAGGCGTTGATTTCTACTACGTTATGCATATCGATAAAGACTTCTTGTCTTTAAGTGCAGAAGACTTCATTGATTTACTCAAGAAGATGAACGTTAAAGAAGTTTTCGTTGGAAGTGATTATTGCTTTGGCAAAAATAGAAGCGGTGATTATCGTCTTTTAGAAAAATACTTCAAGACAACAGTCGTCGAACTTCTTAACGACAATAATGAAAAGATTTCTACTCAAGAGATAATTAGTCTTATTGAATTTGGCGAAATCAAAGAGGCTAATCGTCTTCTTGGCCATAATTATATGGTTTCTGGTTCTGTCGCTAAAGGAAAAGGAATCGGCCACAAAATCGGTTTCCCAACGATGAATATAAAACTTGCCACAAATTATGTTTATCCAAGATTTGGTGTTTATAAAACAATCGCTTATTTATCTAATGTTCCACATATTGGAATTTGCAATGTTGGAGTTAACCCAACTGTAAACGGAAAGGAAGTAACTATTGAGGTTCATCTTCCTCACTATGAAAAAAGCACATATAACGAATCAATTTCTCTAGAATTCTTAGACTTTATTCGTCCAGAAAAGAAGTTTGATTCACTCGATGAGCTAAAAGCTCAAATTACAAAAGATGTAAAGGAGGTAGGCTATGATATTTTCTAAAGTCATAAATCGCTATTACAAGCGTTTTGCCTTCTTCTTTATTGTGGGCATTTTAGCATTAGTGGCAGTGGACTGGCTTCAACTTTATATTCCAGAAAATCTCGGAAACATCGTTCGTGTTTTAGTGGAAAATTACGATAAAGATTCAGTCTGGCCACAGATTGTTGAAATCTCAATTAGGGTTTTAATAATCGCTGGCGGATGCTTCTTAGGACGTATTATATGGAGAGTTACTCTTTTCTATGCTTCTACGAAGATTGAAGCTGATCTACGCTCAAGAATGTTTGAGAAAGCAGAACGCTTATCTCTTGATTTTTATCAAGCAAATAAGATTGGCACCGTTTTAGCCTGGTTCACAAACGATACTGAAACAGTCGAGGAATTTATCGGCTGGGGCACTTTGATGCTCGTAGACGGCATTTTCCTTACCATCTTAGTTTTATTTAAGATGATTCTTCTTGATTGGTTTGTCACTGTTTTAATCGCTATTCCAGTTGTTTTAATTGTTATTTGGGGTCTTCTCGTAGAGAAATATATGTCTATGAAGTGGGATAACCGTCAAAACGCCTTTGACAAACTTTATGATTTCTCCCAAGAATCATTCGCTGGAATTCGTGTTATTAAAGCCTTTGTTAAAGAAACTCAACAACTTCATCAATTTGCTAAAATCGCAAGACATAATAAAGATGTTGAAGTCGATTTTGCCAGAGTATCGATTTTATTCGATGTCGCTATTGAAACAATTATTGCAGTAGTCTTTTCTACCTTGATTGGTTTAGGCGGATATTTTGTCTATCTTTGCATCAGCGGTGAAACACTTATCATCCTTGGCCATGAAGTTAATATGGATGCTGCAGAACTCATAGAGTTCGTTGCCTATTTCTCAACACTTATTTGGCCACTTATTGCTTTAGGTCAAGTCATCACAATGAGATCAAAAGCAAAAGCTTCTCTTGAAAGAATTGGTAGATATCTAAATACCGAAGAAACAATTAAAAATGTTCCTAACGCGAAAGTGCTTGAGAATGTTAAAGGCGGAATTGTTTTTAATCATTTTACGTTCAAGTATCCTGGAACTACTTATGATTCCCTTGAAGATATTTCATTAGAAATAAAACCAGGAGAAACTATTGGTATTGTCGGTCGCATTGGCTCAGGTAAGTCCACTTTAGTTAATTCTCTTGCAAGACTCTATAATGTCGATAATAAGGCTATCTTTATCGATGGCATTGATATTATGAAGGCTGATGTTACTTCATTAAGAAAGCAACTAGCCTATGTTCCACAAGATAACTTCTTATTTAGCGAAACTATTAGAGACAATATTGCTTTTTCAGGAGTTGATAGCAATGATGAAACCATCAAAGATGCAGCGAAATTTGCCTGCGTCGATGATGACATCGAACATTTCCCAAGAAAATACGACACTATCCTTGGCGAAAGAGGTGTCACTCTTTCTGGCGGACAAAAACAAAGAGTTTCTATCGCTAGAGCCTTTTTAAAGGATGCTCCAATTTTAATATTTGATGATTCAGTCAGTGCAGTTGACGTTAAAACTGAAGAGACTATTCTTTCTAACATTAAACGAGTTAGAAGAGGAAGAACAACTTTAGTTGTTGCCTCTCGTGTTTCAACTGTTCAAGGCTTAGATAAAGTTATCGTTTTAAATGAAGGAAGACTAGAGGCGTTTGACTCTCCAAACAAACTATATTTAACCTCTCCAACATTTAAAAAGATGGTTGATTTACAACGCTTAGAAAAAGAGGAGGGAAGTTTATGAACGAAGAATTAGAAAAGCTTCGCGGCGATAAGAAACTCCCTGCCTCAATGATGTTTAAAAGGGCGTTCCCATATTTCAAGCCAGAACTAGGCTGGATAATTTTAGCTTTGCTAATCGTCTTATTAAACGTCATATTCGCTGCAGTTTCTCCTCTTATTATTCAAGACTTTGTTGATCATCTTAAACAAGATCCAACTGTAATTGTCGGAAAAGGAATGATGCCTATTATTTCCTTCGCTATTGGTTACTTAGTTATCAATATAAGCAATCAAATCTTCTTATATTTCGAATCGATGATTCTACAAAAATCCGCTCAAAGAGTCGTATATCGAGTTCGTTTAGAAGTCTTTGAACACATTGAATCAATGAGTCTAGATCAATTCTCTGAAATGCCTGTTGGTTCACTTGTAACTAGAGTTGCAAACTACACCTCAGCAATGTCGGATTTCTTTACATCTACATTAGTCTCATTACTACGTAATTTCTTATCGGTAGTGACTGTATACGCGATTATGCTTTATCTATCATGGCAGCTTTCGCTTGTCCTTGCTGGATTTGTTGTATTTGTTATTGTCGCATCGGTTATATTCACTAAAGTATCAGCGAAGTTGTTCCGTAAAGAAAGAGCGCAACTCTCTGATTTTAATGCTTATTTAAACGAATCACTTTCCGGTATGAAGATTACTCAACTTTTCAACCGTGAAGCTCATAAGCGAGATGACTTTGAAAAACGTAATGGAGCCCTTTGGAAAACAAGATATACCCTTATTATGACTTTTGGTATTTATCGACCAATCATTAATTTGATTCTTTATTTATCAATTGTCGTTATCTTCCTTTATGGCGTTCAAGTTTCGTTAACCGCTGGAACAATTGTTGCTTTCTATCTATATGTAGATAGATTCTATAGCCCAATTCAAGAAATGGCTGATCAATTTAGAAGAGTTCAAAGAGCTTTTACAGCTTGTGAAAGATTGTTCAATTTACTTGATGTTAAGCCAACAACAACCGATCTTCCTGATGCAAAAGAAATCGACCACTTTGATGGTAAGATTGAATTTAAGAATGTCTGGTTTGCCTACGAAGGTGAAAACTGGGTTTTAAAAGATGTTAGTTTCGTTATTGATAAAGGTCAAACATGTGCCTTTGTTGGCGCGACAGGTGCAGGTAAAACAACAATTCTATCTTTAATTGTTAGAAACTACACCCCTCAAAAAGGACAGATTTTCATCGATGATATTGATATCTCAACCATTAAGGTTGAATCACTTAGAAAAGCGATTGGTCAAATGCTTCAAGATGTTTTCTTATTCTCTGGTAACATTCGCGATAACGTGACGCTTTTTGACGAGAGTTTTAGCGAGGAAGACATTAACCAAGCAATAACTTATGTTAATGCGGATAAATTCATTGATAAGCTCGATAATAAACTTGATTATGCAGTAGTGGAACGTGGTGAAAACTTCTCGCAAGGACAAAGACAACTTCTTTCCTTTGCAAGAACGATTATTCATAAACCACAAATCCTCGTCTTAGATGAAGCAACCGCGAATATCGATACAGAGACTGAAGTCTTGATTCAAGATTCACTCGACAAGATGAAATCGATTGGTACAATGCTTATCGTCGCTCATAGACTTTCCACAATTCAAAAAGCTGATTTAATTATTTGCTTACAAAATGGTGTGATTGTTGAAGGTGGCACACATCAATCTTTATTAAAAAATAAAGGTTATTATTATAACCTTTACAAACTCCAATTTAAGGATCAATAATTTCTATTTGATGCGCTTAATTAAAGCATCGATGAGGGCTTCAAGGCCCTCTTTTTTAACTGCTGAAACAGCAAACACTTCAGCATTTTTATTTCTTCTTTTTATATATTCTTTGCAAAGTTCAATATCGAATTTAAAAACTGGAAGGGTATCAATTTTAGTGATGACTGCGATATCCGATACTTGGAAAATAAGAGGATATTTTAAAGGCTTATCGTGTCCTTCTGGAACAGATAAAAGCATCATATTTAAATGAGCGCCTGTATCAAATTCTGCAGGGCAAACTAAGTTACCAACATTCTCTAAAATAAGAAGATTCAAATTCGAAATATCAAACTCTCGTATGGCATCTTCTACCATTTGAGCAGTTAAGTGACACGCTCCTGAAGTGTGGATTTGAATCGATCTTACTCCAGTGAGTTTGCTGATTCTTTCCGCGTCGACGTCTCCATCGATATCTGCTTCCATCACTCCGATGTTATATTTATCTTTTAATCTAATGATTAATTCAACTAATAAAGTAGTTTTTCCACTTCCTGGAGAAGCCATGACATTGATGAAAAAGATGCCTTTTTTGGTTAAAAAGTTTCTAAGTTCATCAGCTTTTTGTTTGTTCTCAATGAGAATGTTTTCTTTTACTGTAACTACTGAATAATCCATATCGTTTAACGCTTTTCTATGATATCACAAAAAATAAAATAGTAATAAATGACTATTTAAGATACAATATGTTATACGCTCTTATGAAAGAAGTTAGAACAATAGTCGTTAATCGATCAGCTTATGCCGATAATGATGCGGAAGCAGATTTACTTCGCGACTATCTCCATGACAAGGGCGTTTTTTTAGTTAACGTGATGTCCTCTCCTGGTGCAGGAAAGACAACAACGCTAATTAAACTTATTAACGAATTAAAGAAAAAATATCGTATTGGCGTCATGGAAGCCGATATTGATAGCAATGTGGATGCTATAAGCATCGCTAAAGAAACAGGCGTTAAATCAATCCAAATTCAAACTTCAGGAATGTGCCATCTTGATGCTGGTATGACTAAGACCGGCTTAGACGAAATTGACATCTCTGACCTTGACTTAGTGTTCCTTGAAAACGTTGGAAATCTAGTTTGTCCAGCCGAATTTGATACAGGAGCCTGCCTTGATGTCATGATTCTTTCTATCCCTGAAGGCGATGATAAACCTCTAAAGTATCCACTTGTATTTGAAAAGTGCGATCTAGTTATGATTAATAAGATCGACACAATCGAGTATTTCAACTTCGATTTCAAGAAATGCGAAGAAGTTATTAAATACCGAAATAAAAACTCAACTATTATTCCTATTAGTGCACTTAAAGGTGAAGGTATTGACAAAGTAGTGAGTTATTTTATAAAAAAGATTGAAGCATGGAGGAAATAATATGCCAGAACAAAATCAATCCGTGAAATCAAAGTATGAGGGTGAAAAGGGTTATTCTTATGAAAAGAAGCTTATAAAGCTTTGTCGTAAGATTACCGATGTTGTTCCTCATAAACTCTTTGGAATGGACACAACAGATCCAGAGTATTGGGGTCTTAGAGAAGTCCTTACTGAAGAGATGATCGACGTCCTTCTTAAGATGAAACAAAGAAAACATTATGTCTTTGAAGAACTTCTTGAGATGAATAAGGAGTATAAGGATCGCCCAATCGATTTCCAAAAACTCTTAGACGACATGTCAGTCGTAGGTATTATCGAATATGACTACGGTGACAATTACGCTTGGGATCATCCAATTAAAGATGCTCCAAAAGTAAAAAGATATATGCTTTCCTATTTCGTTCCAGGAAGCGCGGAGTTAATGAACTCTACAGTGGAACGTATCAATAGGAATCCTGCAGTTGCTTCTTTCTTTGAAAGAATGACATTCATTCCACTTGCAGGTATTACCGAGATGCTTCCTCCAGGAGGCGGCGGTGTTGGTATGCACGTCATTCCTGTTGAAAAAGCTATCGAAAATGAACAACAATCACTCGATATTGAACATATCTCCCACTGGATGAAGAAGTATGAAGGACATATCGCTGCTGGTATTTGTTCTTGCCGTGCATCTAGAGCCATGCTTGGTGAAGGCTGTATCGACGATAACGATGATTGGTGTATCCAATTCGGTGATATGGCTGACTACGCTGTTGAAACAGGTAGAGCTCACTACATTAGCAAAGAAAGAGCGCTTGAAATCTTCGAACTCGCTGAAAAGAACGGCTTTGTCCATCAAATCACTAATATCGATGGCGAAAATAAGATTTTCGATATTTGTAACTGTGACGTTAAGATTTGTAACGCTTTACGTACAGCACTCTTATTCAATACTCCAAACCTCGAAAGAAGTGCTTATACCGCTAAAGTCAATACTGAAAACTGTGTCGCTTGTGGTCAATGTGTTAGCAATTGTCCAGCTGGTGCAGTTAAACTTGGTCAAAAACTCTGCAAAGCAGATGGTAAACCTCAATCCTATAAATATGCTCCTCTTCCAGATAAGATCAAATGGGGCAAATATGCATGGGATGAAAATTACCGTGACACCATTAGAAAAACTGATACTTGGGATAGTGGAACTGCTCCATGTAAAGCAGCCTGTCCAGCCCATGTTCCAGTTCAAGGCTATTTAAAGAAAGCTAAAGAAGGAAAATACCGTGAAGCTTTAGCTTTAATCAAAACACAAAACCCATTCCCAGCTGTTTGTGGTCGTGTTTGTAATAAAAAGTGTGAAGAAGCCTGTACTAGAGGCAAAATCGACGCTCCTGTAAGCATCGATGCTGTTAAGAAATTCTTGGCGGACTATGAACGTAAAGAAGCTGAAAGATACGTTCCAGAAAAGATCGTTGCATCTACCTATGGTAAATTCGATGAAAAGATTGCCATTATCGGTGCTGGTCCAGCTGGTTTATCCGCAGCTTATTATCTTGCCGAAATGGGCTTTACACCAACCGTCTTTGAAAAGAATAAAAAACCAGGCGGAATGATGAGATATGGTATTCCAGCCTATAAGCTTGAAAAAGACGTTATTGAAAGCGAAATTGATATTTTACGTAAACTTGGCGTTGAAATTAAGTGTGGCGTCAATGTTGGCGAAGATATCACAATTTCTGAACTTAAAGAAAAAGGCTATAAAGCCTTCTATATTGCAATTGGTTGCCAAGGTGGTAGAAAGCCTGGCATTCCAGGAGAAGACGCTAAAGGAACAGTTATTGCTGTTGACTATTTAAGAGACGCTTTAGATAAACTCGAGAAATTCGATGGTAAAGTCGTTGTTATCGGTGGTGGTAACGTCGCTATTGACTGTGCAAGAACCGCTCATAGATTAAACGCTTCATCAGTCGATATGTTCTCTCTTGAATCTAGAGAAGAAATGCCAGCTTCCAAAGAAGAAGTTAAAGAAGCTCTTGAAGAAGCAGTCATGATTAACAATGGCTGGGGTCCAAAAGAGATCAAAGTCAACTCTAAAGGCGAAGTCAAAGCTGTCGTCTTCAAACGTTGCGTCTCTGTATTTGATGCAGAACATAAGTTCGCTCCAAAATACGATGAAAACGATGTTAGAGAAGTTCCAGCTGATAAGGTTATCTTCGCTATTGGTCAAGCTATCGAATGGGGCAACTTACTCAAAGATACAAAAGTTACCTTCTGGCATGGTAATTATCCAATTGCTGATAAGGATACATATCAAACTGCTGATGAAGATATCTTCGTTGGTGGTGATGTCTTTACCGGTCCATCATTCGTTATTAACGCGATTGCTGCAGGTCATAAGGCCGCTGAATCACTTGCTCGTAGAGCACGTCCATTCGCTCACCAGACAATCGGCTTTAATAAACGTCACTTTAGACCATTAAATAAAGATGATATTACTCTTCCAGGTTATGATGACGCTGGTCGTCAAGAAGAAGGCATGGATGAATCAATCGATTACAAGAATTCATTTAAGGATGCTCACAAGACCTTAACTGAAGAACAAGTCAAGATTGAAACATCAAGATGTCTCTCTTGTGGTGCAGCGCATGTTGATCCTCATAAGTGTATCGGTTGTGGTATTTGTACCACAAAGTGTAGCTTTGACGCTATCCACTTAGTAAGAGATCATCCAAAACACTCCAATATGCGTAAGGCTGAAAAGAAAGTCACTGGCTTACTTGGTTATGCCTTAAAGAGATCTGTGAAGATTGCCTTACATTCCGGTTCTAAAGAAGCGCGTGAAATGAGAAAGAAACGCAAAGCGTGGAACAAACATTATAAGGTTGCTAAAAAGCACGCTCCACACACCGGAAATGCTGTAAATCAAGCAAACGATTAATTTATGCATGAATTAAGCATCGTAATGGAAGTTGTTAAGCAAGTAAAAAAACTTGCTGAAGAACATAACGTTACAAAAGTCCAATCAGTAACTGTTGAAGTAGGGGAAGTAAGCGGCGTTGTTAAAGAATATTTCCTCGATGCCTTCAACTGGATGAAACAAAGAAATGAACTCATGAAAGATTGTGAGTTAAATTACATCACAATTGAGGCAATTAGTTACTGTGAAGATTGTAAGAAGACTTACCAGACGACAAGGTATGCAAAAGAGTGTCCTTATTGCCATTCAACAAGAACATATCTTGTCTCCGGAAAAGACTTCATGATAAAGGAAATTAAAGTTATTTAAGGAGGAAAAAACTATGGCTTGTTTCGTAGTTACAACCGTCGCTGCTATCGGTGTTGGTGCAGCAAAATATGTCTTAAGACATAATGAAAAGAAAAAAGACGAATTAGTCGTCAAAGATCAATTCATTAATTCCAAGAAATTAGGCATCCTAGAAATGGAATTATGGGGTGGTGCAATTCTTCTTGCTGGAGAACACGCTCTCCATGGTGAAATTACCTATAAATGGCCTTTCTTAACCGCCGTTAGTGAAGGACCTGAGGCAACTGTCGAAATGTTGCAAGAGATGGGTACGATCGGCGTTGGAATGCTGGCGATTTTAGTTGCCGTTTGGTTCGGTGGCTTATTCATCTATAAATTCCTTAGAAATAGAAAGAAAAAACAAGCTGCTCAGGAGCAATAATTTATGTACTTCTTAGTAGCATTGTTTCTAGCTCTTTTATCTGGCTTACTAGCTTTCTTATTACGCAAACATAAAGCACTTCATTTAGAGATACTCGCCATAACTTATGGCGCTGCTACCTTAATGTGGCTCATTGATTGCATCGCATCAGCCGTAAAAGGAGAAGGCTTTTTGTCCTTTGAAATTCCACTAGATATTTGGATCTCAGTTTGGACATTCGCAGGGGGGCTTCTCTTCTGGGGTGTTATTACCTTAGTTTTGTATTTTAAAAACAAGAAATAATTTTTCTTGCATAAGACTATTTAGTCTTTATAATTATTACTGCAGCTTACTCTAAGATTAGCGAGTCTCCGACGCTATTCCTGGAATAGGCCAAGTTAAATTTAGGAGGGTTAACAAATGTTATCCAAAAGTGAAATCGCTGAAATCGTTAAAAAGTACGGTAAAGACGAAAAAGACACTGGTTCAATCCAAGTTCAAATCGCTTTATTAACTGTTCAAATTAACGAACTCACCAAGCACCTTAAAAACAACAAAAAGGATGCTTCTGGTAGACGCGGACTCTTCGTCTTAGTTGGTAAACGTCGTGGACTTCTCGATTATCTCAATCGTAAAGATCGTGATGCTTACGTTAAACTCTTAGCCGAACTCGGAATCCGTAAATAGTAAGCAAAATTCAACTGAAATAGACCACCTTTGGTGGTCTTTTCTTTTTCTTTATATTTCCTATTATTTTCTTAACATAAATGTTAGAATATCAATAGTTACAAAAAGGAGAAAAATAACATAATGAAAAAAACATTCGAATTAGATTTCGATGGCCGCAAGTTAGTTGTTGAAGCCGGTGAAATTGGTAAACAAACAAAAGCGGCAGTTTTGGTACGTTATGGTGACACTGTTGTTTTAAGTAACGTTACAATGTCAAATCACACTGTTGATTGGGACTTCTTCCCACTCTCAGTTGAGTACCAAGAAAGAATGTACGCTGCTGGAAAGATTCCAGGCGGATTCTTAAGACGTGAAGGTCGTCCTTCTAGCCATGCTATCTTAGCTTCTAGAATTACCGACCGCACAATGCGTCCTTTATTCCCAGAGGGATTTAGAAACGAAGTTCAAGTCGTTTCCCAAGTCATGGCCGTTGACTATGATAATTCCCCAGAAATTGCTGCAATGTTCGCTTCGTCCCTTGCAGTCTGCATCTCTGATGTTCCATTCAATGGTCCTATCGCAGGTGTCTATGTTGGCCGTGTCGATGGCAAACTCGTCATCAACCCAACAGTCGAACAAAGAAAGGTTTCTGATATCGATCTCTGCGTAGCAGGTACAGAAGAAGCTATCAACATGGTTGAAGCTGGTGCCGCTGAAGTCAGCGAAGATGATATGCTCGACGCCTTAATGTTCGGTCATGAAGCAGTCAAGAAACTCTGCCGTTTTGAAAAAGAAATCGTTAAACAAATCGGTAAAGAAAAGAACAAAGACATTCAATTTAAGGTCGTTCCAGAAGAACTTAGAGCAGAAGTTACTGCTAAAGTTGATAAGGAATTACGCGCTGCCGTCTCTACTAAAGACAAATTAGAAAGAGAAGAAAAGATTTCTGCAATTGAAAAACGTATTGAAGAAGAATACGCAGCAGAAGGTGCAGATCCAAAGAAAGTTCAACAAGTCCACGAAGTTCAAGAAGACATCGTTCACAATGAAGTTCGTAGATTAATTGCTGAAGATAAGATTAGACCAGATGGTCGTAAACCAGATGAACTCCGTCCACTTGATGCCCAAGTTGATATTCTTGGTAGAAGAGTTCATGGCTCTGCCATGTTCACCCGTGGACAAACCCAAGTCATCTCTTGTACAACCCTTGGTCCATTATCCGATAAACAAATTATCGATGATTTAACTCCAGAAGAAACCAAACGTTTCATGCATCACTATAACTTCCCACAATGGTGTGTTGGTGGTACAGGAAAGATTGGCGTTCTTGCTCGTCGTGAAATCGGTCACGGTGCTTTAGGCGAAAGAGCTCT
>CADBNT010000027.1 GCA_902796125.1 uncultured Erysipelotrichaceae bacterium | reverse complement strand
TTTGTGAGGTCATTTATTCATCTAATATCTTTTGTTTGTTCTTAATAAGATGCTTGTTATTGTACATGTCTTCATCTGCTCTAGAGAAGATGGTGACATAATCATAATCATTTTGTCTAGAATAGGTAGATATACCTAAGGCGATTGAAGTATCTTCTAAAGGAGATTTGGAATCATTATGGATTTGTTCAACCTTTTCTTTAAGGTTTCTAACGATTTGATCTCTACTTCCATAATCCGCGCCTGTAACGATAACGACGAATTCATCACCACCGATACGATATACATATGAAGTTTTAAATGAGCTCTTTAACAATTTAGCGGCTCTAATGATGAGATTGTCGCCTTGCTTATGACCAAAAGTATCGTTCATTGATTTAAGACCATTGATATCACATACGACTATTGCAAAGCGGAAATCGACTTTGCGTTTGATCTTATTGGTGATATCTGCAACTTCTCTATCGTATGCAATCGCGTTTTTAACACCTGTAAGAGCGTCCGTGTCTCTTTCTTTTTCAACGTGATAAATATTCGCAAGACGCCTAAATGAAACAAAGATGATATAGATTGCTAAAGCAATAGAGATAAAAGTAAAGACAATACCAATAATAAGGTCTTGGTATAAGGTTGCCCAAGCGAGTTCCGGATTTTCTCCACCTAAAAATCTCGCATTCATAACTGTTTGGAAGACGGTAAAAGCTGTACCAAAGGTAAAGAAAAGAATAATTGGTCTAATTGGTCTATCAATTAAAAAGAATGGAAGACAAACAAGAATAGCCGGAAATACCAAAGCTGAACCAAGAATCAAAGATGCATCAGCAATAACAAAACATAATAAAAGGGTTGTAAGCATTGCTGCTAATGAGAAATATAAAAGAGGTAAAAGTACTTTTGATGTTGGTTTTACTGCAAGAAGCAAAATAAGAACTAACAAAATGGTATAAACAGCAAGACCACCAAAGTATGGGGTGTAAGTAGAAAATGTTGGAACAATAATTGAAACGATAAACAAAATCAAAAAGAGGATCTCAAGAACAATCGAGTTAACCTGCCACGTTTTTAAGTTACGCGCGTTAATAAGGGGCTTGATTTGCTCAAACTCCTCTTTGGATGTTCCACCATATAAGATGAAGTTTTTGAATTTGTTTTCTTTCACTTCCATAATGTGTGTATGTATATTATTGCACACTCACATATATAAGCGTAAGAAATATCGAGTTATCTAAACTAACACTTATTTCTTCTTTTCATCAATCAAGGTGTTTTCTAATATTCTTCTTTGTTTATTCATTTCCGCTCTAATATCTTCTTCTTTTGGAAGATGGAGTCTATATCTAGAAGCAAATATTTGTTTGTTATTATCTGGGATAGTGTATTTCACTAACATATCGTTTTTATCTGCACAAAGAATAATGCCAATAGGAGGGTTATCTCCTTTTATCATTAGCTCTTTTGTGAAGTAATTGACATACATGAGCATTTGACCAATATCTTGATGGGTAAGTTCTCCTCTTTTTAAATCGATTAAAACAAAACATTTAACTACGTAGTTGTATAAAACAAGATCTACATAAAAATTCTTACCATCCATATCAAATCTTTTCTGCCTTGCTACGAAAGCAAAACCATTTCCAAGTTCGGGTAGGAATTCTTGTAGGTGATCAATAAGAGCTTGTTCTAAATCGCTCTCAAGGAAAGATGAATTAGGTTTAATACCAACGAAATCTAAAATATACGGGTCTTTAATGATATCTAATGGTTCATAACCTAATTCTCTTTTGGCTGTATCATCCACTACTTCATGGTTTTTATTACTTAACATATATCGTTCATATGAGAAGGTGTGGATTTCACGAGCTAACTGTCGAACACTCCAATTGCCATCAATAGCTTCTTCTATGTAGAAGCTCCTTGCGTTTTCATCATCTAGACTTATTAAAAGTCTATAATGACTCCAGCTCAATTTCGTACACAGTGTGTTCGGTTTCTTAAAGACAAGATAAAATCTTCTCATTTGTTCAAGACTTCTTTCGTTGAAACCTTTTCCAAAATCATCTGTTAGTCTAATAGATAATTCTTTCAGCAGACCATCGCCATACTTAGCACGTTTTGTTCCACCTTGCTTTTCAACAATCATTTTGCCTATTTCCCAATAAGTTTGGACCATTTCGCTTTGAATATTTCTATATATTCTTTTTCGAGCATTCTCCAATACTTCCTTAATAGTCTTATAAAAGGTCTCATCAGCATATTTAAAATCTTCCATATTTAAAAAATCCTTTTCATCCATTAATAGGACAAGATTTTTAAAAATGGGCAAATAAAAAC
>CADBNT010000026.1 GCA_902796125.1 uncultured Erysipelotrichaceae bacterium | reverse complement strand
TCAACGAGATTAAAAAACAGGAACCTTATTTGATTCCTGTCTTTTGGGTCTTTTTTTGAAGTGTGTCCAATATGGGGTTCACTTCAAGTAGGCCTTTTTTATTAACCAAGAATCGCTGAATCTGATAGTGTATCGTTTCCGCTTGCGCTTGAGAACATATTAAGTAGCTCAGTGATAGTTAGATCTTGTTTTTTCTTTCCGGATACATCGACAGCAATCTTACCATTACTCATCATAATAAGACGATTACCATATTTAATCGCATCGTTCATGTTATGAGTAATCATGATGGTTGTTAAATGCTGTTCTTTAACGATTTTATCGGTAATTTCGAGAACTTTAGCTGCGGTCTTTGGATCAAGGGCGGCTGTGTGTTCATCAAGAAGCAGAACTGGTTTAGTAACATCGTATTTACGGATTTGTTCATCAAATTGAGCGTATGCTTCTTTTCTTTTTGCGATTTTTTCCGCAAGTGATAATGAATTATCTTTAAAGATAAGTTTCTTTGCTTCTTTATATTTTTTCAGTTCTTTATGATAAACGCTTTCAACTTCTTTTTTAGCTTCTTCGCGTCTATTAGGATTAAATTTCACATAATCTTTTCTAATTTGATTATGAGATGGTTTTTGGGCGATTGTAGCCATTAAAAGAGTAATAGCTTGTCTTTGTCCACCTGAAAGAAGTCCGACCTTCTGATAAAGCCTACTCTCAAGACCTAATCCTAAAGATTTAAGCTGTTCTTCATAAAACTTAGTGTCTTTTTTAGAGATTGACCAGCGGAATAAAGAACGTCTTTTGCCTCGACCTTTCGCTAAAGCGAGATTTTCAATGACGGTCATATCGGTCGCAGTGCCTTTCATTGGATCTTGGAAAACATGACCAAAATAAGGAGCGCGCTTATGTTCTCTTAATCCTGCAACATCGACACCGTTTAGTAAGATGAATCCTTGATCGGCACGAATAGAACCGGAAATAATGTTAAGAAGCGTTGATTTTCCAGCACCATTAGAGCCAATTACGGTGATAAAATCACCATCATTTAAAACAAGATTCAAATTATCGATGGCTTTATGCTCGTTAATTGTTCCAGGGTTAAAAGTTTTAGTGATTCGTTTAATTTCAATCATTGTTAACTTCCCCCTTTTCAATCTTCTTATTTAAGAAATGTTTTTTAATTGAATCCATGTAATTGCGTCTAACATACGGAATACCAAGGAAGATGATAACGATAATAGCCGCTAACATCTTGAGCAAATTGGTTGGAACGCCAATAAAGACGACGGTTTGGAAGACGATATAGTAGATAACTCCACCAATAGCAACGCCAACAAGTCTTACTAAGAAGTTAGTGGAAATCTTGCTAACAATAGCAGTACCAATAACAACTGCACATAAACCGATAACGATAGCGCCTTTTCCCATGTTAATATCAGCAAATCCTTGATATTGCGCTAGAAGCGCACCTGATAATGCAACTAAAGCATTTGAAATCATTAAACCAAGGACGATATTAAATTTTGTATTGATTCCTTGAGCGCGTGACATGGCTTGGTTATTACCTGTCGCACGAATAGAAGCACCAAGCTCCGTGCCAAAGAAAACATATAGTAAAACAATAAATGCAATGACAATTATTCCGATTTTCCATAGTGCATCTGAAACATTAGCTTGTGAGAACAATACTTCAAATGAGTTATTCGAAATTGAAATATTTGATTTACTTGAACCAATAATAAGGTTTATTGACCAAAGTGCCATCTGGGTTAAAATACCCGCTAAAATAGCAGGGATACCCAAAAGGGTATGTAATAAACCAGTTATCAATCCACAAAGAGCTCCTGCAATCATTGCAATTAATAATGCTAATAAGAAATTAACTCCGCTAGTGATTAAAACAGCTGCCACAATTCCGCCGGTGACAAAAGATCCATCAACGGTCAAATCAGCAATATCTAAAACTTTATAGGTGATATAAACACCTAAAGCCATAATGGTCCAAATTAGACCAAGCGATATCGCACCAGGAAGTGAAGCAAGATAATCTAACATATTTATTTAGCCATGAAAGAAGCAAAAACTTCGCTTAACATTTCTGCTTGCACATCAAGTGGTGCAAGATCACTTGTACCTGATACGTTGATGCCAGTGGTGCCAGAGAAGTTTTCAATAGCAAGAGCAACACCGTATTCAGTTACGGAAGTTCCTAAAACAGGAATTGTATTAGTGGAGTTAGCAGCAGCTTGTAAAGCTGGTGTAGCATTAGCCATAATTAAATCGACGTTATGAGCGACGAAAGTATTCGCGATAGTAGAACATAAATCACTTTGTCCTGCTGCATTTTGTAAATCGATTTCGACGTTATCTTCACCTAAGCCTTTTTTAACGGCATCAGTGAAGCCTTTTGTAGCAGCATCAAGAGCGTCGTGAGTGATGAGTTGAGAGATACCAATCTTGAATTTGGTGTTACTTGAGTTTACAAAACTCACTCCATCAAGTGGTGAACCGCTTATAGAAGCATTGCTACCTAATTCAATATAATCAGATGGAACAGTTATTCCAAGTTCATCACAGAAATTTTTATTATATTTTTTGACTGGATTTGCGTCATAGGCAATTGGAAGAGTTTTGATGTCTTTACCATTTACTAAGATATCAATAGCCATCTTTCCTGTTTCAACACCGATATTGTAATAAGAAATAGATAAGGTAATCGCGCCTGCGCCTTTACAGATACCTTCTTCTCCTGCAAAGACAGGTTTTTTATGTTGTCTTACAATGCGGTTAATAATCTCTGCATTAGAAGCACACGCATTATCTGTTGGAAGATAAATTGTATCAACGCTATTAATAGTTCCTTCTAAAACAGATTGAATGTCATTTGAATCAGAGAATGAGATGAGCTTTGTGGATAAATTTCTTTTCTCTAACTCAGCTTTAACTACGTTAACTTGATATAATGAGTTAGCCTCAGCCGCACAATAGACTAAGCCAACGTTAGCATGAGTTTTCCCACAGCTAACCAAACCGACTAATAGTGGTAGCGCACTACCAATTAAGAATAGTTTTGATTTTTTCATTTTTAATCTCCTTTTAAATAAAAAATCTTGGGAATGAACACCCAAGCTCTTTTATTATCAGGTGTTCAACAATGTTTGTTTCCCACCTTTTAGCAATTTCTAAAACTTAGGAAACATTACCTAAAATAATAAAAATAGCAAAAATAGAATGAATGATTAACTTTACACATAGTTAAACTAGTCATAACGTTTTTGTTCCTTCTATTTGCTTAAATTATATTCTTGAGTTTTTCATCTTAAAAGATTTTTTTACTACGTGGATGATTTCTAGGTGAATATTCGCGAGTAATAATCAAAGATTATATAAATAAATTTGCCCAAATTAGATTTTCTTGTCCTATTTAATAGATGAAGACAAAGCAAAGTCTATAAAACTCGGAACGAAGGCCTCCTACTACAAATTGTAGAAAGGAGGTATCACCACATGAATGATAATCTAAAAGAAACCTTAAAACTTCTTAAGATTACACTCCTCTGTCTTCTCCTATTTCTCTTGATGCTATTCTTGGGATAAAAAAAGAAGCCCATAACCAATTCCAGTAAAGTAGTTAAGGAGGCTTCGTTCTTCTGGTTACATTATAGCAAACCACACTTGTAAAACAAGTTATTAACTATTAATAAACATTGTGATATTATTATTTCACTCCGATAAAGGAACCTGCCACTCCTTTGGAGATGATGAAAGTCATCGTGGCTCTGCGTTAAAGAGTAAATAATCAAGTGCATTAGATTTATCTAATGAATAAGGATGGTACCGCGTGAAAACGTTCCTTGGTGAACGCTTTTTTTATATTTAAGTGAGGTAAAGACAATGAAAAAACTTACTGGTCAACAAATTAGAGAGATGTGGTTAGACTTCTTTAAAAGTAAAGGCCACCACGTCGAAAAAGGAGCTTCTTTAATTCCTTATAAAGATCCTTCCTTACTATGGATTAACTCAGGTGTTGCAGCATTAAAGAAATATATGGATGGAAGTGAAGTTCCACCTAGTAGAAGAATTACTAACGTCCAAAAATCAATTCGTACGAACGATATGGACAATGTTGGTTATACTTCTCGTCATCATACATTCTTTGAAATGCTCGGTAACTTCTCCATCGGTGATTACTTCCGTAAGGAAGTCATTGAATGGGCTTTTGAGATTTTAACATCTCCAAAGTATTTTGATATGCCAGTAGATAAGCTTTATTTTACCTATAATCCAATGGATAAAGAAGCTAGAGAATGCTGGCTTAAACAAGGCGCCTTAGAAGACCATCTTATTCCATTAGAAGGAAACTACTGGGAAATTGGTGAAGGCCCAGCTGGACCAAACACCGAAGTCTTCTTTGATCGTGGTGAAAAATATGATCCAAATCATTTAGGAGTCAAACTTCTTAAAGAAGAAATCGAAAATGACCGTTACATTGAAATCTGGGGCATTGTCTTTAGTCAATATAACGCTCAACCAGGTGTTCCACGTAGTGAATATAAGGAACTTCCAAGCAAAAACATCGATACTGGAGCAGGTTTAGAAAGAATTACATCCATTCTTCAAGAAACTCCATCTAACTTCGAGACTGACTTATTTATGCCAATCATCGAAGAAGTCGAGAAACTTGCCAATGTTCCATATAAAGAACCAAATTTAACTGCCTACCGCGTTATCGCTGATCACATTAGAGCAGTCACTTTCGCTTTAAGCGATGGTGAAGTTTTCTCTAATGAAGGTCGTGGCTACGTTCTACGTAGACTAGTCAGAAGAGCGATGCGTTTTGCGAAGAAAATTGGCATTGATAAACCATTCCTTTATCACCTTGTTCCAACTGTAATTGCTAAATATAAAGATTTCTATCCAGAGCTCGAAGATAAAGGTGCATACATTTCAAAGATTTTAAAAGTTGAAGAAGAAAAGTTTATAAAAACTTTATCATCAGGCGAAGCTCTCCTTCGTGAAATGATTGAAGGAAAGAAAGAACTTTCTGGTAAAGATGCCTTTAAACTTTACGACACATTTGGTTTCCCAATCGATTTAACTAAGGAAATCTGCCAAGAAAACGGCATCAAAGTCGATGAAGATGGCTTTAACGCAGAAATGGATAAACAAAAAGAAAGAGCCAGAAACGCAAGAAGCGGTGAACAAAGTATGCACAAGCAATCTAAAGATTTGCTTGAATTTGTCGCTCCTTCTAAATTTACATATTACGAAGGTCCAAGAGAACTCAAGGCTAAAGTAATCGGTTTATTTATCGATGGAGTCAAAGTTGATGAAATCGTCGATGAAGGCGAAGTTATTTTAGATCAAACAAACTTTTATGCAGAAAGCGGTGGTGAAATCGCTGATAAAGGCGAATTAAAGAATGATTCAACACTTTTAAGCGTTTATGATGTTCAAAAAGCGCCTAATAAGCAACACATTCACTTTGTGAAAGTCTTAAAAGGCAAAGTCCATGTTGGTGATGAACTCATCCTTGGCTTAGACGTTGAAAACCGTGAACTTATTAAAAGAAATCACTCCGCCACACACTTACTTCAAACCGCTCTTGAAAGAGTCCTTGGCGACCATATTAAACAAAGCGGTTCATACGTATGCGCAGATTATATGAGATTTGACTTCACTCATTTTGAAAAGATTAGTGAAGATGAACTTAAAGAAATCGAATCTGAAGTTAATAGATTAATCGCTATGTCAATTCCATCTGATATTAAAGTTCTTCCAATTGAAGAAGCTAATAAGATGGGTGCGAAAGCCTTCTTCTCTGAAAAATACGGCAACGAAGTTAGAGTTGTTTCCTTTGGAAAAGAATCAGTTGAGTTCTGTGGTGGTTGCCACGTTAAGAATACATCCGATATTGGTTTATTCGTCATTGAAAGTGAAGAATCAATCGCTTCTGGTGTAAGAAGAATTCAAGGTCGCTCATCCATAGGCGCATATAATTTATTAAAAGAAAAAGAAGATGTCTTACTTTCTCTTTGTAAAGAACTTGGCGCAGCTTCGATTGCTGAAGCAAGCGACAAGATGAAAGCGTTCAAAAATGAGAAGGATCGTATCGCTAAAGAAAACGAATCTCTTGCAAGTAAACTTGCAAATATTGAAGCTAAATCAACTGCAAGTGAATTTAAAGACATTAAAGGCTATAAAGTCTTATGCAAATACTTTGAGAACTCCCAAATGGATGCCTTAAATAGCATCGGCGATGAACTTAAAGTTAAATTTCCTGACTATGTCATTCTTTTAGTTGGCGGAAATGAAGGTGCTCTTCCACTTGCTTGCTTCGTTGGTGGCAAAGCTCTTGAAAAGAATAAAGCTGGTGACATTATAAGACATGTCTCCGGTATCCTTGGCGGTTCTGGCGGTGGTCGTCCAAATATGGCGAATGGTCGCGGCAAGAATAAAGGCTCATTAGAGCAAGCTTTCAAAGCCTTTGAGGAGTTTATCAATGAGTAAAGCTTTAGGGCTTGATTTAGGCACTAAAACGCTCGGAGTAGCCATTACCGATTCATTAAGAATCGCTGCACATGGCCTTGAGAACTTTACTTTTGAATCCGGAAACTATAAAAAAGCCCGTGAACATGTTTTAGATATTTGTAAAAAAGAAAATATTGTTGATATCGCTTTAGGCTATCCACTTAACATGTCTGGAGAAGCTGGAGAAAGATGCGAATCAGTTAATCGTTTCAAAGCTGATTTAGAAAAAGATAATCCTAATCTTAAGATTATTTTAATTGATGAAAGAATGACGACTATTATTGCAAATAACCGTCTTCTCGAAGCAGATTTATCTAGAGCGAAACGTAAAAAAGTTATTGATGAGATGTCCGCGGTGGTTATCTTAGAATCATATTTATCGCGAGGAGGAAAATAATATGCCTTTAGAATTAGATAATAATGAAATACTCATCACTGATGAATCTGGAAAAGAACACGTGATGAAAATCCTTTTTACTTACGATAATGAAGTTAGAGGCAAATCATATGTCTTCTTATATGAAGAAAATGATGAGGATAATGTCCTTGCATTCTCATATAATGAGAAAACCAAAGAATTAAATGAAATTGAAGACGACGAAGAATATAAAGAAGTTGAAGAAGTCTTCAATGCTTTTAATGAAGACCCAAAGCTTCAAGAAGCTAAATAAAAAAGTAAATTTTTCTTTATTTTAAAAAAGAGTATGTTAAACTCTTTATCGTTATTCAGGAGGTCCTAGAAAATGGCCGTAGAAAAAATTGAACTTACAAAAGAAGGCGAAGAATCACTTAGAAAAGAACTTCGTCACTTAATTGATATTGATCGTCCAGCGTTAATTGAAGAATTATCCGCTGCTCGTGCTCTTGGCGACTTAAGCGAAAATGCTGACTATGCAGCCGCTAAGAAAAAACAAGGCGAAATGGATCGTCGTATTAAAGAAATCGAAAACATCCTTTTTAATGCTGTTATCATTAATGATAAAAAGAGCAATGGTAAAGTCGTTGCCTTAGGTAATTCCGTCGTCATTAAAGATTTAAGTGACAATTCAGAAATGAAACTTACCATCGTTGGTACAGTTGAATCTAATCCAGCCTTAGGTTTTGTCTCTAACGTCTCTCCACTTGGTAAAGCCATCATCGGCAAACGCGTTGGTGATGTCTGCACAGTTAAGGTTGCTCAAGAATACCAAGTTGAAATCGTTAAGATTGAAAACAAAGCTGAAGGTAAATAAGTTAAAGTTTATAAAGAATTAGGAAGACAAAAGTCTTCCTTTTTTCTTGCTGTTACAAAATTAATTTTCTTGTCCTATTCATAGGTAGGAGGAAACTTATGAAAACTAAACTTAGTGAAAAGGAAACTCAGGAAATTATTACAGGCGAACTAACCCTTGCAGCCGTCATGGCGATATGCGCGATTGCTATCGTAGCGGTGGTCGTCTACCGCATGTTTATGTCGAAAGAAGGTGGAGCGAGCATTCCTGGTGGTTGGAAATTCTCTTGGAAATGAGTAAAACAAGTTCAGAAATTCTCCTTCCTAGAGAAAAGGCTTTACAGTTTGGAATCGACTCATTAACTGATAAAGAATTGCTCGCGATTTTAATTGGCTCTGGAGGAAAAGATAACTCCGTATTTTTGATCGCGGATTCACTTCTTAGAACCTATGGTTCTTTGTCATTACTTTCTAAGGCAAATTATAAAGATATAAGTGCTCAAAAAGGACTCAAAGATAGTAAGGCTTTAAAGCTAATAACAGCATTCGAAATTCATCGTAGACTAAATACTCCGAAATACCAGAATGAAGTCATCTTAGATTCTTTAGAAAAGATATACGCTAGATACAAATATTTAGAAGAGTATGATCAAGAGATTCTTTGTCTTGTGATGCTTAACCAAAGGAAGCGTATTTTAAAAGAAAAAGTTCTCTATCAAGGAACGTGTGAAGGTTTCAATATTAATCTCAAGGAGATTATAAGCGAACTTTTAATATCAAAATGTTCATCATTTCTTATAGTTCATAACCACGTTGACGAGCTTGTTGGACCAAGCCAAGACGATTTAATTTCAACGAGGATAATTAACTATCAGACAAAGAGCCTAGGAATAAAACTAATCGATCATTTGATTATCTCTAAAAATAGATATTATTCACTCAAAGAACACAAAGATTTTAAATAAGAAATGAGCTTGTGCAAAAAATGCCCCAACTGAATTTTTATTGATTGAATGGTTTTATCAATTGATAAATATCTCTTTACAAAATACTTCGTTAATAATATTATTATTTACGTTGTCGCCTCACGAGCTACAACCGCATAGAACAGGTAAGCAACTTATCACATAGTGATAGACCTCAATAGCGAGTCCTTAGTGAGATATAGGAGGTATGTTCATGTACGCTATTATTGAAACTGGCGGAAAACAAGTCCGCGTTGAAGTTGGTCAAAAGATTTTTGTTGAAAAATTAGATGTTAAGGAAAACGATTCTTACGTCTTCGATAAAGTTCTTCTTGTTGCTGACAAAGACGTCAAGATTGGTGCACCTTATGTTAATGGTGCTAAAGTCTCAGCCAAAGTCGTTAAAAATGGTTTAGGCAAAAAGATCCGCATCTACAAATACAAAGCCAAACATAATTCAGCACGTAGAACAATTGGTCATAGACAACCATATACTTGCTTAGTTATCGAAGCTATCAATGCTTAATATGATTCGCATTGAAGTAAGTTACGTTGACGGAAAAATTTGTGAATTATCCGTCGAAGGTCACAGTAATTTTGCGAAATTAGGAAAAGATATCGTCTGTGCTAGTGTAAGCTCAATCGTCATCGGTGGAGCTAACGCAATCAGCCAACCTGAATGTTATACATTCAAAGAGAAAGATGGTTACTTCCTTATTCATGAAATTGCTACGACTAGTGAAAGCGATTATCAGACATTAAAAGTGATGGTAATTCAGCTTAAAACAATCGCTGAAGCCTATCCTAGTAATGTGACTATAATCGAGAAAGGAAATTAGTTATGTTATTTAAATTAAATATCCAACTCTTTGCTAGTAAAAAAGGTGTCGGTTCTACAAAGAACGGCCGCGATAGCGAATCGAAAAGACTTGGCGCCAAATTAGCGGATGGCCAATTCTGCACAGCAGGTAGCATTATCTATCGCCAAAGAGGTACTAAAATTCTTCCAGGCGTCAATACAAGACGCGGTGGAGATGATACAATTTTTGCCACAATCGATGGAATCGTTAAATTCGAAAGAGTTGGCAAAAACAAAACCCGTGCTTCTGTTTACGCAAAGTAATAGGTAAAAAAAGATTAGTTAAGACCACATAAAATTGTGGTCTTTTCTTTATGCACTCGTGTATAATGTAGATATGTTTATCGATAAAGTAGTTGTCGAAGTTAGATCCGGAAAAGGTGGCGATGGTATGATCGCTTTCCTTCACGAAAAATACATGCCAAATGGCGGTCCAAGTGGAGGAAACGGTGGTAGAGGTGCCACCATTATTTTCCGTGCTAATAAATCAATTAATACCTTATTCAATTTCCGTCATTCTAAAGTCTTTATCGGACAAGATGGCGGCAAAGGTTTAACTAAGAATAAATATGGTCGTGGTGCAGACGATGTTTATGTTGATGTACCTTTAGGTACAGTTGTCTATCTTGAAAAGGATCATAGCCTCATTGCTGATCTTTCAAAAGATGGTCAAGAAGTCGTCGTTGCTAAAGGCGGAAGAGGCGGTAGAGGAAACGCTGCTTTTAAGTCTGATAAAAACCGTGTTCCACGCATTGCTGAAAATGGTTTACCAGGTGAAACAAAACGTCTCATCCTTGAATTAAAATTACTCGCTGATGTTGGACTTGTTGGTCTTCCAAATGCTGGTAAATCAACATTATTAAGTGTCGTTAGTAACGCCAATCCTGAAATTGCTGATTATCCATTTACAACCCTTGAACCAAATTTAGGTGTTGTTAATGTCGGAAGATATGAAAGCTTTGTTATGGCTGATCTTCCTGGACTTATTGAAGGCGCTCATCTAGGCAAAGGCTTAGGTTTATCATTCCTTCGCCATTTAGAAAGATGTAGAGTTATCGTTCATCTTGTTTCTATGGAAGACGAAAATCCATATGAATCATATAAAATCATCAAAGATGAACTTAAGTCTTATGGCATGGGTTTAGATAAACGTCCACTTATCGTTGTTGCTAGTAAAATGGACGATGAAAATGCTAAAGCTAAACTCAAGGAGTTTAAGAAGAAAGTTAAAGCTGATGTTATGCCAATTTCAAGCTTAACTCATGAAGGTATTGATGAACTTACTAAAAAGTGTTTTGAAATTCTCTCTAACACTGATCCGTTCCCACTTGGTGATGAAGCAAAAGGTGATGGAGTTAAAGTCTACGATGCTTATAAAGATGCTAAACCTGTATTTGAGGTTCAACATGAAAAAGATCATGTCTTTAGACTTACTGGAGAATCTATTGAAAGAACTTATTCACTCATCAATATTTCCACTGATGAAGGCCTTATGAGACTTATCAACTATCTACGTAAAATTGGTGTTGAAGAAGCTCTTAAAGAGGCAGGTGCTGAAAGTGGCGATTCAGTATTCCTTTGTGATTTTGAATTTGAATATTTAGAATAAATATATATGAAACTTAAAGAATACCTTAACCAGACCGAAGCATTTCTTAAAGATTATTTAGAATCATCACACCTTGATTCTTATGTTTTAGGTTTGTCTGGAGGTGTTGATTCTAGTTTAGTGGCTGCGATTGCAAGAAACGCGGTTGGTAAAGATAAATTATTTTGCTATGCGATCGATATCGAATCTGATCCAAAAGATATTGAAGACGCTAAACAAGTAGCAAAAGAACTCGATGTTAATCTTGAAGTCATTAACTTAACGGAAACATACCATTCTTATCTAAAAGTTTTAAATGGCAAAGATTTTATTAGATTAACTAAATCTAACCTTAAGGTTAGAATGAGAATGGTAGCTTTATTTGCTTACGCTCAAGAACATCGTGGTTTAGTCCTTGGCACCGATAATGCTGATGAAAGATATGTCGGTTATTTTACTAAGTATGGCGATGGAGCAGTGGATATTCTTCCAATCGTTCATTTGACCAAAGCTGAAGTTAGAGAAGGTGCAAAACTTTATGGCTTATCAAATCTTCTTGCAGAGCGAGTCGCTACCGCTGGATTATTTGAAGGCCAAACTGATGAAAATGAAATGGGTGTTTCTTACGCTGATCTTGATGCTTACCTTTTAGGCAAAGATATTAATGAGAAGGCGAAAGAACGCATTGAACATCTTCATAAAATCAGTGAGCATAAAAGAAATCCAATCCCAGAAATGAAACCATTTAAAAGGGATTAGAAAGGAAAATATGGAAGAGCATAACAAGAACAAGCCTGACCTTACTACCATAGCTGGTCTAGTTACAGCGCTAGTCGCGATTATCGTTGTTATTTTGTACGCTCTTATTTTTGGATAATTATGTATTTTTCATTTAAAGGTAATATTTCATATCATGG
>CADBNT010000025.1 GCA_902796125.1 uncultured Erysipelotrichaceae bacterium | reverse complement strand
GTTTAGAAAAGCTAAACAAACCGCTCCATGTTTAATCTTCATCGATGAAATCGATGCTGTTGGTAGACAAAGAGGTGCTGGTTTAGGCGGTGGTAACGATGAACGTGAACAAACTCTTAACCAACTTTTAGTTGAGATGGACGGATTTGAAGATAATTCAGGCATCATCGTCATTGCTGCAACTAACCGTGAAGACGTTCTTGATCCAGCCTTACTCCGTGCTGGTCGTTTCGATAGAACTATCACAGTTAACCTCCCAGATAAAAACGGACGTGAAGCAATTTTCAAAGTTCACTCCCGTGGTAAACTCATTGATCCAAAAGTTGATTTTGCTCAACTTGCAAAACGTACAGTTGGATTCTCCGGCGCAGATATTGAAAACATTATGAATGAAGCTGCTATTTTAGCAGTTCGTGGTAATAAACCAATGATTACAATTCAAGATATCGATGAAGCTATCGATAGAAGAATTGCTGGTCCAGCTAAAAATAGCAAAGGTCTTAATGAGAATGAACGTAAGACAGTCGCATATCACGAAGCTGGGCACGCGATTATTGGACTTAAACTTCCTCATTCAGATAAAGTCCAAAAGATCACTATCATTCCACGTGGAAGAACTGGCGGTCATGTCTTAATGACTCCAGAAGATGACAGATTCCTTATGTCTAAAGCAGAGCTTGAAGCTCGTATCGTTGGATATTTGGGTGGTCGTTCATCTGAAGAAGTATTCTTCAAAGATGTTTCTACTGGCGCTAGTAACGACATTGAAGTCGCGACTAGAATCGCTAGACTCATGGTTACTGAATACGGTATGTCATCACTTGGACCAATCCAATATGAACATGATACTGGTTCAGTCTTCCTTGGAAGAGATTACACTTCAACTCAAAAGAACTTCTCTACACAAGTCGCTTACGAAATTGATACTGAAGTTCGTAAGATAATCGATGAAGCTCGCAAGCTTGCTTTGAAGATTATTGAAGAGAATAAAAAAGAAGTTATCTTAATCGCTGAAACTCTTCTTGAACGTGAAACAATCACTGCAGAAGAAATTGACGTTCTTCTTAAGAATGGCTCTTTAGATAAAAAAGATTCCAAAAAGAAGGAATCTTCTAAAGAAGATAAACCTAAAGAAGAAGCAAAACCTGCAAAGGAAAAAGCTGAATAATTACTAGGGAGGTTATCCTCCCTTTTACTTATATGTGGAAAATTGGAAATATCGAAATTGAATCAAGAGTAGTTCTTGCTCCAATGGCAGGAATTACTTCTTTAGCGTACCGTAGATTCATGAAACCTTTTGGAGTTGGACTTACGGTTACCGAGATGGTTTCTGATTGTGGACTTATCTATGATAATAAAAAGACACTTGATTACATCAAGACTTTTGATGGTGAACGTCCAATAGCGATTCAACTATTCGGAAGCAATTCTAAAAATATATGCAAAGCAATTGACATTGTTTTAAAAAACAATCCTAATGTTGACATTATCGATATTAACCTAGGCTGTCCGGTCCCAAAAGTTACATCTACAGGAGCAGGATCGGCTTTGTTAAAAGACCCAATAAAATTAGAAAAATACATGAGAGAAATTGTTGAACATTCTCCTATTCCAGTCACCGCTAAAATTAGACTTGGCTGGAATGAAAATAGTATCAACTTTCTTGATAATATCAAGGCATTAGAAAATGCAGGTGTAAAAGCGATTGGTATTCACGCAAGAACAACCGCTCAAATGTATGCTGGAAAAGCAAGGTATGAACTCATCGAAAATTTAAGAGAAAAGATGAGTGTTCCTTTAATCGTAAGTGGTGATATTTATTCGCTTGATGATGCAATTAGAGCGCTTGATATTTCTAAAGCCGATGCAGTCATGGTTGCTAGAGGTGGGACAGGTAATCCAACCTTAGTGAAACAAATTGATACATATTTTAAAAGTGGAGAAAGACTTCCAAACGCTACATTAGAACAAAACATCAAGTATTTACTTGAATTCACCGATTTGCTCATTGAAGAAAAAGGCGAATATAGAGCTATGTCAATTCTAAGAGGTATTGCACCTAAATTCTTTGATGGCTATCCAGGAATGAAACAAATTAAGAATCAAATTGCTCAAACAATCACGACCAAGGAGTCGCTTATAAAAATACTAAATAATATAAATCAATAAACGGAACATTGTTTAACAATGCGAAATTTTATGATATTCTTATTGCCGAGGTTTGTAAAATGGAAGAAAAATTAACAGATCAAGAACTTGCTAGAAGAGAAAAACTTAGAAAATTAGTAGAACTCGGAGTCAACCCATATGGTGAAAGATTCGAAAGAACTGATTCCTCTAAATCTGCTAAAGCTAAACTCGAAGGCAAAACAAATGAAGATTTAGAAAAAAGTCCTGTCAGAGTTAAAGTGGCAGGTAGAGTGATGTTTTTACGTAAAATGGGTAAAGCCTCATTCTTTAACATCCAAGACAAAGAAGGAAAGATTCAAGGCTATATCTCAATTGATACAGTTGGTGAAAAGTCATATGAAATCTTTAAGCTTACTGATGTCGGAGACATCGTTGGCTTAAGTGGTATTTTAATGTTTACAAAAACAGGCGAAATTACAGTCCGTGTTGATGAATTTACATTCTTAACCAAATCCTTAAAACCACTTCCAGAAAAATTCCACGGTTTAACTGATGTTGAAGAAAGATATCGTCATAGATACCTCGACCTCATCATGAACGAAGATTCCAAGAAAATTGCCTTCCTTCGTCCAAGAATGATTCGTGCAATTCAACATTTCCTTGATGAAAGAGGATTCGTCGAAGTTGAAACTAACGTTCTTCAACCAATTTTAGGTGGTGCAGCTGCTAGACCATTCGTCACTCACCACAACACATTAGACAAGGATTTTTATCTCCGTATCGCAACTGAAATTGCTCTTAAAAAACTCATCGTTGGTGGCATGGAAAAAGTCTACGAAATTGGACGTTTATTCCGTAATGAAGGAATGGATACAAAACACAATCCAGAATTCACAACAATTGAGCTTTATGAAGCGTATAGTGATCTCAAAAATATTGGTCTTCTTTGGGAAGAACTTTTAAGGGCTGTTGCTAAAGAAACCACCGGCAAAACCTCATTTATTTGTGGCGGAAACACAATTGATTTAGAACCTGAATTCAAGTGGGTTTCGATGGCGGGACTTGTCAAAGATAAACTCGGTATCGACTTCACAAGAAAAGACCTCAGTTTTGATGAAGCAAAAGCCTTTGCAAAATCTAAGGGAATTGAGATTGAAAAACACTGGACAAGCAATGGCTATATCCTTAACGCTTTATTTGAAGAATTCTGCGAGAAAGATCTCATTCAACCAACATTCCTTTATGGTCACCCAATCGAGATTTCTCCACTTACTAAGAAAAGTGAAGATCCTCGTTTCACTGAAAGATTCGAACTTTACATCAATGGTATGGAATATGCGAATGCTTATAGTGAATTAAACGACCTTGAAGATCAAAAAGAAAGATTCTTTGCTCAACTTAAAGCTAGAGAACTTGGCGACGAAGAAGCTAACGATATTGATTACGACTTCTTAAATGCGCTTGCCTATGGCATGCCACCTACAGGCGGTATAGGCATGGGTATTGATAGACTTGCAATGTTCCTTGCTGAAGTTGATTCTATTACTGAAGTAATCCTCTTCCCAGCGATGAAGGATGAAAAATAAAAAAGTTAGACGGTTCCGAAAGGAATCGTTTTTCTTTGTCCATTTTGAGAAATTATGTCCTATTTATAGGTAGACGAAGAAAATGTGACTTATGGCACTCGCGGAAAAATAATCTATGCATAAATAAATTATTTATATATAATATATCCGCGTGAAAACGCATTTCTCTCTGCTATTAGTAAATAATAGCCAGCAGACCAAAGGGAGGTACTGTATGAAAAAGTACGAAATCATGTACATCTTAAAAGAAACTCTCGATGATGAAGCTCGCAAAGCTGAAATCGAAAAACTTCACGCCATTCTTACTGGCAAAGGTGCAAAGGTCACCAATGTAAATGAATGGGGCTTACGTAACTTCGCATATCCAATTGATGATATGCTTAAAGGTTACTATGTTGTTATCAAAGTAACAGCAGATGAAGTGGCACTTAAAGAATTTGCTCGTAAAGCAAAAATCAATCCAAACGTTGTACGTCATTTAGTCACAATTGATAACGACTAAATAAGGAGGACAAAAAAAGTGCTAAACAGAATTGTCTTAGTCGGAAGACTAACAAGAGATCCAGAATTAAGAAAAACTACTACTGACATCTCAGTTGCATCATTTTCTTTAGCAGTTAATGATGGCTTCAAAGACACAGAAGGAAACCCAACTACATCATTCATCGATGTCACTGTCTTTGATAAACAAGCTGACAATGTCGCTAAGTTCTGCCGTAAAGGTAGCTTAGTCGGTGTTGATGGAAGAATTCATCAACGTAGATTCGAAAGAAAAGATGGATCAAAAGGCTCTATCATTGAAGTCATTGCCAATCAAGTTTCGTTCCTCGAGCCAAAGGATAAGAATGAAAGCGCAGCAGATCAAGGCTACGTCTCTGATATTCAAATCCCAGGTGAAGATTCAAAGAATCTTGACGCAATCGATGTGACCGATGAAGATTTGCCATTCTAAGAAAGGAAGATAATTAAATATGGGATTCAAAAAAGTTCGTCCACATAAAAAGGTTTGTTACTTCTGCAAAAACAAAGTAGCAAATATCGACTATAAGGATGCTGAACTTCTCGTTAAGTTCATCACTCCAACTGGAAAGATCGCTTCCCGTCATTCGACAGGAACATGTGCTAAACATCAACGTGAGCTCGCAAGAGAAATCAAAAAATCACGTTACATGGCACTCCTTCCATACGTTCAAGAATAAGGACAAAATGTAGTTGTCCAAAGTCACTTATCCGAAGTTGGCTAAAAACTTCCATCTGATTAGGACACACATAAGGCATAAAGAGATCTATCGAAAGGTAGGTCTTTTTTGTACATTTCAGGGGCTCGCGATAGCCTCGAATCACGATATAATTGTAAAATAAGTTATCAAGCAAGAGACGAGCGCAATATTTGTTTTTTTGATAATTGTTTGTTATACAACTGGCTTTTTATATCTATAATATACGTATGGATAAAGATGAGTTGTTTGAAGAAGCCATCGTAATAAACGATGTTAGTTATTCGACTAAGCAATTAATAAAAATAGGGCGTAAACGTCGCGAACGAATAAGATGGATATTTAGAGCAATTGGAATATTTGGGATGGTTGCTGCTTTTGTTTTATTGTGCCTCGCTGTAATAAATCCTATTTTATTTTCAGCTATTGCAGGGTTAATTATTTGCTTTGCTGTTCCGCCATTTATCGTGTCATTTAACATCGCTAGAAATGCCAACTTTAAGGAGTGGGGCATTATAGAATTAGATCCTGATTATTATAAGAAAAAAGAAGAAGCTATTAAAAATGGGGTTTTACTAAAAGAGATTTCGAAAACCATCATCCTTTCAAAAAGTAAAAAAGAGTATTTTCTTTTAGATGCTAATGAAAAACAATTTCAAATCATTAGTAACTACACAATCAGTGATTTGTTATCAATTAAAGATTTAAGAAGTTTTTCAATGCAAGTCGATGATAAAGTTGTTACCCATTATGATTATCAAACAAAAAGTGGTTCCGGAATTGCCGGAGCCGTTGTCGGTGGGTTATTGTTTGGCGGTGTTGGCGCGATTGCTGGCTCAATAGCTGGAAATGGCGCTGATATTCAAAATAGTGGCACACAAATTAGTCGTATTGATCATGTGTTTATTTTAAAAATAAAAACAAACAATCTAAAAACGCCGTCTTTTGTTTTTGCCTTGGATTCGTTAGAAGTTGCAGAAGAGATAATGAGTGTCTTAGAAATATTATCTTCAAAGTAATTAAAGCCTACCCTCTAAGAGTTACAAATAATGATAGTTTTTATGCTTGTAAAACTTTTTTAGGTATAGTTCTGAATGGAGATTTTTAGACCAAATTGAATAACTGACCTCAGACAACCATACAAAAATTATTTGAATAAAGACCTACTACGTAGGTCTTTTTTATTGCTTAATTAAAAATATAGAATATTTTCTTTCGCATTACTTAGAGTTTGCAATATAATAGGCATAACAAATATACCGAAAGGAAGTAAAAGGTATGAAATATATAACCGTTAGTGAAGCAGCGAAAAAGTTTGGAATTAATGAAAGAAGAGTAAGAGCCTTGCTCAAAGAAAAACGTATTGAAGGCGCAGTTTTAAAAGGTCATAAATATTTAATTCCAGAAGATGCTAAAAAACCTCTTGATAGAAGGGTAAAAGGACAACGTCTTTTTGAAGGATCTCCTCTAGCAGGAATTAAC
>CADBNT010000024.1 GCA_902796125.1 uncultured Erysipelotrichaceae bacterium | reverse complement strand
TGAAATCGGCCACGGTGCTTTAGGTGAAAGAGCCTTAAGCTACGTCATCCCAAGTGAAGAAGAATTCCCATACACAATTCGTACAGTTAGTGAAGTCGTTGAATCAAACGGTTCATCTTCACAAGCTAGTATTTGTGCTGGCTGTATGTCACTTATGGCTGCTGGTGTCCCAATCAAAGCCATGGTCTCTGGTATCGCTATGGGTCTTATCTCCACAGGCGATCTCCATGATCACCCATATACCATCCTCACTGATATCCAAGGTCTAGAAGATCACTTTGGTGATATGGACTTCAAGGTCGCTGGTACTGAAAAAGGTATTACCGCTCTTCAAATGGATATTAAGATTGCTGGTGTTACTCGTGAAGTTCTCGCTGAAGCCCTTGCTCAAGCTCATAAAGCTCGTAAGGAAATCCGCGACGTCATGTCTAAGGCTATTGCTGAACCTCGTCCAGATGTTGCTGAATTCGCACCAAAACTCGACAAGATGCAAATCGATGTCGACAAGATTCGCGAAGTTATCGGTACTGGTGGTAAGGTCATCAACGAAATTATCGCCCAATGCGATAACGTTCAAATTGATATCGATGATGATGGTCATATCGTTATCTATCACATGAACCGTGCGATGATTAACAAAGCCAAAGCAATGATCGAAGATATCGTTCGTGAAGCTAAAGTTGGTGAAGTTTATGAAGGCGAAGTTACCAGAGTCGAAGATTATGGTGCTTTCGTTAAATTATTTGGAGCTTGCGAAGGTCTCTGCCACGTTAGCAAACTTGGTTGGGGCTTCATTGAAAAAGCTCAAGACGTCGTCAAAGTCGGTGACATCTTAAAAGTTAGAGTCTCTGAAATTGATGACCACGGCAAAGTCAAAGTTTCTCACCGTGAATTCGTTGAAAAACCTGCTGGCTATGTCGAAAAACCATTCAAAGGACATAAAAAATAATGTTTGACGTTATTATAGTTGGAGCTGGTGTAGTTGGCTCGCTTTTAGCGAGAAAGCTTTCCAGCTACCAACTGGACGTCTTAGTTATCGATAAAGAGACCGATGTCGGAAACGTAACCTCAATGGCGAACTCCGCCATCGTTCACTCTGGTTATGACCCAGTCCCGGGAACTCTTAAAGCTAAATTAAATGTAGCTGGCAATAAGATGTTTCCAAAATTATGCGATGACTTAGATGTTTCCTTAGATTTAATTGGTTCACTTACTGTTGCTTTATATGATGAGCAACTTCCACTTCTAAATGATTTAGCAAAACGTTCTGCTCAAAATGGGGTAGAAGTGAAGCTACTTTCAAAAGAAGAAGTTTTAGCGATGGAACCAAATATTAATAAGGATGTAAAAGGTGCTTTACTTGCTCCAAGCGCAGGTATTGTTAATCCGTTTACTTTAACCGTTCACGCGATGGAAAACGCTGTTGATAACGGCGTGAAACTAGCATTACGTGAAGAAGTTCTTTCTATTAAGAAAGAAGGCGATAAATTCGTCGTTAAAACTAATAAAAACTCTTATGAGAGCAAACTTGTGATTAACGCGGCTGGTGTTTATAGTGACAAGATTCATAAAATGATTGAACCAATCGATTATGAAGTTAAAGCTAGAAAAGGCGAATACTTTGTTCTAGATCACTATAAAAAAGGCTTGGTGAATCACGTTATCTTCCCTCTTCCAAGTGAAAAGGGTAAAGGTATCTTAGTTGCTCCAACAACTTCTGGTAATTATATTGTTGGTCCATCAAGCGAATGGGACGATGATAAAGAAGACTTATCTACTGATAAGCCAACTCTTGATAACGTACGCGCTCAAGCGACTGATATGGTCCCAAGCATTCCATTTAATCAAGTTATTCGTACTTTCGCTGGTCTTAGACCAACTCCATCCACTCATGACTTTGTCATTGGCTTTGCAAAAAGCGATGATCATTTCATTAATGTAAGTGGTATTGAATCTCCAGGACTTGTCTCTTCTCCTGCTATTGCAGAATATGTCGTTAATGAATTTGTAAGTAAAGTTCTTAAATTAGAACCAAAAGCAAGTTATAACCCAAAAGTAAGAAGAAGAGTTCATTTAAAAGATCTTTTAATTTCTGAAAGAAATAAGATTATTAAAGAAAATCCAGATTACGGATATATCGTCTGTAACTGTGAAAAGGTAACTTTAGGAGAAATTAGAGATGAATTATCTCGTAGCGTTCCTCCTTATACCGTTAAAGCTCTTAAGAAAAGAACAAGAGCAGGCTTTGGTAAATGCCAAGGTGGATTCTGTCAACCTCTCGTCATTAAAGAACTAGCGAAACATTTTAATGTTTCAATGGATCAAATCTTACTTGATAAAGAGGATTCGAATATCTGCCGCTACAAAACTAAGGAGGTTAAATAATTATGCTTAATCGTGACTTAGTTATTATTGGTGGTGGATCCGCTGGCATGGCCGCAGCCGTCAAGGCTCATGAACTTGGTGTTAAAGATATTCTTATTCTTGAAAAGAATAATTATCTTGGCGGCATTTTAAATCAATGCATTCATAACGGTTTTGGTCTTCATGAATTTAAAGAAGAACTTACCGGTCCTGAATTCATGACAAGATTTTCTGACCAAGTTAATGCGTTAGGTATTGAATATCGTCTTAATAGTAACGTCATTAATGTTTCTAACGACAAAGTCGTTACTTATTCAAATAAAGAAGAAGGCGTCGTTGAAGTTAAGGCTAAAGCAATTATTCTTACCGCTGGATGTTATGAAAGAAACGCTGGTGCAATTCAAATTGCTGGCGATCGTCCAAGTGGTATTTATACTGCTGGTCAAGCTCAACTCTACCTTAACTGCTATGGCTATCTTGTCGGTAAGAAGGTCTTCATTCTTGGTAGTGGAGATATCGGTCTAATTATGGCAAGACGTATGACACTTGAAGGTGCTAAGGTTCTTGGCGTTGCCGAACTTATGCCTTATAGTGCTGGATTAAACCGTAACATCGTTCAATGCTTACAAGATTTCAACATTCCTTTATATCTTTCTCATACAGTTAAAGAAGTCAAAGGCAAAAAGCACCTTGAAAAGGTGGTTATCGCTAAGGTCGATGATCACATGAAGTTTATTCCAGGTACAGAAATGGAATTTGATGTCGATACGCTTTTATTAAGCGTTGGACTTATTCCAAACGTTGATTTATTTAATGAACTTCCACTTTCTTTCTCTAAGACTCGTGGAGCTAAAGTAAATCAAGCGATGGAAACAGAAATCCCAGGTATTTTCTCCGCTGGTAACGTCCTTCACGTTCACGACTTAGTCGACTATGTCGTTAGCGAAGCTAAAGAGGCCGCTATTGGCGCAAAACTTTACCTCGATGGTAAGTTAACCCACAAAGGACATAAATATGACGTAATTCCTGGTAATGGTGTTGGCTATGTTGTCCCACAAGTCGTCTATATTGATGATGCAAGCGATAGTATTTCCTTTAAATTTAGAGTTGCTCATCCTTTCAAGGATGTAAATATCTATATTAAAGATGGCGAAACTGTTTTAAAGAAAATCTTTAAGCCAGCAATTATTCCAAGTGAAATGGAAATCGTAAATATTCCTAAGGCTAACTTTACTAGAGAAACAAACACAATTTCAGTTTACGTGGAGGAGAAAAAATGATTCGTGAATTAATTTGTATCACTTGCCCACGTGGCTGCCATTTAAAGGTTGATGAAAATTTAAACGTTACAGGTAACTTTTGTCCTAGAGGAGCGGCTTATGCAAAAGCTGAGCTCACTCATCCAGTCAGAACATTAACCTCAACCGTTGTAATTAAATCAAACCTCGATAACAGGGTTCCGGTTAAATCAAATAACCCTCTCCCAAAAGAACTCATTGCTAAAGCAATGGAAGAGATTAATAAAGTCAGATTATCCGCTCCAGTGCATATTGGCGATGTAGCTATTAAAAATATCTTTGATACCGGCGTAGATATTGTTGTAACTAAAAACGTTTTAGAATAAGGAGCCCATTATGGCCGATAAAATAAAAGTATTTTGTCTAGGTGGACTTGATGAAATTTATAAGAATTTAACCGTTGTTGAAATTAATAACGATATTTTTGTTATTGAAGCAGGCGTTAAATTACCTGATCAAACTAAACCAGGTATTGATTACATCATTCCTAATTTCGATTATTTAATCACTAATAAAGATAGAGTACGTGCTTATTTTTTAACGCATGGCCATGACTCCATGATTGGAGCAATTCCTTATATTGTAAAAAGAGTTCCTGCTCCAATATATTGTAGTGACTTAACGAAAGTCTTCTTAATTTCATTTTGTAAACATAACAAGATTGATCCTAGATATCTCGACATCCATTTAGTCGATCCTTCTCAGGACATTATGGTTTGTAACCGTAAGATATCATTCTTCCCAACTTGTTCAATGTTTCCAAGATCGCTTGCTGTAGCAATTAATACCGACCAAGGAAATATTGTATATATTTCCAATAATTTAATTGATACAAATAACGCGGATGGTTTTGGTCTAGATTTAAGAAGACTTTCTATGGTCGCAGGTACTCCAACTCTGCTTCTTATGCTTGATTCTATTTATGCGAATCATCCAGGTTACACAAATCCTCATCACAAACTATTAAAGTTTGTTGATAAGAGCATTGAAGACGCTCCAGGAAGAGTTTTTATCGCTCTTGAAGCACCAGATTTATATAACATTATCTCGGTTGTTAATTACGCAATTAAATGTGGACGCCTTATCGCTGCATACGATGCCAATACACGTGAAATTTTGGCCAATTTAATTGCTGCTAAAGTTCTTAAAATTACCAAAGAAAATATTGCGTCAATGGATGATGTTAATCGCATTAGACCAAAGAATTTAGCGATTATTATGTGTGGTTTTGGCAAGAGACTTTGCTCACAAATATCTCTTCTTGCTATGCGACATAACGATAATAAATTGGTGTTTTTAAACGACACTGATACCTTTATTGTTGGTGTTCATAGAACCTTCGATAACGAAATCGCTATGACTAACGCCATCAACGACTTATATCATAACGATTGTAAAATTGTTTCGATTACACCGAAAGATTTTGCTCGTGCACATTCATGTGAAGAAGATATTAAATCCACCCTTGCAATGATTAGGCCAAAAAACTATCTTCCAGTTTCAGGGACTTTTGAAAATCTTCTTGCAAACGCCAAAATTGCAATCGATTTAAATATTGGTTTAACTCACAAGAATGTCTTTGTTTTGGATAACGGCGCTGTTTTAAATTTTGAAGATGGAGTCGCTAAGATTTCTCCTGAAAAGGTACCAAGCGGTGATTTATTCATCGATGGTAAAGGAGTAGGGGATGTCGTCAGCGATGTCTTACTTGATCGTCAACGTTTTTCAGATGATGGAGTTGTCATTTTAGCTGCTACTATTTCTAAATCAAAACGCAAAATCGTCGCTGGTCCAGATATTCAAACTAGAGGATTACTTTTTGTTAAAGAAAACGATGCTCTTCTTAGAGAAATTAATAAATTATTTATTTTAAATATCGAAAACGAAATCCTTAAAGAACATTACTCAATTGCAGCGATTGAAGTAGCGACTAAAGAGTCGGTATTTAGAGCAATTAGACGCTCCATGTTAAAGACTCCAGTAATTATCCCAATTATTGCCGAAATAGAATAATAAGCGATTAATCGCTTAAATCATAATTTATTATTTAATTAATTATTAAAACACGTTAGAATATTACTATGAAAAAAGGAATTCAGAAAGATTCAATAATCTCGATGGGTGGTGTGAGCCTTTGTTTAGTCGCTCTCATCATTGTTTTTTCACAGTTTAAACCAGACACTAATGTGTTCCATTTCCTTAGCGATGGAATTACTTCCTTAGTTGGTCCGATTGGTTTATTTGTTTTCAGCTTGTTCATTTTTACTGTTGGCATGTATATGCTCATGCTTAAGAAGCTTGCCAAGTTTAAATTAGGCGCTAATCTTTGGGGCATTTTAGTACTTGTTATTGCCTTCTTAATGATTTTCACCTTCTATGGCTCAAAAACTGACACACCAATCAATGTTCAAGGTATTGGAGAATGTTATATTCAACCATATGCTAGAGCTTCGACTGAAGAAGAAAAATATGTTTTCATCGAATTAGGTAACTTTGGAAATATCTTTACCGCTTTAAAAGAAAATAATTCAAGTGGTGGTTTCTCAATTCAACTAGGTGGAGGTCTTTTAGGTTTTTTCTTAGTTGCTTTATTCAATAGTTTAATTACTCCAATTGGCACAACTATTATCATTTGGCTTTTAATCGCCTTAGGACTTTGCTTAGTGCTTAATCAACAGATTAAGAAACTTTTCAGAAACATTAAAAAAGGAAAGAAGCACCAAGAAGACTCCTACGATTATGAAGACTTTAGAAGCACAGAGCCTGTTTCTTCAGTCATTAGAGAAAATGTCTCTACTAAAGATGACTTTAGACAAGAGCCAGTAAATAACCAGCCTTCTTTAGCCTCCAGCGATCCAAAAGTTTTACAAGATTTATCAATTCATACCTATAACAACACTCATTCTTTAAAGAAAGCTCATTTTATGTTCGATGATGAGGTTGAAGAGGCTCAAAATCTTGATCAATCTTCTTTTGCAGGTGTCAATAAATCACTTAATTCCTTCCCAGGATATGAAGAGCCTTCCAGTCAATTTGAAATGGCTAAACAAGTCGTTCCAGAGCCTTCTTTTAATAATATTACGTCTACTAGTGCTCCAGTCGAAGAGCAAGCAGTTATGAATGATAATCCAGTTATGGAAGAACCTACTATTGCTCCAGTTATTAAAGAACCAGAACCTGTTAACGAAGCTCCAGTTGATCCTCTTTATCGTCCTCAACCAAAAGCAGTGGTAAAACCTCCATTTGAGCTTCCACCTTTATCACTTCTTGATTATCACGAAGAGAGCAATGATGCGGATGCTAATAAGCAATCAAACGATGACCGTGTTAATTTGATTAACACAATCTTTAATAATTTACGCGTAGGCGCCCAAGCAGTTAGTTATGTTGTTGGACCTTCTGTTACTCGTTTTGATATTCAAATGAATCCAGATGTTTCGGTTTCAACAATGCAAAGATATGTTAACGATATTTCTATTCGTTTAGGCGGCGTTCCAACTAGATTTGAACCAATCGTCTTTGGCAAAGCTACATCAGGCTTAGAAATTCCAAATGAAATCCGTACCAACGTTGGTTTAAGAGAATCAATCGAAGCTTTGCAACCAGGTGAAAAATTCCTTCGTTATATTCCGTTTGGTAAGAATATTTCGGGTGATCTAGTAAGTGCCAACTTATCTGATTTCCCACATATGCTTGTTTCTGGTACAACTGGTTCAGGCAAATCTATCTTCGTACATAGTGTCATAATGACACTACTTATGAGAAATAACCCAGATCAACTTCGTCTTATTTTAATTGACCCAAAGAAAGTTGAAATGACTTACTATAACGATATTCCTCATTTACTCTGCCCAGTCATCACTGATCCAAGAAAGGCATTAGTAGCCTTTAGAAAACTCGTTGATGAAATGGAAAGAAGATACAATCTTTTCCAAGCTAACCGCGTTCGTGATATCGGTCAATTTAATAAATTCGCGAAAGAACAATGTATTGAACCACTTCCATATATTGTTGTTTTTGTCGATGAATACGCTGATTTAAACGATGAATGTAAAGATATCCGTGCTCCGGTAGTTAGAATCGCTCAAAAGGCAAGAAGCGCTGGTATTCATATCGTTATTGCTACGCAACGTCCAAGTGTTAACGTCATTGATGGCGTTATTAAAGCCAATATTCCAACTCACGTTGCCTTGATGGTTTCGAATGCCACTGACTCCATTTCTATTATTGGTGAAGGTGGTGCTGAAGCTTTGCTTGGTAATGGCGATATGCTTGTTGAATGCCCACTTATTTCTCGCACTGGTAAGCCACGTGTTCAAGGCTGCTTTGTTGATACAAGCGAAATTAACCGTGTTTGTGATTATCTTAGAAATCATTATGGTCCAAAATATGATCCAAACTTCCTTGATTTAGAAGACCATAGCCAAGATGTTCCAGAGCCAAGTGATGCTGGTCAAGTTACAGTAGTGGATAAAGAAGCTAGCGAAGAACAACTTTACGAAATCATTAAAAGCGATATTGTTAGCAAACAATTCTGCTCAATTTCATATATTCAACGTACTTATGGCGTTGGTTTCCCAAAAGCCGGTCGTTTATTCAATAAACTACTTAAAGATGGCTATGTTTCCGCTGATCACGATGCAAGAGGCTCAAGAGTCTTGATTCATGAAAACAATGAACAACAAATTGGTTCTATCGAACAATCTACTTTTATTCCAAGTAGTGAACCAGAAGAAGTTCCACCTATGGTGGAAAATGCTGTTGAAGAAGAGCCTATTGCTCCAATGGAAGAGATTAAGCCTAACGAAGAATTATGATTAAAAATGCTCGACTAATAGCCTGGAATAAAATCGAAGTGGAGATGTCAAACGAAAATGATAATCCCCATTTTGATTTTTTTATTGCTGATCAAGTGATTTTAATTAACTATCTTGAAAAGATGGGTGCCTACTATACCTTCTCTTTTTATTACGATAAAGAGATTTTAGGTAATCGCTTATATGTTAAAGACGCTAATAAAGAAGTCGATTTAGATGTCACTAAAGCTACTGAATTTGAAGGTTTTGATGAAGGCTATTACTACGATGATGAACTTGGTTCATCTTACACCCCTGAAAGAACTTATTTTTCTTTATGGGCTCCATTAGCAAGTTCAGTCATTTTATGCATTAATGACAATGAATATGATATGGTTCGAGGCTTCAACGGAGTTTATCGTACTGCTTTAGATGGTGACCATGATGGTGAACTTTATAATTTCAAAGTTACTCTTAATGGTAAAGAAGTGATTACAAGTGATCCATATGGCAAGTCTTCAAACGCAAATGGTGTTAAATCTGCCGTTATTAATTTTGATAAAGTTAAATCCGATTCATTTAGAGAATGTCTCCCTCCATTTAAAGAAAATGTAGAAGCGGTTATTTATGAAGCTCATGTCAAAGACATGACTACTAATAAAGGCGCCGAATTCAAAAATCGTGGCAAATTCCTTGGCTTAATTGAAAAAGGTGTACTTACCAAAGGTGGCAATCCAGCCGGATTTGATTATTTAGTCAATTTAGGATTCTCTCATCTTCAACTTTTACCAGTTTTAGATTTCGGTTCTACTGATGAACATGATAATTATGCTTATAACTGGGGCTATGACCCAATTTCTTTCTTTAATTTAGAAGGAAGTTATTCAACTAATCCTGATGATCCATATTCAAGAATTAAAGAATTTAAACGTCTTGTTTCCACTTTCCATAGAGCAGGAGTAAGAATCAATCTAGACGTTGTTTATAACCACATTTATAAACTCAACAAATTTGCCGCGAATTTAATTACTCCAAATTATTATTTCCGTAAAAAGAATGGAAAGCTTTCAAATCGTTCTGGATGCGGGAATGATTTTGCTAGCGAACGTCCAATGGCAAGGAAGATGATTGTTGATTCCATTAAGTTTTTACTTAATGAATACGATGTTGATGGCTTTAGATTCGATCTAATGGGTCTTCTTGATGTTGAAACGTTAAGACAAGTAAGTGAGATAGTTAAACAAGCCGATAAAAAAGTCATGCTTTATGGTGAAGGCTGGAATATGGAAGATGAAGGCTATTATGAAGGAACTCTTTTTGCCAATATGGATAATGCAAAACTTCTTCCAGATGTCGCCTTCTTTAATGATAGATATCGAAATATTGTTCGTGGTTTAGGTTCTAAAGCAAAATTAGACGAAAATGGGTACCTTTTAGGTAATTTAGATTATCTTGCCGGTTTTGAATTTGCATATCGAGGCGCGACAAAAGACGTTATTTACCCTCATTTATTTTCTTCCTTTAATCAAAGCCTCAACTATGTTGAATGCCACGATAATGCCACCCTATATGACGTTATAAGCGAATCGGTGGAGGATGCTCCAGACTCACTTTATATCATTAAGGTATTTAATAAGGTACTTTTACTTTCGCCAGGAATAGCTTTTATCCATATGGGCCAAGAAATTGGCTTATCTAAACATGGACAAGCTAACACATACAATATGGGGCCATACTATAACGAATTTGACTATGAAGCCTTAGATGAACGCATGGAATTCATGAATGCAGTTAAAAACTACATTGAAATGCGTAAAATGATTCCGTTATTTAGTGAATTTGATAGTGAAGCAGTCAATTCTAACATTGATGTCAACGCTATCGAAGATGGTTTAGAGATTGTTTTACATAGTAATCACATCTACCATATCTTCATTAACCCAAATAACCATCATTTACCAATCCATGTTGATAAAGATATGGAATTATTCGCCCCTTTAAAGATTCGTAAATATAACGAAAAGATTTCGATTAATGATATTGGCATCGCTCCAAAAAGATGTTCGATTTATAAGGAGACTGACAATGTTGACTAAAATTAGAAAAGCTATTCAATATATCTTAATTGCAATTATTGCTGTTCCAGGCATTATCTTTTTCCATTTCTTTTTCAATGTTCGCTATGCGAAAAATCCTAGTAAATATCCATTTGAGAAGCGTTATAAAAATGTTAAACGTCTTTCTAAACTAGTCTTATTTGCCTATCACAGCAAATATCAACTCTATAATCTTGATGAATTTAATAAAGCAAATGGCCAAAGCATGATTGTTATCAATCACTTGTCTGATTTAGATCCATTATTGGTCGCAGCAACATTTGATCGTCCAGTTACTTTTATTGCTAAAAAAGAAGCGATGGACTTCCCATTTGTTGGAACAGTTTTAAAAGCCCTTGAAGCTTATCCGATTGATAGAGATAATGTCGTCTCGCAATTTAGCACTATTAAAAAGATTGTCACTCATCTAAAAGATGAGAATAAACCTCCAGTAGTGGTCTTTATTGAAGGAACACGTAATAAAAATCCAGAAACACCTTGCCTTCCTTTCCATCCAGGAACACTAAAGATTGCCCAAATGGCAAACGTTCCTGTTATTCCAGTCTCCTTATATGGAACGTTTAGACATTTAACCTTAAAAAGTTATTTGCATCATTATCCAGTCTTTGTTGATATTGGAAAAACAGTTTCTGCTGAAGAAGTTAAATCTAAAGATTTAAATGAATTTGCTTTATCCTTACAAAAACTCGTCGATGATAAAGTCGACGAATTCCGTAAGATTGATCAATGTTTTATATATTCACAATGGTTAACTAGAAGAAGAAAAGCTCTAGAAACTATCGTCGATCTTGGCGTTAAGTCTTAATCCTTTAGGATATAAATTCTTAAGTACGCCATTAACAGCGCGAGTTACGCCTAAATTCATATTGAGATATGAGACGAAATGATATCCATTAGGGGTATCTTTTTTGTTAAGGGATTCGCCTCGTAAATATTTGATAACTTCTTCCTTATTTAACTCAATTGAATCATCAGCATTTTTATAATGTGAGTAGTGGTGAGAATAAATGACATCTTTTCCAATATTTGAAGAGATAAAAAGTCCTGGTCTCATCGACATTGAAATAAGTAACTCTGAAGGTTTTAAAAATAGTTCAAAGTTATCGATTTCTGGTTTATTTCCTTTCGATAATTTTTTACGAGAAATAATGATGTCATCAGGAGTGTTTTTCGGCAATCTTCCTGGCTTTTTAATACGGGCAATATAGTGTCCTTCTCCTTTAAATAATGAAGGAAATAAATGAACCGTTTCAGGGTATTTTTTAGAGCGATATTCGCCTTCAAAAGATTCGATTGCATCGAGTTTTCCGTCAGTTTTAGATAGAAGATATTCAATAACTTCCTCGTCTTCTTCAAAGGAAAAAGAACAGGTTGAATAAATAAGCGTTCCACCTTCTTTAAGCATAGAGTAAGCCATGAGGATAAGTTCCTTTTGAATTTGGGCGTATTTTAAGACTTTTTCATATGTCCAATCATCCTTCATGGAATCAAGCTTTCTAAACATACCTGAGCCACTGCATGGAGCGTCTAAAATAATCGCATCAAAATAGTTTTCTAGCTTACTTGAAAACTGAGAAAAATCTTTATTTAAGATAACGACGTTTCCTAAACCCATTCTTTCAACATTAGAAAGAAGAATTTCTGCCCTTGAACGCGATAAATCATTAGCATAAATGATGCCTTTGTTTTGCATTAATAAAGAAGCACCTATTGTTTTTCCTCCAGGAGCAGCACATAAATCGAGAACTTTTTGATCAGGTTTTGGGCTTAAAAAATAGGAAACCATCATCGCGGATGGATCCTGGATATAATAGGCTCCTAGTTCATGATATATCTTCTTCCCAAGCGGACAATCTTCAACATTAAAAAGAAAACCATTTGGGACCACTGGATGAGGTATAACATTTGGAAACAGCTTAAGGAAATTATCTTTAGATAATTTATCTTCATTTAAAAGAACACCTTTTTGTTCACTTTCAAGAAAACTTGAAGTCAAGTCTTTAATCTCTTTTTCAGATAGATACTTTTTTAGATGTTCTTCGAAGTTCATAGCATAAGTTTAGCACATCATAAAGATTGTTAACTATCAAATATTAGATGTTTTGATTTTATCAATTTTGCCCATATGGTATACTTACAATGAGGTTTTATTTTTATGAGAATGGTAGATATTATTACAAAGAAACGTGACGGTCATGAATTAACCGACGAAGAGATTACCTTTTTTGTTAAAGGCTACGTCGATGGGAAAATTCCTGATTATCAAGTTTCCGCTCTTTTAATGGCAATCCTTTTTAAGGGAATGAATAAAAGAGAAATCGTTACTTTAACCGACAGAATGGAACATAGCGGTGATGTTATGGATCTTTCTGATATTAAAGGCGTTAAAGTTGACAAACACTCTACAGGCGGTGTTGGCGACAAGACATCAATCGCTCTTGGACCTATGGTCGCTGCTTGTGGTGCAAAGCTTGCTAAGATGTCCGGAAGAGGCTTAGGTCATACTGGTGGAACACTCGATAAACTTGAGTCCATCCCAGGAATGAATGTCTTTGTAAGCGAAGAACATTTTAGAAAACAAGTCAACGAAATTGGCATCGCCATCGTTGGTCAAACTGGAACCTTAGTTCCAGCTGATAAAAAACTCTACGCTCTTAGAGACGTTACAGGCACAGTCGAATCGATGCCACTTATCGCATCAAGCGTTATGTCTAAGAAGCTTGCCTCTGGTTCAGATTGCATCCTTTTAGATGTTAAGTTCGGTAATGGTGCCTTCATGAAAAACGTTGAAAGTGCTAGAGAACTCGCTAAAGTCATGTGCTCAATCGGTAATGCTTTAGGTAGAGATACAAGAGCAGTCTTAACCGATATGGAGCAACCTTTAGGTTATGCAGTTGGTAATGCTTTAGAGATTAAAGAAGCTATCGCTACTCTTAGAGGAGAAGGTCCAAAAGATTTCGTCAATCTTTGTATCCAATCTGGTGCTATTATGCTTGAACAAGCTAAGATTGCTAAGAGTGAAAAAGAAGCTGAAGAAATGCTCAAGAAAGCCATCGCTGATGGTTCAGCTCTTAACAAGTTAAGAGAAATGGTCAAAGCTCAAGGCGGAGACGTCTCTTATATCGACCACCCAGAAAAATTCCCAGAATCCAAATACGTCAAAGAAGTTAAAGCTAATAAAGACGGTTATATTAAGCGCATTGTCGCTCTTGAAATTGGCGAGAGTGCAATGAGACTTGGTGCTGGTAGAGAAACATTCGATGATGTCATCGATATGTCTGCTGGCATCGTCTTAAATAAGAAAGTTGGCGACAAAGTATCTAAAGGCGATATCCTTTGTGTCGTCCACACTAACGTTGAAGATCATGCTCATATTCTTAAAGACATTGAAAATGCCTTCCATATTGTTGATGAATTCGTAGCTGTTCCTCCAACTGTTCACGATTATATTCATTAATGAAAGTTGTCATTCAAAACGTAACAAGTGCTTCGGTAAGCATAAATAACAAAATCGTGGGTGAAATATCCCGCGGTTTTTGTCTACTTGTTGGTTTTACGCATGATGACAATGAAGAGATAGTAAGAAAAGTCACTGATAAACTTCTTGGTCTACGTATCTTTAATGATGAAAATGGTAAGACCAATCTTTCTTTGAAAGATGTTAATGGTGAAATCTTATCTATTTCCCAGTTTACTTTATATGCAAATACAAACGAAGGAAGAAGACCTTCTTTTGTGAACGCGATGAAACCTGATAGAGCCTCTGAACTATACGATTATTTCAACTTATATATGGCCGAACAAGGCTATCACGTTGAAAAAGGCGTTTTTGGCGCGGATATGCTCGTCAAAATTAATAATGATGGTCCATTCACCATTGTGCTTGATTCTAAGGAGCTTATTAAATGAAAGTTTTAATTGGATTAAGCGGTGGTGTAGATTCCGCGGTTGCAGCCTATCTCCTTCTAAAAGAAGGATATGAAGTAACTGGTTGCTTTATGCGTAACTGGGATGCTTTTGCTAATAACGATTTTTTAGGTAATCCAACTGTTAACGATAATCAATGTCCACAAGAAAAAGATTATGATGACGCTAAAGAAGTTGCTAAAAAGCTTGGCATTGAACTCTTAAGAGTTGATTTTATTAAAGAATATTGGGACAACGTTTTCTCCTTCTTTATTGAAGAATATGAACATGGACGTACTCCAAATCCTGATATCTTATGTAATAAATACATAAAGTTTGATGCTTTCTTAAAATTTGCTAAAGAAAAAGGCTTCGATAAAATCGCGATGGGGCACTATGCCAAAAAGAAAGAAGTTAACGGAATTGAATATCTTGAAAAGTGCTTTGACGCCAATAAAGATCAAACTTACTTTCTTTCCCAAATTAACGAAGAGCAAATTAAATCTTGCTTATTCCCTTTAGGAGATATTTCTAAAGAAGAAGTTAGAAAGATTGCTCATGAGTTAAAACTTGAATCAGTTATGGATAAAAAAGATTCAACTGGAGTGTGTTTCATTGGTGAACGTAACTTCCGCGAATTCTTAAAAAATTATATTCCTGCTCAAAAAGGCAATATCATAGATATTGACACTAATAAAGTTATTGGGACTCATAAAGGCGTGTTCTATTACACAATTGGTCAACATAAAGGTCTTGGCATAGGCGGAATATCTGGTGAAACCGCAACCGGATGGTTCATTGTTAAAAAAGATGCTAAAAACAATATCCTTTATGTCACTAGAGGTGACACTCAAAAATATTTGATGTCCAACAAATGTATTGTTAGAAAACTTAATATCATTAATCCAAATGAAGTCTTCCCACAAGAAGTAGGGGTAAAATTCCGTTATAGACAAAAAGATCATCCTGCTAGGATTGAATTTAAGGATGATAAAATCATCTGCACATACGATTACTATAAAGCAGTTACTCCTGGACAAGAAGCTGTCTTCTATAATAAAGATGGCTTACTAATTGCTTCAGGAACGATTGATGAAGTTTATCGAGATGAAATAAGAATTGATAAATAAAAGACCTACATAGTTGAACTGAACCCCATTTAGTTCACAAGAAATAAAAAGACCTCTTAGCGTACAATAAACGTTAGGAGGTTTTTTATGGCAAGCAAAG
>CADBNT010000023.1 GCA_902796125.1 uncultured Erysipelotrichaceae bacterium | reverse complement strand
CTTTGCTTGCCATAAAAAACCTCCTAACGTTTATTGTACGCTAAGAGGTCTTTTTATTTCTTGTGAACTAAATGGGGTTCAGTTCAATTTTATTTCGTCTTTAATTTTCCACACGCAAGAATCTATAATAATTAGCAATGAAAACAAGAGTTCAGACTAACGTCGTAGTTAATCTAATCAGAACAATAACAATGACAATTTTGTCGTTTGTTACCTTTCCGTTTGTCTGTCGTATATTAGGCGATTCCGCGCTTGGAATGTATTCATGGGCAACAGCCTTCGTATACTATTTCTTAATTCTCGCAAGAATCTCTATCCCTAATATTGCTGTTAGAGAATGTACGAAAGTTAAAGACGATCCTGAAAAGCTTTCTATGAAGGCTCAAGAATTCTTTATTCTTCAAGCTATCACCACTCTACTTTCTTTCACTCTTATGTGTGGAATTATCTTTTTAGTTCCATCACTTAAAGAAAACTCTACCTTAATCTTTATCGTTTCACTTAATTTCTTAGCAGGTGTCCTTTCGTTTGAATGGATCTTCACCGCTTTAGAAAAACATACCTATTTAGCGATTAGAAGTATCGTTATTGCCACAGTCATCGATATTCTTATCTTTGCGTTTATTAGACAACCAGAGCATGTCTATTTATATGCTTTCTTATGTATAAGTACGACGTTATTAACTGTCGCGAGTAACTTAATCTATCTTCCAAGCCTTCTTAAATATAAGAAAACTGGCCCATATAACTTTAAACAATACATTCCGCTTTTAGGAACGTTGTTCCTCATCTCTTTAGCGGTAGCATTATATGATAAAACCGACTCCTTTATCTTAGGTTTCATTGATCCAAGCAAAGCTTCAGTTGGTACATATTCTGTTGGAATGAAAGGTGTTGAAATTGTGATTGGTCTAATTACATCACTTTCAACTGTCTTTATTCCTAGAGCTACTTATTACTATGCAAATAACGATGAAAGACAATATCGTAACTTAAACAAATATGCGATGAACTTATGTCTTTTTATCACTGTGCCTGCAGCAGCTTTAATGATAGGTTTGTCCACTCCTATTACTGGACTTATTTCCGGTAACTACGCAAGTGGAGGATATGCGGACGTTAATTATGTTTTAATTTCATTAGCGAGCTTAACAATTACCTTCTCTGCATCAAGTATTATCTATACTCAGATACTCATTCCTCAAAAAAGAGAGAAAACATATTTAATTGTTATATTCTCAGGTGCTGCTATTAACTTAGGGTTATCTTTATTATTTGCTTTAGTGTTTTTCAAAGATCAACCAGCTATGGGTGTCGCTATTGCTACATCTATCACTGATCTAGGGATTATAAGTGCTTTAACTGCTCTTACTTGGAAAGATTCAAAATCTATCATATTTAATATCAATAACTTAAAGATTCTCTTATTTGGTATCGCTATCGGAGTGGCCTCTTATTTCTTATCACCACTTCTTAGAGACGTATTTATCTATGATTTAGGAATTGAGATGGCGTATCTACTAGAAATATTTATCTCGTTCCTTGCATGCGCGATTGTATACGTCGCAGGATTATTCCTTATTAAAGAGAAATTACTTAATTCAATTAGACATAAATAGCCAAACGAAAAGAGCACGACGAACGTGCTCTTTTGTTTTAGTTATCTATTAGGCTTCGTAGACAACGGTAATTGATTTGACGTAGAGGGCTCTTGTACCACTGCCAAATGAGATTACGATTTCACCAGAGGATGTTCCTGTACCTGAAATTGTGCTAACAGCACCAGAACCCCATGCAGGTGTATCACCGCTGAAATAACTAATTCCTCCAACGGTAATAGAGATTGTGTGCTTCGCTTGATATGAAGCGCATTCAATCGCGACTGATTTAACAGTGCCTGGGATATTGCTTGTTGAGAATACAGCGTTTTCAACACCGCCGTTCTTACCAAGCTGAATAGCACCTTGGCCACCTTGCCAACCAACAGTATCTGTGCCACTCTTAAGTGTTCTTGTGTAATCCCATTGGAGACTTCCGGTACTGATGTGACCAGTAGCGGTTCCACCAACTGTAGAAATTGAAGAACCAAGGGCACCACTTGAAGCAGTCCAAGAAACAGTATGCTCTTCAGCAGCACTTACAGTAATTCCATTAACAGTAAATGCAGCACTTGTAACACCTGCTTTTGATGCAGTGACATTAACAGATGTTGTTCCTGCTAATGCAGTTTCTGGGCTATATGCCCAATCAACATCGGTAAGGACTTTGGCACCACTAATATTGTAGTTACCAGTGGCAACTAATCCTGATGGATCCCAAGCATCACCAGCTGAATATGATTTCTTAGTCATATCACCAGAAATAACAATTTCTTGTAAAGTGTCTTCGACAACACTAATGGTTTCGTTAGCAGTCTTACCACCATATGTAATAGCGACTGATGTATCGCTTGTAGCAAGAGCTGTAGTTAATGATGGTGAGAATGAGAATTTAGCTTCGTTTCCAGCATATGGAACTGAATCGTGTGAATCATCTTCATAAAGAACATCAATAACGAGTCCTGTTGGATCGAAATGATCACCAACAACATAACTCAACATAGTTGGATGTGTTGAGATTGAAATTGAATCAATTTCTTTTTCTACTTTAGCAATTGCGGATGTGCCCATAAACAATAATTGAGCAACATCATCAAACTTGCTAGTAATAAGACCAGTTAAATTAAATGTATCTCCAGCAGTTGCTGCAGATAAGACAGCAGCTTTATCGGCATCATAACCGTATTTATCAAATTTGACTTTAACATTATCATCACCAATCTTAAATGTTGAGAAACCATTTACACTACTAGTCCATGCAGTTTCTGTACTCACAAATTGTGCAGTAGTATGAGCAAGTAAGTTTTGGTTAAGAGCAGTAAGACTTGCTAATGATGTAAGGTTTGCTGATGTTTGAGGAGTGCCATCACCAACTAAGGTAGCGGCAGAAATGGAGTCGGTTTCAAACATTGTTCGATAATTTTTAAGAGTTGCTGTAACGCTTACTTCTTTACCGACAGCGTTGCCAGTGACTGCTTTGTTATAAACATACATACCATAGCTACCATCTTGAACTACGAATGTGTTTCCAACAATAGCGACAACGGTGCCAGAGAATGTGTAAGCACTTGAAGTAGAAGCGCCTGTAGCAAGTGCTGCAGCAGCATCATATGCTTGTTTTAAGCTTGATTCAGCAGCAGTTACTTCAACGATAACTTGTTTTGAATCAGACTTTCCACTTAATGAAGCAGTAACTTCTAATGTTGATTCACCAACACCAGCAGCTTCTGGAGTAAGTGGGCTATAAGACCATTCAACTAAAGAAGTAACATCTTTATTTCCACTTGAATATGTACCAGTGACGGTTAAGCCAGCTGGATTCCATGAATCACCAATAGCGTAACTTGTATCGGTCATACTACCATCAATGGCGATAGATTGAAGTTCATCGGCAGCAACGTTAATTGAGTATGTTGTTGTCCTTGTTTGTCCACCTTCAGTGTAACTAACTGTGACTGTTTGATTGCCAGTGCTAGATAAATCATAGCCAGTGAATGTTGCACTTGCAGTAACTTCGTTTTCTGTTTCATTAGAATAATGAGCAGTAACTACAGGCTTAACAAATGTATCGCCTTGTAAATAAGAAGTTTTTGCATTACTGATTGAAATACTTTCAAGAGTAACTGAAGATTGATGAGCAGCAAGTGTTGATGAAGAAACAAATAACAATTGATGGCTTACAGTACCACTACTTGAATATACGGTTGTGACAACGTTGGATAAATCCATATGATCACCAACATTCATGCTTGTATAAGCAGTCTTGCTATCAGCAGATGCAGTCGCAAAACTGTTTTTATCAAATTTAACTGTGACAGTATCGCTGCCTGCTCTAAATGTGCAAATACCATTAGAAGAACCGCTCCATGTTCCCTTTGTAACAAGTTCAGAATCATGTAATTGAGCAAGAATATTTTGTTTTGCATTATCAATTACAGATTGGGAAGAAATAATTAGGGCGCTTGGTAAAGAAGCATCCGCACCAACAACAGCACTATCAACTGTGCCAGTTTCAAGAACTTGGTAATAGTTTTTAACGGTTGCAGTCACGTTAATTGTTTTGCCAACTGCAGCATTTTCAATTGCTGAAGAGGAGAAAACATATAATCCATAAGAACCGTCTTGAACGTATAATGAGTTCTTTGCAATTGCAACAATAGTGCCACTGAATGAATACTTTTCAGTAGATTCAGCACCTTCTGCTAATGCAGCAGCAGCTTCATAAGCAGCAGCAAGTCCTTCAGTTGGAACAGGTATAACAGATGAAGAACTGCTTGAAGAAGAACTTCCTGAAGAGGAGCTTGATGATGAACCAGTTGTGGAAGATCCACCAGTTGTTCCTGTAGTTCCGGAAGAACCACCTGTAGTACCACTTGTAGGTGATCCAGTAGTAGCGCCAGAAGTTGGTTGCGCTGTAGTTGGATCATCACCACTTGTAGAACCACCTGGACTGCGTTTACCACAGCCAGAAAGCACTAATGTAGTAATTGGAATTAATAACAATAAGAATTTTTTATTCATGTTTTATTGTCTTCCTTTCGCTTTATATAGCAAAAAGTATTATATCCTATAATTCTTTTATATACCAAATAATTGCAAAAGAAAGACCCACAAGTCTTTCGAGATGCGGGTCTATGTAGAAGATTTTAATTAGGCGTGGACAGCAATTGTAGATGTCTTGCCAAATTGAATTTGGAGATTGTCGTTATATTTAGTGACCGCAACATTTGAAAAGTCAAACGCGTCACCTTCAGAGGCGCCACTAAAAATAGCTAATTTTGCAGCATCATAACTGTATTTATCAAACTTGATAGTAACTTCATCAACGCCGCCTAGTTTAAATGTGTATAAACCGTTTGCAGAACCTGACCATGCAGTTGTGACTGCTTTGAATGTTGCTCCTGTGAGATTCGCGAGAACGTTTTGATTTGTTGCACTTAAAGTAGCTGCTGAATTGATGGCAACAGGTGTTGGAAGAACACCATCACCTAAAACTGTAACTGTAGGAGTACCGGTTGTTTCAAACATGTTTGAATAATTTTTTAGTGTCGCTGTAACACGAACATTCTTGCCAACTGCAACGCCAGAGATTGCTTTGCTTGTATAAACATACATTCCATATGCACCATCTTGTACATTAAATGAATTGCCATAGAAACCAGTAACAACGCCTTCAAATGTATATTGTTCACTTGTTGATGCACCTTTATTTAAAGCAGCAACAGCTTCATATGCATATTGCATTGATGAAATAACAGTGATGCCAGAAACAGACTTGGCAGAACTATCAACGGCACTTAATGTAGCGACAACATCGACAGAAGTAATGCCAATAGCAGGCGCAGCTGGAGTATAACCCCAAGACACTTGTGCTGTAACATCTACTTCACCACTAATAGAATATGTACCAGTAGCAACTAAACCAGCTGGATCCCATTGAGAACCAACGGCATAGTTTTTCTTTGTCATATCACCACTAACTGCAATACTGACAAGTGTGTCAGCGATAATGTTAATTGTGTATGTTGTTGTTTGTCCGCCGTATGTAACAGTAATAACTTGTCCTGTCGCAGCAGCCGATGAATCGAAACCAGTAAATTCAGCATCATCAACAGTTTCACTTGTTTCATCTGTGTAATAGGCAGTGACTGTTGGTTTAACTAATGAATCACCGACGATGTATTCGGTTTTTTGACCACTAACGGCGATATGGTCGAGAATTTTTGGATGACCTTTTTCAATATTAGCGATATAGCCATCATTTGTTTCCATTGTGCCGTGGAAGTTAATAAGATCTGAATAAATAGTGACGATATCATCAACTTCAATTTGATCAGCACTTGTAATAGCTTGTTTTGATTCACCGATTTTTAAACGATAACCAGTGAATGGAGTAGCAGGTTCACCAAATGAGAATGTTGCATTGCCGTATTCAACGCTACAATCAGTAACGCTAGTTACAACATCTTTAACATAATACTTTGTGGCAGTTGGGAACTTTTCTTGTGAACCAGATTCGGCAAGTTCAGATGCAATATTAAATGCATCAACTGCGTTAAGCGGATCTGCCTCGGTACCAGCATGTGTTGGAGTGTATGGAGTACTACTCGTTGGAGCTGGTGTGCTTGTTGGAGCTGGTGTGCTTGTTGGGGCATCGCCTGATGTTGGAGTATCAGTTGTTCCGCCACCACCATTACCACAGCCAGCTAAGACCATAGCAGCAGCTGGAAGTAAAAATAGAAGTTTTTTCTTCATAATTTTCCTAATTTTTCTCCTTTCTTCTATTTTTTGGCTAGAAGTGAAATCGATCGTTTTTCACTTCAGCCTGTACAAAAAAGAAAGACCCTAACTAAACAGGGTCTATTCATTCAAGTATATTTAAAAGTGATGTAGTGACTGTAGTTGTTAATTGATAAGTTACTTTAACCACTTTTAAGTTATACATAAATGTATCTTCTTGCAAAATAACTATAAAATATCAAACGCATTTTTACAACAATTTTAAGTTGTACTTAAGTTTAAAAAATAAAAAATTGCAAAATACTCATTTTTTTGGTTCAGTTTAAATTTTTGCGTCCTATTAAGAGGTAGGAATACTCTTTTCAAGACGAGGTAAAATATGAGCAAAAAACAAAAACCATTTAGAAGGCATTTTAGAATTTATTTTAAAAACAACCATCCAGCCTACATAGTAGATGAAGAAAATAATATGTATGTTTTTCATCGAGTTACACATTCAAAAACCTCAGGAGGGAAAAAGAATTGGGCGATATATGAAAATCCTTTTTCAGGGCACAAAGAAATAATGTATATCGTTAAACAAGAAAAACGCGATTTAAAAGGCCGCTTTAGTATGTTTGAAATAAAACTCAAGAATGGCGTTGATGTAAGTTATCCGAGTATTAAAAAAGCCGGAAGGACACAGAACCATCATAATGATGGACGTGCAACAATAACATCCGGTACAAACATTAAAACAAAAGACAAGTAAATAATCAAGATTAATTCAAAAAGAAAACCCACCAACGGTGGGCTTACTTTATTTCTTAGTAGCATCAAGTTTAGCAATCTTAGCTTTATATTTCTTTAGTTCTTCACTATTAGCGAGAACCCAGTGTCCTTTAACAATCTCAGTGAGAACTGGTTGTTCTTTTGAATAATCATGTTCTTCTTCTGGATGATAGATGATTCTTTGTCTAACTTTTTCCGTTAATGGATCTGGTTTTGGAATCGCGGATAATAATGCATTCGTATATGGATGAAGTGGGTGTTTAAATAATTCATCGCTTGTCGCAAGTTCGACAATGTGGCCAAAATACATAACCGCAATTCGATCACAGAAATATTTAACAACTGATAAGTCGTGAGCGATGAACAAGATGGTTAATCCCATCTCATCTTTTAAATCTCTTAATAAGTTGATGATTTGAGCACGGATAGAAACATCTAACGCTGAAATAGGTTCATCACAAATTAAGAAGTCTGGATTCATGATAAGTGCGCGAGCGATACCAATTCTTTGACGTTGACCACCACTGAATTCATGTGGATAACGAGATGCATATTCTGGAATAAGTCCAACCTTTTCAAGAGCCTCCGCGACTTTACGAGAGTTCGCGAACTTATTATGTTGTCCTTGAATATGTAAACCTTCTTGAATGATGTCTTCAACAGTCATACGTGGGTCCAAAGAATCAACAGGATCTTGAAAGATCATCTGCATCTTTGACATGAGCTTTTTATCGACGTGCTTATTGTCATATTTAATTTGCGCGATAGCGGCTTTTTGTTCTGAAATCGCTACAGATATCCTACTATTAAGTTCTTCGCGTTCTTTATTACGACGTTCTTTGATAGAAGAAATCTCGTTTTGATCACTAGCATTAGAGAGTTCTTTCTTTTCGTTCTCGTTAATTTGTTTTAGACCATCTCTAAGTTCTTTTCTTAGACGTTTGATTTCTTCTTCGTTCCAGCCTTTTCCAGCGCTTGTTCTATGTCCTTCAAAATAAACTGAACCAGAAGTGATGTTATATAGACGAATTAAAGAACGACCAGTCGTGGTTTTACCACAGCCTGATTCACCAACTAGACCAAAACATTCACCTTTCATGATGTCAAAGCTAACATCATCAACAGCTTTAGTGATGAAGGCGTTCTTACCATGGCCAAACTTAAAATATTGTTTTAAATGACGTACTGAAAGTTCAATACCATTATCAAGGAGTTCACGTCGATAGCTTACTTTAGGCATTCTTCTTTCCTCCTTTTTTATTGGCTTTTAAAGAATTCTCAATACGAGTCTTAACAATCTTTGGCATTTCTACTTTTGGAGCGCGTGGATCAAGAAGCCATGTCGCGGCATAGTGAGTTTCACTAACTTTAAATAGAGGTGGCTCTTTCTTAAAGTCAATTGGCATAGCGTATTTGCTACGTAAGGCGAAAGCATCTCCAACTGGTGGATAAATCATATTTGGTGGAGTGCCTGGAATAGCTTCAAGTTTTTCGTTAGAGTCAATATCTGGAATAGATGAAAGAAGGGCCCAAGTATATGGATGACGTGGATCATAGAAGATTTCATCTTCAAGACCATATTCAACAATCTTACCAGCATACATAACTGCAACTCTATCCGCCATATTGGCAACGACACCTAAGTCGTGAGTAATAAAGATGCAAGAAAGATTTCTTTCTGCTTTAAGTCTATTAATAAGTTCAAGGATTTGAGCTTGAATTGTAACGTCAAGAGCGGTTGTAGGTTCATCACAGATTAAAACATCTGGATTCGCAGTTAAGGCAATCGCAATAACGATACGTTGTCTCATACCACCAGAGAATTCAAATGGATATTGTCTAAATCTTCTTTCTGGTTGAGGAATACCGACCTCTTTCATAATCTTAAGCGCTCTAGCTTTAGCTTCGGCCTTAGTGATTCTAATTGAGGAGATATATTCGTCTTTAGCTTTTCTTAAAGCCTCGGATTCTTCTTCCTTAGAAAGATTTTGAGCTTTAATTTCATTAACTTTCTCAAGATAATTATTCTTAAGTTCAGCTTTATATTCTTTAACTTCAACTCTAGCGACTTTGCATTTAGCTTTATAAGCTATTTTAGTCTCTTTGATGATTGGTTTATATTTAGCCTTTAAAGGTTCATAAGATTCTTTCGCAGCGCGTTTTGCCTCATTAATCTTTTCATCATAGCTAAGTTTTACTTCTTCAACTTTTCTCTTCGCGTTTTCTTTAATAGAGGCAGTTTCATCTAATACTTCTTGTTTTTGTTTTTCGTATTTAGATTTCGCGCTTGTCAAAGCAATTTCAGCTTTATGTTTTGCTGCTTCTACTCTAGTTTGATATTGAGACTCAGAAATAGAAGAAGTTTCTAAAGAAAGTTTCGCGGATGCGATTGCTTCGTCAAGTTCACTATTAATGCGGTAAACTTCACTGCCGTAGTCTTGTTTAAGTGAATATTTACGGTTTGTAATCTCGTTAGACGCCATATTGTGGGCTTTCGCGAGTTCTTTACGCTTTTCAGATTTTAAGAATTTAATATTTTCCTTTAAGGAATTAACTGAACTTCTATATTCTGTTTCAGCGTTTTTATAAGCGACGAGTTCATCGGATGTAAGCTCGCTAAATTTACGTTTTAAGTGAGAAGAGTTGATAAGCATAGCTTCAGTGATTTGCTTACCAATTCTCATAATTGGGTTAAGTGAAGAAAGTGGATCTTGGAAGATCATGCCAATCTTATGGCCACGAATTCTATGGAATTCATCTTCACTAACTTTGGTTAAATCTTCACCTTCATACATGATGGAACCGGAAATGATTCTTCCGTTCGCAGCTAAAATACCCATGATGGCTTTAGAGGTAACGGATTTACCGGAGCCTGATTCACCAACGATACATAAGGTTTCACCTTTATATAAATCGAAAGATACACCTCTAACCGCTTGGACATATCCATTATCTGTGGAGAAGTTAATTCTTAAATCTTTGACTTGTAAGACTTTTTCTTTTTCAGCCATTATTCTTCTTCTCCTTTCAGACTTGGGTTAACCGCATCACGTAAACCATTACCGAACAAGTTAAATGAAATCATAAGTAAAGCAATGATTACTGATGGGAAGATAAGTAAATATGAGTTAGATGTTAACTCTGATTGGTTATTCGAAAGAATAACACCTAATGATGATAAATTCTTTAGACCTAATCCTAAATAGGAAATGGTAGCTTCAGAGAAGATGACAGAAGGCACCATTAAAACTTCCGCGGTGATAATTGTACCCATCGCATTAGGTAAAATGTGCTTTCTAATAAGTCTTGCGTCAGAAGCGCCTAATGTACGTGAAGCAAGAACGTATTCTCGTCCTCTAAACCTATAGAACTGAGTTCTGGTTGTCGCGGCAGTGCCTATCCATCCGGTCAGACATAACGCGAGAGCGAAGGTAAAGAAGTTAGAACCCATATGGATGATGACTAAAGTCATAACAACAATCCATGGAAGTCCAGATAAGATATCGGTAATTCTTTCCATGACAAGGTCAACAGTTCCGCCATAATAGCCGGAAACAGCACCATAGATAAGACCGATAATGCAACAAACAAGAGTTGTAGCAATGCCAAGTAAAAGTGATGTTCTTAAACCTTCAAAGACGTATTTAAGCATGTCTCTGCCACTTTTATCTGTACCAAATAGGTACACTGGCATTGAATCATAACCATAATACTTATAAAAAGTAATCATACAGTCAACAAATACATCGCCGTTTGTTGGATCAACGTAAACATCTTCAGGAGCAATGTCTTTAGCAACAGGACATTTCTTTGGATTTTTGACTTCACCAGCGAATGTATCTAAGTTCAAAACGAATTCGCCATGCTCAAAATCAACATCAACGTTCCAATCAAGCCAACCCTTTACACGGTATTCTTCAAGTTTGGTTAATGGGAATGAAGTCCATTCTTTGGTGCCAAGCTTTGCTTCATATGAGTCGTAAGTGAATGAACAATACACTACTTTTGATTCATAGATTTGTTTGGTACCTGTTGAAGACCAATATTTATAGTTAATAGCACTCTCAATCTTAGATTCTCTTCTCATACATTCAGTCGCATCTGAGAAGTTAGGAGCTAAGAATTGTTCTTTAAAAGCTTTATCAGTGGAATCAGTAGCAAAAGAGAACTTCTTAAGAAGAATACAAGTATTCTCGTGTTTTAATTCGTTTTTAATACGAATGGAGAAACTACATTTTTCAAAGACGGTTTGTTCACTTTGTGATTTGATAACGCTTGAGATATTGACTTTAGATGTAGCTCTACTAGTGACATCACTTCCAATATTGTGTTCACTTGAATAGCCAATAATTTCGATGGAGTGTTTTTCTTCTTCACCATCGATATAGTTAAAATACAAAGCTGCTTCACCTAAAACATAGTTTTCAGGAAGCTTTGCGTTATCTTTTCCTTCAATAACTTCAAGTTTTTCTTCGTTATATGTATCAAATTCAGTTACATAGTGATTAACGTTAACGTTGAAATCGACAGACATTTGTTGAGTCTTGAACTCTACAAATTCTTTAGAATCATCAATGTTGTTATAGTAACCGGTTTGTAAATAACCTTGTTTTCCATAACCAGAAAGTTGATTTGTGTATGTTTCAGGAGTGAATACTTTTTTAGTAATCGCGTTTCTTTCAAATCTTTCTGGGTTTGGCCACCAGTTAGCCTCTTTATCAATTCCTTCAGGATCTGGAGAAATATCAACCGCGATGTTTTCAAAGTTCTTCGTGCCATCCCAGAATCCAGTTCCAGAATTAAATAATTTTGGTTCAAGATAAACTGCTTCAGGATGAGAAACAGAAACATCACTTTGATCTGCAAGAGGTACAACAACAGATAAAAGAAGTAATAAACCTAAAATAATAGAAGCAACAACAGACGATTTGTTTTTAGAGAATCTCTTTAAAGAGTCTCTTAAGAATGTTGTTGGTTTAGTTTGAAGCTTTTGTTCATGAACAACTTTGTTTTCATCAGAAATAACAAAGTCTTCAGCTTTAATCTCTGGATCTTGAGCCTCAATAGGGAGCTTAGTAATATCAAAGTCTTCTTTTTTCTTTGCCATTATTTCTTTTCTCCCATACGAATACGAGGATCAATAAAGCCATAGGATAAATCGAGGATGATTCCAGCGAGAAGTCCTACAGTAATAAAGATAGCCATATCAACCATAAGGACGTTGTAGTCCGGATTGTTTTGGTTCAAGGCTTTAATGTAAAGATCACCAATACCAGGAATGCCATAAATATTTTCTAGAATCATGGATCCAGAGAAAACTCCAATGAATTCTGCAAGAATGGATGGCAAAATTGGGACGAACGCATTTCTTAAAGCGTGTCTAGTGATCGCTTGAGTTTTAGTTAAACCTTTGGTTCTAGCGAGTAATAGATATTCGCTGGACATAACTTCGCAAAGTTCCGCACGGACAAATCTTGTATATCCACATACAGAACCAAACGAAAGAGATAAGACAGGAATAATATAGGCTAAAACTTTAGTTTGAGTTGATTGGTCTGGAGTAGGCCAAATTGTTGGTAATAATCCTCCTTTAAAAGCGAGGATATAAACCATAAAGGTAATAACAACGAATGATGGAATGGAAATGAAGATCATTACCAAAGTAGAAATGGTATGGTCAATCCAAGTGTTTTTCTTTAAGCCTGCTAAAATGCCTAAGGCAATTCCTAAAGGAACAGAAACAAAAACAGCAATGACGTTAACGGAAACAGAAACTGGTAAACGCGAGAAAATAATATTAATCGCTGAAGAGTTCGGTTCAAGAACCGTTGATCTTCCCCAGTCCCATTTGGTTACGATATTACCAAGCCAAGCAAAATATTGGTCTAAAACTGGTTTTTGATAAAACCAGTGTTCTACACCATTATCGAATTTAACTAAGGCAAGAGGTTCATCTGCTAACCATTTTGCTTCACTTGGCATATCAAGAACATAGCCAAGATTGACTTGGTCAACATAGAAAGCATAACGAACGTTGTCATCAGAAGTAACAACTCCTCTAGGAGGAAGTGACTTCACAAGAAAAAAGGTCAGCGTCAAAATAATAAACGCTGTAATCAACGCCAAAATTATTCTTTTAATAGAATATTTTAACATCTAAACCTTTTTCCTAATTTTAGATTAAGCTTGTGGAAATGCAGCTACATATCTGTAGCAAATTGAGATAGCGGATGTACCATCTTCAAAGAATTGATCTTCTTGAACGACATCAATTAGAGCATCACCATCATCAAATTCTTTTTTGTATTGATCATACGGATCTTCATCTGTAGCAGCTTGGGCAAGAATATAACCTTCATTTTCAAGGTCACCAATAAATGCTGCTTTTTCTTCAGCGGTTCCACCAACGAATGTATATTCAACCATTGGGAGGAAGTATTCGCTATGAACATTACCAAAGGTCCATGGATAAACATAGTTATATTCGGTAATACCAAATGCTTCCCATGCTGGGTTTTCTTCGATATAAACGAAATCGCCAGCTTCATAGGTTAAGACATCTTGATCGTTATCATCGACATAAGCATTGCCCATTTCGAATAATTCATCACTTGCTTCGCATAGATTTGAGTATGAGAATTGGTCAGTGAAGCCATAGAAGTTACCGGTTTCGAGTGAATCGCCAGCAAAATAGTCAAATGTGATTGTGGCAGCAATGGTAAACTTACCATCTTTGTCTAAGCCAACTGCAACGACGTCTTCAGCGACGTAATTGCCTTTGTTTTTACGAAGTTGATAACCTTTTGAGAGGCTGACTAATTCAGAGAGGTCTTCAGAGACTGCGTCGTCTTTAACATAGCCATTGTCTTTGCTTGTTAAGACGCCAACATATTCCTTAACATCATCTTCGGTTGCAGCATCACCTGTAATAAGGACGAGGCCTTTAGCTTCATCAAAAGAAGCCTTTAAATTCTTTTTAGCAAAAATTGGAAGTTCGAAAAAAAGATTGTCTTCAAAAACTTTCTTTTCTTCTTCTGTCCAAGCAGATTTGCCGCCTTTGCATCCTGCGAGAAGAGTGACTGCGAATGCGGCTACAAATAATTTAGATAATACTTTCATAATCGTTTTCCTTTCGCAAAAGTAAAATTGTTTTTTAATAATACCCTCATTATCTATAAAAGTAAACTATTTATAGAAATAAAAAGGAGGGACGAGCCCTCCTAAATAAATAATTTTTAATTATAAGTCGAAGATGTTATCAACTTTGGTAAATGAATCACGATCAGGATAAACTAATTCGACATCTTCGGTTTGATAATAGTAGTTGATATCATAGATATCTTCATAAGCATCTTCACCGATTGTAAATGTTTGTTTTTGCACTAAATCTTGAGAGACGCATTGATATTTTTCCCAAGCGAAGCGAACGTTAATTTCAATTTCATATGGAGTTCCATAAGGAATTGCATTATCGTCTTCGTCATCTTTATCAGCTTTTCCTGATCCAGTTTGAGTCATTTCGTAAGTTAAATAGCCATCACCTCTACTACCAGCTTTTGTAGCTGATTTAGCACTATCAAGGTTATCTTTACCAATAACGTCACCTAATGTTTTTGTAATAATACCTGCACCAGACGTAAATAAGTTAGAAAGAACTTCAAGTAATGCGTCATAGCGGCTACCACCTTGAGAGATGAATGATGTAGAGTCACAAACCATATAATTTTTTGTAATTCCATCAACGTGGAATAAATATGTATCATATGATTCGTTGGTATAAATATACCAAGCAGAAGAGGTGTATTCTTTTGAACCGCCTTCAACTTTGATTCTTTCATCATCGCTACCGATGTAGAAATAAGCATCATCAACCGAGACAATCATGTCTTGAGTGTAATAAGTTGATTGTTGTAAATCGTTATTCTTATTACGGACATAAGAGAAATTTTCTCTTTCATATACCTTTGTGCATTTCATCTTGTGTTCGGCTTGATAGTTAGTGATTGCTTTAGCAACTGTTTTTGCATCGCTACCAGCTAAATCATCTTTATCAACGCTTACAAAGAGTGTGTCAGATGCACCAGAGGTTTTGTCCTTAACGGTGATAGTAGCATTACCTTTTCCTTTAGCGGTTAATTCGCCTTTATCGTTAATAGTAGCAACACTAGTATCACTACTCTCATAGACGAGTTCAGCAGGATCTACACTTCTTGGAGTAGTTCTTGCTTTAATCGCTTTTGTTTCGCCTTCAAATAAGGAGATGAATTTGTATGAGAGAGTAACACTATCAGCGACTGAATACTTTGTATTACCGCAGCTAGAAAGTACCATAGCTAGTAAGCTAAGCGTTAAAGGCATTAATTTTTTAACACTTTTATGCATAGGGTTTCCTCCTAAATTCTAACTTAGTTAGAACCAGCATCTCTGTTCTTGCTGACAGTAACGTAAGATTGTGATGGTGTGCCACCTTTAATGGAAAGTGAATAATAGACTTCAAATGACCAGAATTTTTCATTTCCATAGTTGCTGAGGATAAAGACATCATCTGGATATTTTTCTTTATCTTCCATCTTTTGAGCAGCACGAATATTTGCGTCAATTTGAGCTGCTAAGGCAGCAGAGATTGTGAATGTGATCTTGCCGTTTTCATAAGTAACACCTTCTAATTCGATGTTGTTTGAACCAACAACATAAAGTTGAACGGATGTTACATCAAATTCGACGTTAGGAACATTAACAAATTCAAGTGGAATAGTGACTTTAGCACCGTTAGTTAAGTTATCAGTTGCAACATCATCTAAATTCTTGAGTGATGGAATATCGATGTAGCATTCTTTAACTGATTTAACGATTGAGCCATTATCGACAACACCACCGTGGTCAGCGACTTCCCAAAGGGCATCAAATGACCAGTTACGGAGACTATCTTCGTCTTCACCATAAATAAGTGGGTGTCTTTCATCAATCTTAGAAGTATCTGGACCCCAGTTAAGTGTAAATCCTGATGAGTTATCGGATTTAAGAACTTCTAAGAAGTTAAGTGGGTTATAAGTGTTACCAGAAATAGCACCGAAGCCAAGATCGAATCTACCAATTTGCAAATGTTGAGAATAGACGTGATCCCATTGAGTAACACAGTCGTTAATGACGTTTAATTTAACAGTTCCACCAGAAACAGCTTCATTATTGAAGGCTGATTCAAAGTAGGACTTAATATCTTCACCATATTCAGTTGGATCTGATTGATACATCCACATGATGGTGATTGAAATTTCTTCAGGATCAGATTTTGTTCCTTTGACAATCTTTCCTTGTGAAACAAGGGTATTAACAGCACTCTTGAAGCATTCAACAGCTTTATCAACGTTATAACCATAGTTATCTTTGCCATCACGAACTGTATGGAAAGAAGCAATGGCATCTTTATGAGCTTGTGTAGAGTTATAAGAAACACCATTTTCTGGATCGCTTAAATAAGCGTCGGAAAAATAGTTGATTGATGGTTGAACACCACGTTTCTTAGCGAATTCTTCACGGTTAATTGAGTAGAATAAACCATTTAAGAAATCATCGTTTGACATCCATGGCTTACATTCGTAAGTACCGGACTTTTTCCAAACTTTATCGTTAAGTTCATTCCACCTTTCTTGTGTACAAGAGTTAACGTTAAGTTTAAATGTAGCGTCACCTTTTGTTTGATAAACATTAGGTTGATTCATTTCTTGTTCAAGATATTTAGTTGGAATACCAACAGAGTCGATTAATTTAGCATTGAATTGGTCGTAGAGATAATCTTCACGTTGTGAAGCACCTGTAAAGATACGATTAACAACACCTTCGATGAGGTAACGTTTATCGCTTACTTCGTACCAATCGTCATTTCTTTTGAAAACGATTTGTTGATCTCTAACCCAATCTTCAAGATAGAAAGCGCCTAAACAAAGGACATAGTCTCTAATATCGCCATTGTTGAAGTAGCCATATTTTTGAGCACCTTCAACGTAACTGCCACCACCAATTTCTTCTAAGAAGGCTCTTGGAAGTGGGGAAGCTAATGAACTAGATAATGTATACATTGCTGTGAATTCATCAATTGGGTTAATGATTTCAAGTTGAAGGTATTCACCATTTGCATCACTACCAGTGCTAACGCCAAGTTGTCCTTTGGTTTTCATATCGTTCCAAACGGCATCAGCTTCAGCTGGAGTAGCGTTTTTAGTTCTTTCATTGAACTGTAAGGCACCTTTAATACCATATGTCTTATCACCAGCCATTTCAGTACCACGGACGAGTAATGAAGAACCAGTGAGAAGGAGCTTATAAATGAATTCATAGTCTTCAAGCTCAACAAGCCTATCGTTAAATGAGGCACGTGTAGAAGAAATGGTGCGATATTTAAGGCCATCAGATGCGCCTGTTTTTACATAAATTTTCCAAGTTTTGTATAAACCAAGTGGGTTAACAACATCATAAACTGGAATTGGACGGTTATTAGCCTTTCCACCAACGGTGTCTTTAGCTAAAACTGGATACCAAACATAACCATCATGTTCTTCATTCATCTTTGTACCCCAATAAGATTGGGTGATGTAACCAGATAAATCAGAAACTTGTGATCCAGTATCGTTAAGGGCGTTGATTTTATGTGGATCTTCTGCAGAAGCTGAATGGTAATACAAGGTTCTCGCAGTTGTATCACCCTCTAATGGTCCGGTAATTTTTCCTTCGGAAAGAATACCAAATCCATAACCAGTAATGTAGTTGGTTGTTGGAAGGTCAATACGGCTATGATACTTAACATAACCACCGTTTTCGAAAAGAGTAATACCGGTAAGGTGGGTATCCATTGAGTATTTCTCAAGTTTACCTAAGATTTCGGTTCTCTTTTGAACGGCTTCAGCACCAGCTGCAGCAGCATAGTTATAACCACCGCTAGCAGGATCGGCGTTAACGTTAACTTTGACAGCTAACTTTGCACGTTGATTTGAAACTTCCTCAGTGACAGTGAATGTAACTGTGCCAACACCAGAGGTGGTAATAACACCGAGTTCTGAAATTTCAGCAATTGATGTAGAAGATGTTGCATATTTGAAACTACGTGCAACATCTGGTTCAACACCATTATCAGTGATAATGAGCTTATCAGTATCACCAACAGATAATTCTTTCTTGCCGCTTTCTAGTGAAAGGGTGAAGGAATAGATGTTTTCATCTTCAGAGTTATTAGAACTACATCCAGCTAAGCCGCCTACGCATAAGCAAGCCGCCATCATTGAGACTAATAGAGATTTCTTTAACATAAGAATTTCCTCCTAATTTATTCCGCTACTTTAGTAGCTTTTCTCTTTTTGAGGTAGAGAACGAGCACTACTGCTCCTCCACCAAGAAGAAGTGCGCCACCAACTGATCCACAGATAATACCAACTAATGCGCCTGTGGATAAGCCTTCACCCGCTAAAGCGAGATTGGTGGAAACATTTCCAGCGATTTCAACGGCTGTTTCATTTCCGTCGATATCGATTTCAATATAACTGATAGCCCCATCTTTATAGATGAAGTCGTTATAAACATTGAGATTACGACCTTGGACGATTTGATATTCGCTGTAATTATCTTTACTTGTGAAGTGGATAATTGCACCAGTATAACCTCTCGCCATGTCATATACTTTGACGAATAATCGTTTTTGACCCTTAAGGGTTGCACCGACTTCTTCCATTGAAGCATCAATTTCTTCTTTGGACATATCGATGTAATACGATTTATTCTGTTCATCATATTCAACATCATGTTTACTATAGCCAACGACAGCATAGCTGGCTCTCATATCATTAATATCGATACGAACGCGAGCTTCGCCATCTTCGCCAGTATATTGTTTAACATTAGAGACGACTGGATTTGTTCTATCAACGTTGAGTGAGTAACTATTACTAACCCAATCGTTTGTCGCTGCTAATTTATAGTTGAATGTAAGTGTATAGACACCATCTTCGAAGCTTTCGTTAGTGTCTGGATTATATAGTGGAACAGCTGCATATGCTCTATGAGCAACATAGCCTGTGCCTAGATAATCGCCATCAACATGGGATTTATAAAGTGGATATCTTCCATATTGATCACCAAATAGCATATCTTCGAGGACTGATTTATAAACAATTTCGCCTTTTGAATTCTTAATTGTGAAGTAGTTATCATCAACGCTTCTAAGCATGAATTGTTGAATGATGAGAGTATTAGATTCATCTGGATTACCAACATAAATATTGTTTTTGGCATCATCGAGGAATTTGCCATTATTTGGATCTAATCCTACTTCGTAGAATCCTGCTAATTGCTTGAAGTTTTGATCATTTGATAAGACGCTATTGGTGTTAATATCACCTGGCTTATTAGCGTGACCAACAAGCATCATTGAACCGAAGTCGACATTGTCTTTACCAAGAAGTGATTTAGTAATGTCATTAACTAAGTCAGATGGATAGACTTCGGAAATATCTTTTTCAAATGAGAATGGTTCTGCAACTGGAGCAGAAGCATATGATTTAGAAGAATCTTTATCTGTTCCAGAATAGAAACCAAGATATGGGATTACTAAGTCTGGAAGAGAATCTTTGCTCTTAAGTTCAACGTATCCTTCAATAGCACATCCGTATGGATAAGCATTTAAGATAGCGGTCTTTTGTTCTTCGGTTAAGTTATATTCATTGATGGTGACAGTTGATTCACCAGAAGGAATGCTAACTACTTGACCTTCTACCTTAGTAATAAGGACATCTTGAACTGATTGATAATCTTTTCCTGGAAGAACGTCGTAGACGATTCCAGTAGAAGCATTCTTAACGTTACTTGATACATAGTATGCTCCTTGAGCAAATACGACAGCATTATCATATTTAACTGGTTGACCAAGTGGATGATCAAGATTATAAGCAGCTTCATTTGGCCAATATTCAAGTTGTTTAGTAAGCTTGAAGACATCTTTATAAGATGCTGTGCCTTGGCTCTTCACGACTGAACTACCATCATAGTAGGTAATTCCTGGAAGAAGCTTAATGGATTCGATTTCACCACGGAAGTTATAGTCTTTAGTGATGATGTCATTAGCGTTTTTGACCGCTGGTCTCATAACTGATAAGACGACATCATAACTTCTTGATGATTCAGATTCATTGTGAGCAAGGAATTTGAGATTAATCTTGCCACTTGCAATATCAGCGTTATTTCTTAAGACAATTTTTGTCTTACCGATTCCATTGTTGGAATCATTTAATCCTTCAAGGTAGACATCTGAATTAATAGCACCTGTAAGGTTGACCATACCAGCGCCTTGCATACGTGGAGAAGTAAGGGTCTTCACGTGTGTTTCAGGATTTTCATTTCTATCAACCATTGGAACAGCTGTAGACATAAGTCTCATATCAACTGTCTTACGGTATGCATTGATCTTCGCTCTTTCTTCAGAGGAGATTTCTCCATCACTAATAGCATCTTGCATAGCGCTTGATTCACCTAAAACAAGAGCTTGTGCGCCTGCATAGTTAGGAGCAGACATAGATGTACCTGAAAGGTATTGATAGGTAGAAAGTGGTGTGGCAGTTCTATCATCTTTATTTTGTGGAGGAACTGCACCACGAATATTTTCACCAGGTGCGGTAATTTCTGGTTTTAAATCATAATCATAGGTTGCACCATCGGTGGAATAACTTGAGATAGTTCTCTTATCAGCGTTATCAGAAACTTCTTTAGAAAGGAATGTGAATGTTCCTGATTTATTGGCTTCAAAGAATGTTTTGTCTTTAAATAAGACAAGAGCACATGGAATAGATGGGCTAAAGCCATCACCAAAGCTCATACGGAAGTTGAAGTCGGATGAGGTTGGGTCGTTATTAATAACAATAAGAGCAGAAGCACCTTTATCCACTGCTACTTTATATTTATCAGCGAATGATGTGCTACCACGATTAACAACAGCGACTTTGCCTTCAACATCAAGACCTTCGTAGTCAGTAGAGGCACCAAATCCAGGAATGTATTGATAGCCGTGAGTGCCTGGGCCTAAATCATCATACATCTTGTGTTCAACAAGGTATTCATCATCAAGACCTTCTCTATTGACGATTTGATCATCGTAGGCGATGTTGCTATCACCAATACGAATAGCGGTTTCATAGAAGATTTGATCTGGTTGACCAGAAGCAATTGTCATAACGGACGCGTTATTCGCGTATGAAGACATAATGCCTGTTTCAACCATATCTTTTGTCCAGTTGGCATAGCCACCAATGGAAGAATAAGAACTCTTACCTGAGTTACCAGCAGAAATGGAAGTCATGATTCCAGAATTTGCAAGTTTGGTAAGTGTTTTTAAGGTAATTGAATCTTGATCAAAGTCATCAAGATCACTACCAAGAGACATATTGATTCCATCAACACCTAAAGCAATGCAGTCTTCTAAGGCAGCAAGAATACATGAATCGTATGCGCCGGTTGAAGTACCAAAACCAAGGTTTTCGGCTGTTTTACTTGCTTTGTAATCGGTGAAAACTTTCATCAAAACAAGTTGAGCTTTAGGAGCAATACCTTTATAGGTAGCAGCATTAGCAGCAGTAATGGAAGAAACGTGACTACCATGGTAGTCGACAGAGCTAGAAACATCGTAGTCCATCTTGCCTTCTTTACCATAACTTGTGGAAGTTCCGCCGTAGTCATAGTAGAAAGGAACTTTGTTATTGAAATATAAAGAGCCTTCTTCTCCTGCTTCAATTTTAGATGATTTTCTTTTTGCTTTTGTTTTGGAAACAAGAGAGGTTAGATTATCAAATGTATATCTAACTTTGACACCTTCAGAAAGTGGAGAGAATACTTCATGATGAATAGCTCTTCCATCATCTTCTTGCTTAGCAAAAGCGCAGTCTTTAGCGTGAGTATCAGTGACTTCGTGTTTGCCACGTAGATAAAATTCGTTATCAAGAATGGCGATAGCAGTACCTTCACCATCGCTTGTACCATTAGGTTTTTGCATGGTGGTAGCAGAAATGTTTTCATCAGGAATTGGATCTGCTCTTGTGATACGAGCAGAATAAGTTTCACCTGTGGTTTTCTTCGCGTGAAGTTTATCAACAGTGACACTTTTTACACCTGGAACATTTTTAATTGCCTCGACATCTTCATTATTCACAGAAATACAAACAGCGTTCGCTAAAACGTTATAGTGTTCAACGACATCTAAATTATTTGTAACTGTATTACGAATGCGGGAAAGCAAAGCGCTTTGGGAATTTGAAATTTGTTGCTCAGATAAACCGTCCAATCCTTTAGAGAGTTCTACAATGATTCTTGTATCTTTCTCTTTTAGATTTGTTTGAGGTTGAGCGTGGCTAGTAATTAGACCCGCGGACATTAAAGCGGCAAGTCCAATTAACAAATGGGTTTTAATCATATAGATTCACCTCGTTTTCATCCCTTATGCGAATGTACACATAATAGGTATGTATATATTAGAGAAGTAAAAACTCAAAAGCAAACCAATTATTTATTTAATTGGAATATTTCATAACAAAAAAGATATGTGATTTAGCCTAATTGGCTATGATAGATAATCTCTAAAACAAGGGTAGCAATGAAAAACAATGCCCCAACAATCATAATCGCGAAATAATATTTCGATTTCTCTTTTCTTTCGTCATATTTAGCTTGCTTATATTCAACCATGTCGTTGTATTTTTTTGGCTGACGACCAAACATCGATGAACCAAGTTGCATAAAGCCATACACAAAAGTATCAAAAGTTCCTAGTCTCGCAAGGATAATTAACGCTCCTAATCCAACTAGAGAAACACCTGCGACAATTGAAGCATTACACGCTGCAACAATCGTCATATTATTCAAAAAGAAATATAAGCAAAATATTCCTGTGCCTATTGCTAAAGCAATAATTCCAGCAATAATATAGATTTTCCAATCGATACTTTTCTTCTTATTTTCTTCCATATTATGCCTTAAAAACGATGACTAAAACTCCACCAGCAATGATGGACAAAACACCTGCGACTAGCATTGGGCAAAATATTGACCAAGCTTTGTTAATATATTCCTCATCTAATGGTCCATCCCATTGATTGAGTTTATGACGAATAAAACCTCTATAAAGATCTTGAATAATAAAACCAACACCAATTAAAACTACACCTGAAAATAAAAATGTATATGAAATATATTGCTTTGGAAATTTGCTTTCATCATTGATTAAAAAATAAATCAAAAGAGCTACACCAGTGACTAAGCCATCACCAAGTAAAGCAAAGAGATAGTTGTACCATTTTAAAAATGCTTTTTTCATCGCTAAACAATCATAAACTATAACGCGTTTGAATAAAATAGTTTACTGCTCTACAATTATTCCGTATGGCAAACCCAAATCTTAAAGAAAACAAAGTTAAAAGAGCTTTTGCCCTTCCTTTTAGAAATGTCATTAAGGTTCTTTCGCCTGTTTCATATGTAAAACATCAATATAAATATATAACTCACCATAAACTTAATTTAAAAAATCCAACTAGATACACAGAAAAACTCCAATATTTGAGACTTTTTGTTTATCCAAAAGAACCTCTTGTAATTAAGGCTGCATCTAGAGATGGAGCAAGAGAGTTTCTAAAAGAAAAAGGATACGAAAAGATCCTTATTCCAATCTATGGTATATATGACAAATTTGAAGATATCGATTTTGATAAACTTCCTGCTCAATTTGTTATGAAGTGCACTCACGCATGTGCTTTTAATGAAATAGTTCGCGATAAATCTAAATTTGATAAAGAATCTTCAAAAAAGAAATTCAATAAATGGTTAAAGACCAACTATGGAAATAAAACAGTCGAAAAACACTACTCCCCTATCAAGCCAAGAATCATTATTGAAAAATATCTCGGTGAAATTGATTCTTTACCAACTGAATATAAAATTCATGTCTTCAATGGTGTAGCAAAATCAATGTATGTTGTAACCGGTAGAGGAAAAGATATCCGTTACAACAATTACTACATCGATTGGAAAGAATTCGATGGTTCACAGTTTAACGGTTGGAAGAAAAGAGAAGAAAAACTTCCTATTCCAAAAAACTGGGATGAAATGGTCAAAATTGCTGAAGATTTAGCGAAAGATTTCCCATTTGTGAGGGTAGACTTATATAACATTGATGGAAAAATTTATTTTTCCGAATTAACCTTTACTCCAGCAAAAGGAACACTCATCCTCGATAATGATAAGTGCGACTTTGAAATGGGTGAATGGTTAGATATATCTAAGTATCTTAAAAATTAAAACCAAGTTGAATTTGGAAGAAGAATTTCATAGAGCATTATCGCAAAATGCTCTTTTTCTTCATCTTTATAATCATCAGCGATTTCTGGATGAGATGTATCTTTTAAGTTATAAGTTATAGACATTGCAACAGCATCTTTGATGCTTTCAGTTAAAGAGAAGCTATAAAGTCTTGTATCTCCACCGAAATCAGTAATTGTTTGAACATCATTGAGTTTATAAACAACTTTATCGTATGCATCACTATTAGTGATATGGATATAGAATGTTACCTCGTAATCAACAATCAAATTTGCTCTAAGTGGTTTTTCACAAGTTGTTCCACCTCTAAGAGCCATATAGAAAGTTGACGCACTCTTAAGTTGTTTTGGGAAGAATGTCGCATATCCTGTTTTATCTAATTGGACACGTGATTTTTGATATAAACCACCGCAAGAGATTCTTCCATCATAAAGTTTGGATAAATATCCATACGCAAATGAAGTATCGATTGAAGTTAGTTTGTTTTTATTACCAAATTCCACTGCGCTCGGCGACAAGCCTTCTTGAGGTGGTGCAACGATTGCACTTACGGTTTTCGTTGTATTTATCTTTAAAGTATCAACATTATTCCACTCAGTGTAATAGTTAAGATCAAACTCAGTGTGGCAATATGCGTCATCAGGATAAAGTTCAGCAGTCTTTACGCATGAGCAAAGTGCTAAAGCAAATAATGGAAGTAATACTAGAGACTTTTTCATACAACAATATTATCCTTTCCATCATCAACGACTTCTTCTTTATTAGCGTCAGTAAAGACATAGTCTTTATCAAGATATTCAACTTCTTTTTTATCTGCATTTGAATTTGATTTTCTTTCAAAGGTATTAAAGATTGGCTCTTCCTTCATAAGTGGGAAATACATAAGGCCTAATACAAATAAAAGAATTAGGAATGGGAAACTTCTTCCAACAGTAAGGAAAATGTCGCTATGTGTAAATGGCGCGTTCTCCCATGCAAAGCTTGAATATAAAAAGAAGGAGACAACAAAGCATAATAATGAGACTTTAACAGCGTGAGAGTCTTTGCTTCTTTCCAAATAATATTTCGAGATTGAAATAAACATCACGACAAGAATCATAAGGAAGGCAAGTAATGCAAAGAATCCGCCTTCTTTAATAATTTCAAGTTCAAAGATCCCACTATCAGCGAAGATGATGTCTGAATTTTTTCCTTCAATATCCGCTGCGCTATGAACAGGGAAACCAAATAAGTTAAACGATTTAAACATAGCTCCAACAACATTGTTAAATGGAGCCATGATTCTATTCGTATTAAACAAACGATTTAAAACGGCATTGCCTGATGTGAAGTTATGAACTCCTGGAACAAGAGCATTTAAGAAAGCAAAGATTAATGCAGCAATCGCAAAACCAAAAATAACTTCAAATATCCAAGTAGCAACTTTCCAGAACTTCTTATTATCTCTAAGGAATCTATAAACAAGAGCGATAACTAAAACCGGAATCAAGAAGATCAATGCTGTTAAATTAACGATTGTAACAATAGAAAGAAGCCCAACAACACCGATAGATGCAACCATAACAAACTTTTTGGTATTCGCTTTTGGGTCAATAAACATTAAAGCTGGAAGTGCTGAACAAAGAAGTACGCCAAATAAGCCAGCATATTTAAGCGAGACCTCATTAACTTTGAAGCCATTTAGCCAGCTCATTTCCTTGGTGACATTGTAGAGATTTCCTTCGTAATAATACGCAGGTGTATTTTTATAAATTAAGGTATAAAACATGCCGTATTGAGCGTAAGTAATTACAAGTGAAATAAGCACTAATAAAGCCGCACCAAATCCAAGGCATAATAATACATTTTCAATACTCAAATTTTTAGTTCTTCTTGCAGACATTCCAACTAAGAAAAATGAAGGAATTGCAAGGAAAACTCCGAAATTTGCAAGGAAATTGCTAAATCCACCATACAAATTTCCGAATGCTAAACATATTGCTAAAACAATAATTGGAGCCCCAATCAAAATGAGCGATTTTAGCTCTTTTTTATCATAACTTTGATAAGCAAAAAAGAAGGCTAAAAGAGAAACGACAAAGCCAACGTAATGAAAGACGATAACTGTGCCACCTAAGCAAAACGAAACTAGGGCAACTAATTCCATAATAAGAAATACACCAATAGACTCGTAATCTTTGATTGCAAACTTTTTTGCCATGACTAAATTATACTCACTTATGATAGATTTCGTTATTCATTATTTTATAGGCGCGATAAATCTGTTCTAAAAGGATAAGCCTTGTCATTTGATGAAGGAATGTCATTTTTGAAAGAGAAATTGCATCATTAGCTCTTTCTTTTAACTTATCTGATAGACCGTATGATCCGCCTATTACAAATGTAAGTCGTGAGCCGCCTTCCACGAATTTCTTTGATAAGTAATTCGCGAAATCTGGACTTTCCATTTCTTTTTTATTCATATCAAGGTTAATAACAAAATCGTTAGGCTTGAGAATTTTTAAAACTCTATCGCCTTCTTGATTCTTAGCTTTCTCAATATCACTTTGATTTGGATTATCAGGAAGAGATGAATCAACAAGTTCAACTATCTCAACTTTCGCATATTTTTGGAGTCTCTTTAGGTACTCATTTATACCATTTTTAAGATAGTCTTCTTTTATTTTGCCTATGGCAATAATTCGAATATTCATATCAACATTATATAACTGAAAACGCTTTTAATGTAAAAATTAAAATTTTTGATATATAATTTCGCCCTATGAAAGTTAAAACAATCACCGGTTTAGGTCTTATGACAGCCCTTGTGGTAGTCCTACAAATAATATCTAACTACATCACTCCTGGTGCAGTAAGCATCAACTTAGCAATTATTCCAATTGTTATTGGTGCAATTATGTTTGGACCATTAGGTGGATTGTTCCTTGGTTTAGTTGATGGAGCGTTAATCTTATCCGCTCCAAGTACTGCTTTCTTTTTAAGTTATAACGCCTGGGCGACAGTTCTTCTTTGTTTACTTAAAACAGGCATTGCTGGTTTAACAGCAGGTTTTATTTCAAAACTTATCAAAAACGAAAAGATTTCAACATTAGTCGCATCTATTGTTGTGCCTATTTTAAATACCGGATTATTTATCGTCGGTTGTTTAGTTTTCTTTATGCCACTACTAAGTGAATCTCTTGGTATTGTGAACTTAGGTGGAATTATAGTTGGACTAATCGGTATCAACTTCATAATTGAATTTGTCGTTATAGTTCTACTTGCTCCAACAACATATTACATATATCGCATTGAAGCGACTAAAAAGCCTAGCATTGATTAGCTAGGCTCTTTTTTTAATTTTCTTTATATTCTTTAGGAACGAAATCCTTCAATATTTGATACATCTCTTGATAAGATTCATCTTTCATTCCAAGGTTTTCACCAAGTTCCATTACTCTTTCGTTACCAGGAACGTATTCATACCATGGCTCAAGATCTCCTCCGTTTGGATCGCCTGTTTTAACGAAGTTAACCCAATAATTAGACATGATATCCGCGAGTTTATAATCACTTTCGTTATAAGCAAAGGAATGACCGCTCTTTTCAATGTTGTTATAACAATAAATCATTTCACCAGAGTGGTAAGTTCCGTTATAACCGTTTTCTTTTGTAAATTCATATCTATAAACAGGTTCTCCATTATTGGCTGCTAAATTAGACCATTCATAATGTGGATACATAAACCAATACGCGGACATGATTTCGTTAAGCGCTGCAGTCGCATCTTTCTCAATCTTATCTTTATAGATATCAACAATCTTCGTTGCGGTTTCTTCATCCATATATTCGGCTAAGCGAGGCTTAATATTATCTTTATTAGTTGGACTAAGTAAGAAATTTGGAATTACAAAAGCATCAGCCTCTTTGACGTTATAACCATTAAGCAATGCTTTTTCATTATTTAAACCTAATTTATAAATCTCATTAGGCATTTGATCTAATGCATATCCATCAAGTGTCATCGAAGGATTTGCCACTGATGTTTTCACTAATTTATCAGCAGGAATTTTTCTTAACTCATCAATTGATTTACATTTAAATTCTTTGAGAATCTTTTCTCCTGCTTCATAAGCACTTTCAAGCTTTCTAAAAGTGTGTGGAGGATATCTTCCAACAATAGAAGATGACTCGCCAATCGCGTTATTAATGATGTCTGTACCTCTTAATAATGGAGTCGTGCATAATGCTGATACAGATGATGAACCAGCGGATTCACCAGCAATAGTAATTTTAGCTTTGTCTCCACCAAATTTTTCAGCATTTTCATAAACCCATTTTACCGCTTTAATTTGGTCTAAAAGCCCGTAATTACCTGTTGTTTTGTTAACTGACTCCTCAATTAATGATGGATGAGCAAAGTATCCAAAAACACCTAATCGATATTGAATTGTAATCATGATAATTCCCTTTTTAGCAAGGGCTTCACCATTGTAATTTTCATATGCTCCTGAGCCTGTTGTAAGTGATCCACCATGAATGAAAACAAGAATTGGAGCATTACTAACATTTTTTGGTCTCCAGATGTTTAGATATAGACAATCCTCAGACATATTTTGTAAAGGATGCATTGTGTAATCTGGATGCCATCCTTTTTCGGCATAAATGTCGACAAGACTATTCATGACTGAACTTGTATCAACTTGCATTGCGCGAGCTGCAAACTTCGTGCAATCTTTAACACCTTCCCAATCATGAACTGGAACAGGTTCTTTCCAACGGAGATCACCAACCGGAGCTTCTGCAAAAGGAATGCCAGCGTATATCTCAACATCTTGATCCTTATTATAGATGCCTTTCACTTTTCCATTATTTAAAGTAAGCGGATTAGAAATCTCGACAGGATTTGAATAATAGGCTGCAGATTTAATTTCTACAGTTGGCTTTGCAAGTGAAATAAGTAGGACAAGAGTAAATACAAAACCTGCCCATGGAGTAAGTCTCATCCACATTCTTTTATTTATAAATATGATGGAGACAACTACCAAAGCTACTAAATTCATCAAAGCAAAAATAAAGCAAAGAATAGGTCCGTTTGCTAAATCAAAATAGAAAATAATTAAAGCTAGTAAAAGTAAACAGCTAATCGGAAATGCTATGAAGAATGCAAGATGCTTTTTAAACATTAGACTACCTCCCCAAGATGATTATGGAGATATGTATTATAATAGCTTTTTCTATTAGAAAAGAAACTATCAATTACATTAACTTGCTCATTAAAATAATTCAAATCTAACTCTTCACTTACGAAACGACGATATTGTTTAACAATCACGTTTTGGATTTTCGCTTTTAATGCTTCGATTTTTGAATGAACATTAGAGTAATTAAAAACGTTCTCAACGATATCTTCCGCTCGTTCATAAAATCTTTGTTTGAATTCATTGTTATTTAATAAGGACAACATTATATTTCCTAAGTCACATTTATCTGAGAGTGGACCACCGGCCCAATGAGCACTTTCTAAAAACGGATCAACACTAACACCGCTTTTATGTTCGATAGGTGGAACTGCAGAAGAGTCATCCGTGTCATACATCATCGGTCTCCACTTACAATCTTCATATCTATTTTCACCAGCAGTTTTACTTCTCCAAAAACGGATATTGTTCTTTGGCCAATCTACATTGCCAATATAAGTTTCACAAACAACGTAATTGATAAATGCATCTATATCAATATATTGCTCTGCAATATCATAATTACTTTCAATAGATAAATCTGTATCTTTAAAGAAATTAACCATCTCTTCGTATCTTTCTAAAGTTGATTCATCTCCTTCATCCACTTCTCCTGTTTTGATAATCTCGACGTTCTTTTTAGGAATTCCATAGATATCTTGGATATATGAATCGCTATATTTTTCGACAAGTTCATAGACACCCCAATACTCACCGTTTAAATATGCTTCTACTGGTTCTCCGCTCATCGTTTCAAATCCAAGACCGCTAGATAGACTTTGACTAAGCATATCTCTCATTTTTGTAATAGCCCAATCGCGATAACCACCACTTCTTAAGATATATCTGTCGTGTTTTATATTATTCACAAGTGGAATATCAAATGTTCCTGTCTTGTCATATTCTTTTCTGGCGTATAAAGAGATACTCTTTTGGTTATAAGCTCTTGTCCATCCGCCTTGGATTCTAATTCCAATGTCTTGACCAATAATTTGTTCTTTATCGCTATTAAAAATGGAGATATTTGCTTTTCGCTCCCATTCTTTTCCTTTTTGACTATAGTTAGCAGGAGCGGTATAAGGATTTTCCTTTTCTATTTCTGAAGCGTTTTTATAAATATTGCCTAAACAATAAATGCCAGTTTCTTCGTTAAATAAATCATTGTTGTTTAGTGTTAAAGAAACTGTCTTTAGTGAGTTATTTGATTTATTTATAAAATAAGTTTGGTGATAAATAGGTCCTTGTTCTTCTCCGTTAAACGCTGTGTAAGAAAGTACAAAAGCCTTATCAATTTTAAAGTTTGGTTTGTAGTAATTCTCTAGAGGAGACAAATCGTTTCTGTTAGCAAGAAGATTCTCTTCTCTACTACGATCGTAGATGTGAATAGGTCCATAATAACGAGTAGATTCTTTGGTAGGTTCACTTCCATCAGTAGTGTAATAGATTTCTGGAGCGTTCCCTTCTAACGATAAATTAAATTCATCATCATAAAATCCAGAATTATGAGATGCTTTAATTTCTAATGAAATAGGAACATCTTGAGAAGTGGAAGATGATGTTGGAGTATCGTTATTTGCACATGAAACCACTAACAAAGTAGTTGTTAGGAAAAACACGATTGTTGTTTTTCTTTTCATATTTAAATTATTACATACAAAGTAATAAAAAATCTCAAGCATATACTTGAGAATTGTGTTTACTTGGTGGAGTCGGCGAGAATTGCACTCGTGTCCAAGGAAGGCCCCACAATAACGTCTACAGCTTAGACGATATTTGTTTTTAACGAAGCATCGTATATCGTGACTATCTTCGCGAGACTCATTGCATTTCGATCAAAGCTAGCGAGTCAACTCTTTTGATCTATCCTTTTGGTATGACACTTATCTCAGGCGTGAAAGGCTAAAACCCTGAGGAGCGCTCTGCCCGGCGCATTGCGTCGGAACTCTATGTCGAGTAGCTTAAGCTAAGCAGAGGGATTGAGCTCTAGGAGCTCTCATGTAACTGTTGTCAGTTATTTTTGTTTGATGATAACGTCATCACTCGGCTGCAGTTAGAGCCAGGCAATCATCCCTGTCGAAACTATATCGACCCCGTGCTAAAAGCAAAATAATGATACATATATATTCGTTTAATAGCAATATTTCCTTCAAATATTTATTTGATTTAGCCTTTTAGTTTGCTAATATAGTTAGCACTATGAAACATTTAAAACTTATTTTACGTTCACTTATATCAAATCCAGCCTGTGTTGAAGGAGGAAGACATCGTCCTTGGTACTTCGCCGTTCCATTCTTCATCCTTTCATTATTAATCGCCGTTATTCCAGTCTTTGTTCAATCCTACATCCGTGAAGGAGATTCAAGCATCGCTAATTATTCATACGGAATGGAAGTTGCTATGCAACGTTTCGTTGAAGATATTAACGATAAAGAATATTCCATCTTCATCAAAGAAGGTGATTCCGATAAGAGACTTGAAGCAGATGCTAACAAATGGAAAGAATATTGCGATAACAAAGAAAAAGGTACTGTCATTGGTGAAACCGCCTATTCATATTGGGGCACCGATGAAAGTGGCAACAACTGCTGGAGTCATATTAACTCCAATGGCTTAGTTGACTTGCAAGTTTACATTCTTTCCCAAGAAGAATTTGAAAATAACGACAAGATCAATTCTATCGCTTATGTCACTACAACCGACGCTGAAGGAAAAGAAACAAGAGTTACTCGTGGTGGCTCTTACCTTGTCTTAAGCGAAAAGAATGTTGTTATGTACATCCAAAATGTCGAAAAGAATAAAGCAACAGTTGCTAGCATTTATGGTAACTATAATTATTTTGAAGATAACTACTTATTAAACAACATTAATGGTGGCAAGAATCACGAACAAGCTAAAGCTAGTGAAAACTATCTTACATACACAAATGATACTTGGTCTAACTGGAAAGTATTCTACAAGACCTTCTATCTCAACACTCGTTTTACATTAACCTGGCAAACAACATTAATGATGTTTGGTATTAATGCTGGTTTAACCATCTTTATGGGTCTTATGATCTGGGTTCTTACTAGAGGTAAAAATAACCCATATCGTATCTTCACCATTTGGGAATGCCAAAAGATTTCCGCTTGGGCATCATTTACTCCAGCTGTCTTAACATGTGGCTTATCATTCTTATTAAGTTCATTTACTCAAGTGTTCTTCGCCTTATTCCTTGGCGTAAGAGTCATGTGGCTTTCTATGAAAACACTTCGTCCAGAAAGTGCAGCGCCATCACAAAATAAATACAGCAAACCAGTTAAGACTGTTGATACAAAGCCAGTTAAGTAATTAATTTATTAATTAAAAGCGATTCAATCACGAATCGCTTTTTTTATTTCGTAAGTCCAATTGTTGGACGTCCTACTGAATGGTATTCAGCACCTTTCATATTCTCTAGCTTATATAGGTTTTTACCATCGAATATGACCATATGTTTCATCACTTTGAAATCATCTATCGTTAGATTCTTAAATTCATTTGAATCATTGAGGATAACTGCAAAGTCAGCTTTTGCTAAAGCGTCTTTTGCGTAATCCATGTAGTGGATATGGGTATGTCTAATAAATAGTTTCTTAAAATTATCTTCTCCAAGAGGATCATAAGCATAGATTTCAGCGTATTTATCTAGAAGAGCTCTCACCACTTTAATTGCTGGAGAATTTCTAACGTCTTCAGTGTCACCTTTATAAGATAGGCCAAGCACAGCAACCTTGAAGTTGGTGATTGATTTAAAGCGTTTAAAGATCTTATCGATAAAGAACTGAATCTGTTTCTTATTAGATTCAATGATTGCTCTAGACAAAACAAACTGTTCTCCTAAAACAGATAGTTCGTTTTTAGGTTGAAGATTATCTTTCGGATAAAATGTTCCACCATAACCAACACTTGGTTTGAAATAAGAAAGACCAATTCTTGGATCAAGAGAGACGCCTAGACTTACTTTATCAATATCCGCTCCAATGTATTCACAAATACGAGCTATTTCATTAATAAATGAAACTCTCATGGCAAGATATGTGTTAGAAGCACATTTGATAACTTCAGCGTTTTCTGGAGTTGTTACCATGATAGGAACTTTTTTTACTAAGAATGATTCGACAACTGAACGTATTTCTTTTTCTACCTTTGGAGAATCAGTACCAATAATTATTCTAGAAGGTGAAACAAAATCTCTAAGAGCAGTTCCTTCCCTCACAAACATTGGCATAGAGACAACTTCGAATTTGTATTTACTATGAGACTCAAGATATTGTTTTACTTTTCGATTTGTGCCAAGTGGAACAGTTGAATGAATGCAAACAATGGAATCTTGTGCAGCATTTTCAGCAATAAGCTCAACAGCATTATTAAAATTCTTCATGTCGATATTGCCTTCTTCATCAGGAGGAGTATCAACAGCAATTGAAATTAAACTATTTGGACGAATGGCATCTTTAGCATTCGTAGTAAATCTGATTTTATGTTTTGCTTCAGAAAGAAGGATTTGGACACCATCTTCATCAATAGGTGAAATGCCTTGTTTTAAAAGTGAAACCTTCTCTTTGTCAACATCAAAGCCAATGACATCGTGATTATACGATGCGAACACGACAGCGTTTACAAGTCCGACATAACCAAGCCCAATAATTGTAACGTTCATGGTATTTTTATTTTTGCACTTATAATTGCAAAATTAAAGTTTGAAAGTTTTTTAATCTCCGTAATCTGAGCCTCTCGATTTGTCTTCATAAAAGACTTTAATTGGATCTGTAACATCGGTGATTTCGAGATAAATATAACCATCTAGTTGCACGAATGGATTTTCAAAATCATATACAAAACCCACATATTTTCTTTCATTTGCAAGCTTTTTCATCTGTGCAATGACTCGCGGAAATTCATCTGGATATATCTCTTTTAATGACATGAGTTGAGTGTAAAATGGAGGTTCAATAAAGAAGCGAGAACCACTTTCAAGTTCGAAGCATTTTACTAAACTAGTTTCTTTTAGTTTGATGCTCTTTAAATCAGAAAATTCTTCATAATTCATCTACTTTTCCTCCCACTAAAGCCTCATGTTGACTGGCACATTTTAAATCGATATTTGTTAAAGAAATATGCGCTTTTGAAAATACTTTTTTATAGGCAGATAACGCTAATTCAGGAGCGTTACATTCTTCTGACAAATGTGCTAAAACAATTTGTTTAGTATTCTTGCCCACTAATTCAGTCATATAAATAGCGGAATCTTCATTTGATAAGTGACCATTATCAGACAAAATCCTTAGTTTAAGATCAACTGGACGATTTGATTGATGGAGCTTTTTAACATTATGATTTGATTCAATGATGTAATAATCAGCATTTTTCATTAAAGAAAGTGACTTTTCAGGAATCATTCCAGTATCGGTCATATAAACTAGTTTTTCTTTTTCGTTATCAAAGATAAAACCAACTGTATTAATAGCATCGTGCGATGCTTCAATTGGAGTAATTTTTATATGGTTTATCTTAAATGATTTATAAGGCTTAATTATATTAACTTCTTCTGAATCATAAGTTCCTTCAGTGCAATAAATAGGAAGTGGGTCTAAATATCTAACGCCTTTAGTGTGATCACTATGTGAATGTGTTAATAAAAGTGCATCAATATTCATTAAGTTTTTATCTAGAGATTTTAAAGCGTTTCTTAGAGCAGTTAAGGTAACACCCATATCAATTAAAAGAATACGACCTTCATCTATGATGAGTGTCGCATTTCCTTTAGATCCAGATTCAATGATTATGAATTTCATTAATCACGATTTCCGTATGTTAATCTTTCTGCTTCTAATGATTGAATTTGAGCATTTCCTTCTTTGGAAAGAGCGTCAAATTTGCAGTATGGTCTTCTAAATAAGAGGGCAACTTTGCCTTGTTGACCAGATCTATTTTTCGCAATGATGATGTTAACGAGTTTGGCTTCGTTATTTCCAGCTTCTTGCTTGGCAACATTTTGTTGAGCTTCGTTAACCGCTCTATCTTGCTTATCAAAGATACTTCCTTTACTACAATCGCTTGATTTATCAAGAGATGTTTCATGTAAAAGAAGAACAATATCAGCGTCTTGTTCAATAGAACCGGATTCACGAAGGTCGCTAAGCATTGGTTCACCATTAGATCTACTTTCAACGTTACGGTTAAGCTGTGCAACAGCGATAACTGGAACATTTAAATCTAGCGCTAATTTCTTAAGCGTTTGAGAAATGTATTGAACTTCAAGTTGTCTTGAATCGTAATGAGTATTGGTACGGGCAAGACCAATATAGTCAACAACTACAAGGCCTAAATTGCCTGTCTTTTCTTTTAATTTACGACATTTAGCAACGATATCGAGAATTTGAATACCGGCAGTATCGTCAATATAGATGCTCATCTTAGATAAAGCATTACAAGATTGTTGAAGTTTAAGCTGAACATTTTGATTTAAACCGAAACCAGAAATAAGAGAATCTAATTTAACATTAGAGTCAGCGGAAACAAGTCTCTTAAATAATTGCTGCGCAGGCATTTCCAGTGAAAAATAGGCAACTGTATGTCCGTGCTTAGCCGCATTAAAAGCAAGGTTAAGGCTAAGAGTTGTTTTACCAATACCCGGACGAGCAGCAACAACGATAAGTTCACCTGGTTTAAAACCATGGGTTTTCTTATTAAGTTCAGAATATCCTGTTGGAGTTGCACCTTGGGTGATTGAATCATCGGTTGTAGCAGGTTTTAAGTGTTTTAGTTCTTCTGCTAAGTGAGATGAAACTTCTTCAGCGGTTTGGAAATCACCAACTCTACGTTTTTCAGTAATATTGGTAATATCCTTTTGGGCTTGAGCAAAGAAAGAATCAACGCTTTCAATGTCTGATGTATAGCATTTAGAGACATAGCCTTCGATTGTTTTAAGGAACGCTCTTAAGTTAGATTGTTCTTTAACAATACGAATGTATTGGTCAATATTCGCGAAGGTAATAATTGAATCAGATAATTCAACTAAGTATTCAAGTCCTCCAGCGATTTCAATTTCCTTTGAATTAATTAATTCATCAGTGATTGTTTGAACATCGACAGGAACACTTTTTCTATATAGTCTTTCAATCGCACCAAAGATAGCACGATGATTTTCATTTTCTTCGTAGAAGTCATTTTCAGTAAGTTGAGCCATGACATCGTAAAGAATAGAGGTTGAACGAATCATGGCGCCTAAAACGGCTTTTTCAGCTTCTGTGTTATGTGGTAATACTTTATTTTTACTAGCCATTTTCGTCCCTCCTATTTCTTTTCACTTACATGAACATTAATTTCCCCAATTACGCCTTTATAAAGTTCGATTTGTAATTTGGTATATCCAAGTCTATCTACAGCAGTTTTGCTGATTATTTTTCTTTTATCAATATCAATATTAAACTTAGCTTTTAGCTCTTGTTCTATTTGCTTGGTGGAGATGGTTCCGAACATTCTTCCATCGCTTCCACAATTAGCAGTGAATTCAACGGTGATGTTTTTAAGCTTTTCTGCTAATGCTTTAGCGTTCTCGGTAGCAATTCTAATTTGTTCCTTTTCATCAGCTTTTTGTTGATTGAGAATCTCAAGGGCCTTCTCAGAATAAGCAACTGCAAGACCTCTAGGAATAAGGAAATTAGCGCCATAACCATCTTTGACGTTTACAATTTCAGACTTTTTGCCGACGCCTTTAACGTCTTTTAACAAAATGACTTTCATCTTATTTCCTTTCTTGGTTGTTACGAGCATCTGGTAGATATTCATTAAGAACATCTAAAAGACGAGATTCAACCCTATCGATTGTAGTATTTTTAAATGATCCAGCAGCTTGAGTGAAGTGACCACCACCATTAAGTTTTTCAGCAAGTAATTGAACGTTGATTGTTCCGTCACTACGACAAGAGATTCTAACTTCGTTAACAGCAGTTTTACCAATGACAAAGCAGGCGTTTACGCCACGCATTTGCATGCATTGGTTGCCAACTTTGGCGAGTGTAGCAGCTTCAATAATGTCATCTTCATCAGCGACACAATATACGACACCATAGAATGGTGTTTTAAGTGTAGAAATAATCTTTGTAATAAGAGTGTATTCTTCAAATTCATCCTTAAGATAATCATCAGCGACAGAGTTATCTGCACCAAATTCTTTGAGAACCATTGATGCTTCAAAGGTACGAATACCACAAGTTTTAGCCTTGAAGTAATTGGAGTCCATAAATATGCCTGAGAGCATAATGGTCGCGTATGTACTTGGGATTTCGATACGTGGGTTCGCGCTTGAATAACGAATAAGTTCAACGATCATTTCAGATGCTGAAGAAGCACTTGGCTCGATGTATTGGAAAACTGGTGATTCAATAAATTCTTCACTACGTCTATGATGGTCAATGACCATAACCTTTGTAGCTTTCTCTAGGACTTTTGGACAAAGGGTAAGCGATGGTCTATGAACGTCACAAACAATGACGAGTGTATTTGATTTAATCTTGTCTAAAACATCGTT
>CADBNT010000022.1 GCA_902796125.1 uncultured Erysipelotrichaceae bacterium | reverse complement strand
TGGACTAATTGTAGGAGAGATTTGATATGTCTTCTTGTAGCCAAGGTTAACTGATTCAGGAATTTCAAAGCTAACAAGAGGAACAACAACCTCAACATTAAGTTTCACTTCTTCGAAGATCTCATCAAATGATGAAACGATAATAGAAGTTTTTCCACCACCGATAGCGGTAAGTTTACCGTTATCAATCGTGGCGATATTATCGTCTTCACTTTGCCATCTAACGCCTCTTGCTTCAGCGCGTTTTGGCTCTAAAGTGAATTTATAATCGTGAGTTTCTCCCTTAATAAGAGAAATATTTTTCTCTGTTTCAGGGAAAGCCACACTTGTGACCGGCAAAATGTAATCCTCATAAGGAGTGTCGATATCAGAACCATCTAAACTATCCTTATCAAAAGGAAGAGGTGCACCATTACAAGATGCTAATAAACCAGCAGAAAGAAGAAGAGTTAAGAACTTAGTTAATTTTTTCATTTTACGAATTCTCCTGCTGGGACATCAGCCCAAATGCCATACAAGTATAAATACGGTGCATTTCCACATACATCGCTTTCAAGCTTCCATAAATCAGCTTTACTATCGATGATAGTGTGATTGGACCAGCCAATGAAATATGGGAAGGCTGGATCCATCGCGACAGTTGGATTTGGAGGGACTTTACCACTCGCAGAAAGAGGTTGGTCATTGTACCATCTAAATTTCGCGAGAAGTTTAGTCTTTGTCGTATCGCTTGTATCGATATTGTTATAGTCAATGAAGAAGTAAATGGTGCAATCATAAACGTCATCTTCATTAACAATGTTAAATAAGCATAAAGCAGTTACGCCATTAGCGGTTGCAGAAATAGTAACTGTACCTTCAACACCTTCCATAGCGGTAACTAAGCCAGTTGAAGAAACAATAGCGAGTGATTCATCACTACTTCTCCAAGTAACGGTGGCTTCTTCTTTAAGTGTTGCGATAAGTTGATAACCTTGTCCGGCGGCAAGATCAACATTAGAAGCATTAAGCTTAATGAAGACATCGCCAGCGTCTAAGACAGTTACATGGCAAGATACTGAAACACCTAAAGCAGATGCACCAATATCAGCTTCACCAACGCTAATACCGCTAACTAAGCCACTAGAATCAACAGAGGCAACTGAAGAATCGCTTGAATTCCAAGCAATATCAGTTTGAACTGATGGTGTGGCAACTAATGAGAATTGTTCACCAACAGTGATTTGCTTTGTTGTTTCACTAAGTGAAATGGTAAAGCCAGAAGAACTACCACCAGTTGGAACAGATACGCTACAAGTAGCCATCTTATAACCAGCGATAATGGAAACTGAAGCTTCTCCACCACCTAAAGCTGTAACTAAGCCATCGTCAACGCTACAAACGTTAATATCGCTTGTTACCCATTTGATTTTTAGATCATCATGAGGTTGTTCGTCTTTGAAGACGATAGTTGGAATAAGTTCAAAACTTTCTCCAACTTCTAAAGATAATATAGTTTCATTAAGCGAAACTTCACTGACGAGTTTCTTTAATGCAGTAGCGTCATTTCCACTAGCTTCATTACATCCTGCTAAAGGAAGAGCAAATAAGAAGGATGCTAACATTAAGAATTTAGTAAACTTTTTCATGTTTGTTCCTCCTTAACCATTAATCTTGAAACAGACACAGCAAAATGCTGGGAGTGAAACACTATTAGTAGAAACGTGATAACCAGTCTTACTGGAGAAGATGGTTTCAACGATTCTTCCATCACCGATGTTATCCCAGTTAAAGGTTCCACCAGTGCGGTTTGTCATCATAAAGGCATAGCCTGTTGAAGTATCAATAATTCTGCTCCAGCAGCCTGAAACTGTTGAGCCATCTCCAGCACCCCAGGCACTGTATTGAGCAGTATCACCTTGATAGCCAATTAATGTCATATTGTTTCTAGCATGGACCATTGCTTTCCAAACATTGAACTTGTCAGAAACATCTGTGCCATCAACAGCTAACTTACGGTCCCATTTAAAGGAGTTAACGTAGTCAGGTGATTTATATGAGTTATGAGCGACGATATCATGGTCGTTATACATTGTAACCATACCATTTTGGTATTCTTGTTCTGGATCTTCGCTATAATTTGGGAATTCTGGATATGGTCTAACTAAATCTTTAGCCTTGAGTTCAAGATAATCATCATAGTTATATCCATAGTTCTTTGTACGATAAAGTTCTTCGCCACCTTGCATAAATGCAACGCCATTAGACATCATAACGGCTGCATGGGCAGCGATAGAGCCTTCAACGACATTAATTGTAGAAGGAGCACCAGCAGGTACTTTATTTTTGCCAGTATAGCTGCCAGCTAAGGTATAACGAAGTTGATCCCATAACGTATAGTTATCGTGACAGGATACATAGTTAATTGTTTGTTGTGGGTTTGCGCCACCCCATGGGTTTGCACCTTTGAGCATTTCAACGACATCATAAGATGAACCACCGACATCGCTAGTCTTACTCATAAAGCCCCATGTTGGATAGGTGATGCCATTAAAGCCATCATCATTTCCGCCTCTCATACCATCGCGGGAGCCGTTATTAAAGCCACCGACTTGGCCTTGAGAAATGCTTGATGCATAGAGTTGTTGATAAACCATCTTGGTATCAGCACCGCCATTACTAGCATCGGTCTTACCATGATAGCCACCAGAGGTCCAACCTTCGCCATAAATGACGATATCTGGATCATAAGCATATAATGCTTCTTTAGCGGCTCTTAAAGTCCAAGTATCAATTAAACCCATAAGGTCAAATCTGAAACCTTTGACTCTATATTCTTTAGCCCACCAAAGAAGTGAATCAACGATATATTTGCTCATCATTGGAGCGTCGGTTTTAACTTCGTTAGAGCAACCAGAACCATCATAATAGGCCCAGTTTTCATCATAACGGAAGTAGTACTTAGGCATTACTTTAGTAAAGCAAGATGAAGAAGCACTACTGACGTGGTTATAAACAACGTCCATAATGACGCGGCAATGATTTGCATTTAAAGCATAAGCTTTAATTAAATTCTTGTATTCTTGAATGCGAACAAGTGGATCTTCTGGATTGGAAGAATAACCACCATCAACGCAGTTATAGTTAAGTGGGTTGTAACCCCAGTTAAATTTCATCTTTTCTGGTCTTTCATCGTTATCGTTATCAAAGACTGGGAGAAGTTGAATAGCTTTCACACCAAGTTCTTCAATATGATCAAAGCCAGTTGTAACACTTGAATGATCCTTTAAGTGAGTGCCTGCTTCATAGAAGGCTTGATATGTACCAGGTGTTTTAGTTCCATTCCAAGAGCTATCCATTGTGAGGTCACGAATATGTACTTCGTAAATAGATAATCTTTGTGGAGTGTCGATATCATAACCATCAACACCATTCCAGATTTCTGGAACGCTTCCCCATCCACCAGTTGGATTGGCGGCTTCGTCATTCTTATCATAGACATAGCCTCTTAAGCCATTTAAACCACATGCTTTAGCATATGGGTCCATAGCTTCAACTGTACCGGCGGAATGAGTAAGTGAATAGGTATAGAATTTACCTTTAATATCTTCTGGAGCACCAGTAATGGTAACTTGCCAGACACCACCTTTGGTGTAGTTCATGGTGTATGATTGTTTATCATCATCGCCGCCTAAACTACCAGGTTTACCATTTTCGTATAAATTAAGTCTTACTAAGGAAGAGATTGGTGACCAAAGTTTAAAGGTCGCGGATGCGTGTGCAGCATCAACACTAGTGTAGGTCATGCCTAAATCACTACCAGAGTAATTGTAGAATTGATTAAATCTAGTGTTCTCATAGAGATTTTCACAGCTCACAACGACTTTCGCAGTCTTTGTTTCGTATTCTGGGAAGACGGATTCAATCATATATTGAACGTTAATCTTCGCTGTGTAGTTAAATGAAATTGTGAAGACGTTTCCAGTAGGAACACCAGTCTTAAATAAGTAATGCTCTTTATTTGCCTTTTGAGCGGATTCAGTCATTGTGAAATATGACTTATCGAAGGCATAAAGCTTATAGGAGAGAGGTACCCATCTCTTTTCAGTAGGCTTACCTTCATCATCGATTGAACAACGACATTCAATATTTTTAAAATCGATAAATTTTGCAGTTTGAATCTTTGGAAGTTTTGATTCAGCTTCTGTCTTATAAATTTCAATGGAGTTACCTTCACCAGGAATAGTCCAAAGTTCAAGAACTTTCTTGCCACCTTCAGTGATAATCGCGTCTTGATAATCAGCATAGCTAATTTCGGTATCTTCTGATTGACCAGCCCAAGTACCCGCAACTTTAATAATCACAAAGATGCTAGGCATATTCGCATAGTCATTCAAAGTGGTATCGGTGGTTGATGTAAAATCCATGGTAATATCGATTTGAGTTGGG
>CADBNT010000021.1 GCA_902796125.1 uncultured Erysipelotrichaceae bacterium | reverse complement strand
TAAAATTAATGAAATTAATACCCCAGTTACTCACGACTCATCGATGAAAGATGTTGCTTCTGCGACTAGCTGCGTTGGTTCTCTTCTAAATTATTATGATTATGCAGTTACTCAATACGAATATATTTATCAACAACTAAATGATGGCATTCGTGGCTTAGATTTAAGAATCAATAATAAGCGCGTTTGGAAAAAAGACCGCTCCAGAGGAGACCAAAGCGATGATGGCGAAAATCTCTTCATGTGTCACGGAAAGAACAGTGCAGGCGGAACCTATTTCGCTAAAGATCCAGATACTGGATATCCTCTAAATTTGCAAAAAGTTATCGATTGGGTTGAAGAATTCTTAACTAACAATCCTACTGAATATGTGATGATGGATTTTTCTGCTGAAACGCAACATGACTATGATGTTCCAATCATCTACGCTCGCTTAGAAAAGATTTTAAGAGAACGTGTTGAAGATGTTAATCCTACTACTGGTGAGCCATTCTTCTATTTAGAAGATGGAGTGTTTGGCAAGAATTATTCTGATTGGCCAAAACTTAAAGATGTCCGTGGAAAAATGGTCATTAAATGCACTGACAAAGATCATGAAGTCAATATCGGTGGAATTAAAAATGTATCTTTCTATGGTCGATTATACAATCCAGAACAAGAAGGTAGTTATAAACAAGGACCTAACGAAAGACTAAGATGCATTGAAAAGTTCGCTGATGAGGAAATTGGACAGCGTAACCTTCCAACTGATGCTTCTAGACTAATTGATCAAGAAACAGGAAAAGAAATATATTTTGTGACATGCACAAACTGCATTAAAGACGAAGGCTTTGGAATTCCTGGAGAGAAACCTCTTGTTTTATCTAGATTCATTCATTTCCATACTTATGGATGGAACAAAATCTTTGGTCCTCATCAAGCAGGCAAATATGTTGGTTTTGTTAGTAGTGACGCAGTCACTTCTACGACATGTGCTTATGTTTACACTTCTAATTTCTTTGATGGACTAGAATATAAAACTGTCACTGTTAATTCCGGAAAAGCTAATATTCCTACCCAAACATTTAAGTTATTAAAAGGCTCGGAAATTACTATTCCTGGTTATATTTATAATGATTACGAAGAAAGCGATACAAATGGTCACTTTAATGGCTGGAGCATTGGCAGTTCACGCATTGCCTCTGGTAGTAAATACATCATTAATGATGATGTTACTTTTAATGCGAACTGGTTAGAAAGCGGTAATGCAACTGAAATCACCGTCAGATGGTTTGACGCTGATAACAAAGATGGTTTACGTCCAACTAGTTTTAACATTAAAACTAATGGTGGATTAGATACCTATACAGTTGATGAAGAACATGGATGGTTCGTTTCTGTTCCTTATCTTACTGGAAGTGATATCGCTACCGATTGGGAATTAGCAAAAGACAATATTGATGGAGAAGGCACATATCGATTCTTAAAGATGCCTATTCCTTCAGCTCCAAGTAGACAGATGTATTTCCTTTTACTAATTCACACTCCAAGTGATGTTTTGAATATAACTTCTACTATTTCGTTCACTGATAACTGTCTTACTAACGAAGACGGACCTCGTCCTGATTATGTAACATTTGGTTTATATCAAGGAAGCACCTTAATTGAATCGAAGGAAGTTGCGGTTGGAGATGGAGCATATTATAGTTCTGCGACTATATCTTTCGCCTCAGTTCCTAAGTATCGAAATGGTGACTTACTACATTATGATGTTAGATTTATTTCATCACGCCACGATGAAGATAAAGGTGATTTATCATTATATGATTGTTCGATAAACGGATATGATGTTGCGTATACTTTAAAAAATTTAGTAAACACCAATCTAAAAGTATATTGGCTAGATATTGATGCTTTAGATAGACCATCAAGTCTCACTGTTGGCTTAAAAGATAATAATACTGGTAAAATCACTAACGATACTTTAAATCCACAAAGTAGCGATGATTCCTTCACTTTATATTCATATCAACTAATTGCTGATGGAATTAGTGAAGAAACAGGGGAACTATATATCGACTATAGCCATTACCAAGTTGTAATTGATGATCAACCAGACGAAATAAATTTCTATACCTTCAGTAATGAAGATGGCCTATATGTTGTCGCTAGTGTAAATGAATATAGTAGCGATGTAGCGATGGTTGAATCATTAATTGACGCAATTGGTGAAGTAACTCTCGAAAAAGAAAATAGCATCTTATTGGCGAGATCTTTCTATGACATTTTATCCAACTCTAGCAAAGCTAGCGTGACAAATTATGAGACGTTAACTAACGCCGAAGAGACTCTTGAATATCTTAAACAAGCTGGCATAGATACTGTCGAAAATTTGATTGAAGATATCGGAGTAGTTGAATACACAGACGAATCTTTAGCAAAGATTGAATTAGCTAGATCAGCATATGACTTTTTATCTAGTGAACAAAAACTACAAGTTGGCAATTATGCAACTTTAGTTAAAGCGGAAGAAACATATGCTTATTTAGCAGAAAAAGCTGAGAAAGAATTAGAAGAGGTCAACGATGTAATCGCTGCGATTAACGAAATCGGCGAGGTTATTTATGGTGGAGATAATGATAGCTTCTCTGATATTGATGAAGCACGCCATTCTTATGATTTATTGACAAACGAACAAAAAGCTAAAGTGACAAATTACGATGTCTTAGTCAATGCGGAAGCAGAATATTTTGCTTTATATTTCCTTAGCGAGACAGGTTCTATTTGTTCTACTGGTTCACAAGGTGATGATCATTCTCTTGCGTTATCTGAAATATGGGATGATTTAAATCTTGCTTGGAATAAACTTAACGATGATGCTAAAGAAGTATTAGTTAATGGCACTGCAAGTGCAATATTAGTGATTTTGTTGCTAGATATACGCATATAATGCGTAGATATTCTGATACACTAACTCCATTTGCTGGAGGTCCTACATTTACAGCGCTATCTAATCAATTATTTTTATCAAGCATTATTGATTTAGATTCACCAATAGTTTTAATCATTGGTGTCTCTACGTTAGTTGCCTCGACATTGCTTTTTGTATTTGTCCGTCATAGAAGAAAAGAAAAAAATCAATCCATTTGAAATGGATATTCCCTTTAATTAGGCTCCTAAATGATATTTTTGTTTTTCTTTTAACGATTAATATTAATAAATTTCTTTATTTATTGATAAACAAGAATTATAATAGGTAATAAAAGTAAGAAAGGTAAGAATATGAATAAGGTTAATGATGAACGCTTTATTGTGAGTGTTAAAGTAGGACCTAAAGGTCAAATCACCATACCTAAAGAAGCTAGAGATATGTTTGATATCAAAGAAGGCGAAACTTTGATGGTAATGGGCGATAAACTTAGAGGAATAGCTTTGCTAAAAGCTGATTTATTTTATAAAATCGTGGAGGGTAATAAATAATGAACAATATTTTGCTTGTTGAGAAACTAAATAAAAATTATCCTTCGTTTTCTCTAAAAGATGTTTCTTTTAAGGTAAAACCAGGTGAAATCATGGGTTTTATCGGTCGAAATGGCGCAGGTAAAACTACAACATTAAAATCAATCATGAATCTTATTCACTATGAAAGTGGCAAGATTGAAGCTTTCGATTTAGACATGAACGAACATGAGCTTGAGAACAAACAAAGGATTGGTTTCGCTTTAAGCGAACTCGACTATTATCCTAATAGGACTATTCGTCAATTAATGAATGTTACAAAAAGATTCTATAAGAATTTTGACGAAAAGAAGTTTGATGAAGTATGCAAATTATTCAATCTTAATCTTGATAAGAAACTGGAAGAACTATCCAGTGGTATGAAAGTTAAATATTCTGTCGCGATTGCTTTATCACATAAAGCCGAACTTTTAATTCTTGATGAACCTACATCTGGACTTGACCCAGTTTCTAGAGATGAAATCTTAGATATTTTTAGAGAAATTGTTAAAAACAAGGATAGAGCAATTTTATTCTCCACTCATATTACAAGCGACTTAGATAAATGTGCGAATAATATTACCTATATTCATAATGGAGAAATTGTCTATACCGGCACCAAGAAAGACTTTGTAGATTCTTATCTTTTTGTCAAAGACAAATCTAAGAATAAAGATCTCTTAAATGACTATATTGCTTATAAAGAACTTGATGACCGCATCGAAGGATTAATCGATGCCAAAAAGAAAGATGTATTCACTAAACACAAAATCAATCCAGTTGAACCAGATCTAGAAGAGATCATGGTCTACTTAGAAAGGAGCAAGAACAATGAAAGCTTTGCTTTATAAAGAATTTAAGTTAGCGATGCATCCTATCTGCTATCTTTTCGTTTTCCTTTTCCCACTTATGATGCTTATCCCATCTTTTCCGATGGGCATTGGCTTTATTTATCTTCTTAGTTGTTATCCAATCCTTTTCTTAGGTGCGAACAAAGGACAACAAAGTAATGATTTACTTTATTCCACTTTGCTTCCAGTTAGAAAGAAAGATATTGTTCTCGCCAGAATCATGACAGTTGTGATTATGCAACTCGTGTACATATTGATTATGTGCGCTTTACTTCCAGTGGCAATGGTGATTCAAAACTCGATGAGAGAAACAAATCCTGACTATATCACAACTGGATTTGGTGTGGATGCTTTTGTCTCCTTAATTGCTTTTGGTATTTTAGGATTTGCAATTGCCGATCTTATCTTCTTCCCAATTTATTATAAAAACGGTAAATCTATCGTTATGTCAACTCTGTTGACAATTCTTGGATTCGTCCTTTATTTAGGCATATTTACTGTTGGACTTCCACTTGCCTCAACTAAAGTAGAACCACTTAGCTGGTATAACCAAATATTCGCTGGTGAGCTTTGGATTCAATTCATCGTTTTAGCGGTTGCTATTTGCTTATCCGTTTTAGCGCATTTCCTTGTTTATAAGATTTCATCTAAGCGACTCGAAAATGTTGATTTTTAAAAATAGCGATATTTAGTCTCATAAAATAAAATAATAAATAGTTAATTATTTCAACATAGATATGTTAAAATATGTCTAATTTTAGGCTACTTTAAGGAGGAGAAATGATGAAAATTAATAAAACACTTTGTCTTATCTCACTATTTCCTTTATTAGCGTCTTGTTCAGGAGAACCTTATATTGGTGACTATGTTTTCCAAATGGGAAAATCCAAAGGAGTTCACTTTGGAGTTTCTTTGAAACTCACTAATGAGGACGTTGTTCTTGAAGAAGAAAATAAAGGAAAGAAATTTGAACTTAATGTCGATATGGAAATGGGCGAAACCGATAACGATTTTGCTGAATTACTTAGCGAACTTAATCCACTTACTGGATTTTATAATGTCAACCCAGATGAAAAGATTTATGATGAAACTCGTCTACATCTTGGCATTACTGTTTTAGGTGACTTTGAGATTCCAGAAGAAGTTACCGACTTAGTATTTGTTGCTAATATTACTCCTTCCTTAGTCAATTTCTATCTCCCTGTTAGCATCAAAGATTTAGCTCTTCAATTATATTGGTATGGTTATGACTTCAAAGGTAAGCTTGAACAATTCATTTCCGGTGGTGATATCGGTGATATTGATGAAGATTCCGAAGTTGAAGAACATCCAGTTGGATCTCATCCTACCAAAGAAGACATTGATAAAATCAATGAAACATATATTACCACTCACGGAGAACCATTCCGTGACTATCATGTTTTGCAATTAGGACTTACTAAACAATGAGCGAAAACCCAGTCATAATTAACGTTGAACATCTCACTAAAGACTACGGCTATGGTCGCGGTGTTTTTGATGTCTCAATTAAAGTTCATAAAGGTGAATGTTATGGCTATCTTGGTCCAAATGGAGCAGGCAAGTCGACAACTATTCGCCACATTATGGGTTTTAGTAAGACTGCTGTTGGTAAAGTTGAAATCTTCGGTGAAGAAACATTTGGTAATACCGATAAGATCTTAGAAAAAGTCGGATATCTTCCTGGTGAACCAGCTCTCCCTTTATATATGAACGGTTGGGAATTCATCAAAATGATGGAAGATATGCGTGGAGCGAGAAATGAAAAGATGCTTAAGCATCTAATCGATATTTTTAAGCTTGATCCATCGATGTCGATTAAATCGATGTCTTTAGGTGATAAGCGTAAACTCGCGGTCGTTACTGCTTTTATGAATGATCCAGATGTTTTGATCCTCGATGAACCAACTTCTGGTCTTGATCCAATCATGCAAAAAGTCTTCATTGACTTTGTTTTAGAAGAAAAGAAAAGAGGCAAAACTATCCTTCTTTCTTCCCACATTTTCTCAGAAGTTGATGCGACATGTGACACTATCTCAATTATTAAAGATGGAAAACACGTCTCTACATTTAAAGCTAATGACTTAAAAGATTCCGAAAAACAAATATATATTCTCCATTTCCTTGATAAAGAGAACATGGACTTATATTTAAAAGAAAGAAATAAATTTCATCTTGTCGAAACTAGTGATGAACTATTAACTGCAACGATTGAATTTAATAAAAAAGATTATAAATCTTTCTTTGATTCTTTATTTGGCATTAAGATTAAAGAATTCGAAGAAAAACCATTTACCTTGCAAGACTACTTTATGTCCTTCTATAAAGAAGAAAAAGAATTTGGTGGTCTAGAAGGTGTGAAGGGAAATACCAAATAATGAAAGAGACAATCATTAGCGTTAAAAATCTTACGAAAGATTATGGCCAAGGCCGTGGCGTCTTTGATATCTCTTTTGATATTGAAAAAGGTACGACATTTGGTTATTGCGGCACGAATGGCAGTGGTAAAACAACCACAATTCGCCACATAATGGGCTTTTTAAAGCCTGATAGTGGTGAAGTTAAGGTAAAAGGCTTAGACGCTTGGAAAGACTCCGAGGAAATCAAAAAATACATTGGATATGTTCCAGGTGAGATTGCTTTCCCAGATGTAGAAAGCGGAACGACCTTCCTTAATATTCAAGCTAGCATGCTCGTTATAACCGACATGAGCAAAGCTGAGCAAGTTATTAATGCTCTTCAACTTGACCCAACTGCAAACCTTAGACGTATGTCGAAAGGTATGAAACAAAAGACCGCGCTTGTCGCAGCCTTCATGAGACAACCTGAAATTCTCATTCTTGATGAGCCGACAACAGGTCTAGATCCTCTTATGAGAAAAGCCTTCATCGACTTAATTAAAGAAGAGAAGGCTAAAGGCACAACAATCTTTATGTCGAACCACATGTTTGATGAACTTGAGGAGACATGTGATCAAGTTGCCTTTATTAAAGACGGTCATATTATCGACATAGTCGATATGAAGAAGATTCATTCTCGACCATTTAGGGAATACGAAATTGTATTCTTAGACAAAGAATCGTTTGAAAAGGCTGATACTTCTCAAGTGGAAGTCCTAGAAAAAGACGAGAAAAATTTGAAAATCATCGTTAAAGTTGATTTACCTAAGACTGATGGAATGATTAGAGAACTTAGAAAACATAACATCAAGTCGATAAAAGAAAAACAATACACCTTAGAAAAATATTTCTTAGAACATGTGAAAGGAGAAAACGAAAATGGAACAAGCAATTAAAAGAAAACAATTTATCTCAAAGCCTCTTTTTCTCCAATCATTAAAGTCGCTTAAACTTGTTTGGATTGCTTTATCAGCAGGAGCAGCGCTTATCTTTATCATTATTAACTTAGCGATTGGCTCGAAAAACATCTTCACAAACATCGATATGTCCAGCGTTTCTAACTATGTTAAAGATGAAAATCTTAACTGGTTAACAGTCCTTGGACTTCTTGAAACTATGGGCTTCTCCCTTAGTAGAATTCAAGCGATGTCTCAAATTGACTTAAATAGCGTATTAGCAGAGCTAATTTATAAGATTTGTGGTGTTCTTTTGCCAATGATCTTTGTCATTATTGCTTCCAATAAACTTGTCGTTTCTCAAGTTAATGATGGCTCTATGGCATATGTCTTATCAACACCTACAAATCGTAAGACTGTTATTAGAACGCAGTACTTATTCCTCGTATTAGCAATCACAGCTATGTATACCTTAATTACCGTCTCTGCGATTGGTAGTGAAGGAATTGCTACATTAATTGTGAAACATTCCGGCAAAGAAGTTATGTGGATGCCGATTAGAACATTACTATTCTGTCTAGGGTCATATATAGCAATATTTGGCTTATCAGGCATTTGTTTTGGTGCATCTTGCTTCTTTAATAAGCAAACTTATTCACTTGCTACTGGCGGTGGAGTAAGCGTCTTATCATTCATTTGCTGTATTATGGGCTTATTTGGCAACGAAGCTTTCGTCGCTGTTGGTATTGGTGTTAAGTCCATGTATTTCTTTAATTACTTATCGCTTTTCTTCCTTATTGATACGACTAGTATGTCTAACTTCTCTAAAGCAATTTACATGCCTAACGAAGTTGATTGGACTGCTTCTTGTTTCAACTGGATTTGGGAACTTGGTATCCTCATTGTTATTGGCGCAGTCTTTGCCTTTATTGGTGCAAGAAGATTCGTTAAGAAAGATTTACCACTTTAAAATATGAATATTTTAGAAACTGAAATTGCTATCAAGTTTTTAAAAGATAAATTCGAAGATTTATTAGCTAAAAAACTTAATCTGGTGCGTGTAAGCGCGCCACTTTTTGTGGATAAAGAAACTGGTCTAAACGATAACCTTAATGGAATAGAGGAGACTGTTTCTTTTGACCTAAATGGTAAAAGAATTGAAATTGTTCAATCTTTAGCTAAATGGAAAAGATTTGCCTTAAAAGAATATAACTTTCCAGTTGATAAAGGTTTATACACCGATATGAACGCGATTCGTAAGGATGAACATTTAGATAATCTTCATTCCATATATGTTGATCAATGGGACTGGGAGAAAATCATCCTTAAGGATGAAAGAAAGAAATCTTACTTATTTAAAGTGGTTTCAAATATCTATTCTGTAATAAGAAAAGTTGCGTCTATTTCTGAAAAGAAATGGGACTTTAGTTATAACCTTCCAAGCAAGATTTATAAAATCTCTTCTAAGCAACTTGAAAAGCTCTATCCAAATAAATCTCCAAAAGAAAGAGAATATTTGATCGCTAAAGAACATAGAGCAGTTTTTATCTATCAAATTGGCTGGCCATTAGATAGTGGTCTTCCTCATGATGGAAGAGCTGCGGACTATGATGATTGGAAACTAAACGGAGACATCATTCTTTTTGATGATGCAATCGACTCTCCAATTGAACTTTCTTCAATGGGTATTCGCGTTGATGAAGATTCATTAGTAAAGCAACTTAAAAAGAAAGGCGAACTCGACAAATTAAATAATCCTTATTGCAAAGCAATAATTAATAAAGAACTTCCATACACAATCGGTGGAGGAATTGGCCAATCTCGCTTATGTATGTATTACTTACAAAAGAAGCACATCGCCGAAGTTCAATCTTCATATTGGCCAGAAGATATTCTTGCTCAAATGAAAAAAGATGGCGTTAAGCCACTATAGTGATTATAATAACAAACGTTAAGAAGGTGTTGTCCTTGCATAACCATCTTCTAAAAAACAAAACAAGGAGATTTTTTATGAAAAGAATCAAAGATTTCGCTAAGGAAGTTTCACTTCTTTACCGAAATGTCCCGGCTTTACTTGTCGGATTAATGTTCGTAGCAGTCGTTTGCATGAACATTCTCGCGAATAAATCGATTGATTTACACGTTGATTGGCTCGCTTTAGATGCAGGTCTTGTCCTTTCTTGGCTCGTATTCTTCACGATGGATGTCATCGTTAAAAGATTCGGTTTAAGGGCTGCAAATATTGTTTCTATTACAGCGTTAGTGGTGAATTTATTCATCGCTCTAGTTTTCTTTTTAGCGTCCTTAATTCCAGGAGTGTGGTCAAACTCTTATGTTGAGGGAAGTGAAGAAATTATTAACGTTGCAATGGATTCAATTTTTAGAGGCACATGGTACATTATTTTGGGATCATCTGTCGCCTTTATTGCTTCAGCAATAGTCAATAACTTTTTAGCCTTTTTTATTCATAAAGCCTTTAAGAATAAAACTACATTCAAAGTCTTTATTATTGCTTCATATGTATCAACGATGATCGGTCAATTTGTAGACAATTTGTTATTCGCTTTAATCGTTTCCAAAGTTTTCTTTGGTTGGACACTTCTACAATGTGTCACATGCGCTTTAACAGGCATGGTTATGGAACTTCTTTGTGAGGTTATTTTCTCACCTCTAGGTTATCTACTTGTTAAGAAAATGGAAAAGAATAACGTTGGAAAAGAATATCTTGATTATCTTGCTAAAAGAAAGGAGGCTAAAGCGCAATGAATATATTAATTTCAGGTACCAGTAGTGGAATTGGAAAAGCGGCAGCTCTTAAGTTTTTAAAAATGGGCCATAAAGTTTATGGTGTTGATAGACAAGATTCAGCAATTAGTGATAAGAATTACACTCATTTTAAGAAAGATATTAGAGATAAAGATTTACCTACAATCAAAGATATTGATGTTATTGTCGCGAATGCCGGAGTGCAAGACGAAGCTGAAGCGATTGACACGAATTTAAATGGTTCTATTCACTTTGTGAATAATTATCTAGATTCAAAGTCGCTAAAGTCCATTTTAATTATGGCTTCTAGTAGCGCTCGCAATGGTGCAGAATTTCCATTATATTCAGCATCAAAAGGTGGACTTCTTTCTTACACAAAACATCTGGCGAACGAACTCGCTAATAGAGGAGTTTTAGTAAATTCTATTTCTCCAGGAGGAGTTATTACTCCACTAAATAGACACATCATCGATAATGAAAAGCTCTATGAAGAAGTTAAAAATGAAACGCTTCTTCATAAATGGGCTAGCGCAGAAGAAATCGCTGAATGGATTTACTTCATAACCGTTATCAATAAATCAATGACCGGTGAAGATATCCTTATTGATAATGGTGAAATGCTAAGAAGTAACTTCATTTGGTAAAAAGAAAACCACGCTAATGCGTGGTCTTTTTATTTTTTCTTGTGAACTAAATGGGGTTCAGTTCACATTGCTCGACTATTTCGTTTGGTTACTCAATATATCTTTAGTGATTTTCTATGCAAAGCATAAAGACTAAAGTTTATTTTAATCAAAGAATATGTTGATTGCAGGACGGACACTATTTTCCTTACTGTCAACTTCTGATCCTTCTTCGCTATAGATATTGCCAAAGTGTGTAACGCACCACGTAAAACCGCTATCACCGCTATAAGGAGAACGAGTCCAATAATAACCGTTATTATTATAAAATGGATTAGTATTTTGTTCAGCATAAGCGCCTCTTGCTCTGGTCCAATCAGTTGTTTTACAACATCTAGAATCCGAATCAGCAGTTGTGTGAGCAAAACCATAAGATTCATTCATGTAGTCTTTATAGCTTGGCATAAAAACGTTGTCGTGTGTTTCGTTGCAGGAATATGGGTTATCATCTGAGTCAGTTGTAGAACCACTATTGTCGACAGTAGTTTCTAGAATGTTATCATTTCCTAAAGCAAATGCTGCGCTAAAGAAATCATTGCTAAGCCAAGAATGAATAGACGATTCGTCATAAGAATTCTTATCGTCATCATATTTATGAACATCAAGAAGAGTTAATGATACTAAATAACATTCTCCTTCGTTATTTGATAGTACTTTCCAAACAATTGGTTCACATTTAAACCAGTATGTTTCATCTTTCGTAATTAGGGTTCCGTTATCGAATTTGTAATTATTTTCATGTGGTTTAGCAACAGTTTTTGCGTAATATTCGTCATTATATAGATACCAACCATTCGCTTCTGGATCAGTTAATTCATTAAGTTCAGAAACTAAAGAAGAATCGTTCACGTTTGTTTGTGGGTATAAACCATATTGAACTGTCTCACCATCAGCGCTTAAATGTGGTTTTGTCGCATAAACATCTTTTGGCAAAGTAATATTTTTGGTTTGTAACACAAATGCATCATTAGAAAATGTAGCTGTATATGTAGCTAAACCGTCTGCTTCCACTGTAGCAGGTGTTATTACTTGATATGCCGAATTGACTGTTTCTTCTTCGACATGATTTTCATCACGAGTACACACTCTTTTAGCGGTACAAGTCTTATTGTCATCAGACCAAGTATAAGTTGGTGCTCCATAGCTATGGCCTAAATGACTTAGCACAACATCCTTAGTTTGATCAGCAAACGCTTCGCTAGAGAAATCGGCAGAATATCTACCTTTTCCATCTCCTTCACAAGTTGGTGCAGTTATTTCTTGAAAAGTTGTACTAACTGTTTCTGTTTCTTTGTGATTATTATCACCTTTACAGACTCTTTCTGCGGTACAGGTTGAATTATCGTTTGCCCATGTATAGGTCGTTTCACCCCAATTGTGGGTGTGTTGAACGCAGCCTGATAAAAGACCAATGGCCATCAGGGCAGACATTATCAAGAATGGATTTTTATTCATATAATTTTCCTTTCAATATCAACGCATATGTGAAAGCACTTATTCGTTAAAGATAATTTACAACAAAATTCAATAAAAACAAGTTGTTTATATTTGTCCTTTACTTGCGGTAAAGAAAACCTCTTAACGTTTATTTTCGCTAAGAGGCTTTTTCCAACTTGTGAACTAAATAGGGTTCAGTTCATATGCGTGGTCTTTTTATTTTTTTCTACTTATTTAACTAAAGAATAAGCATCTTCATCAACGTAGACTGTAACGTCAGGATGTCTTTGAAGGATGGAACATGGCATTGATTCAACAACTGGTCCTTTAATTAAGCCATAGACAGCTTTAGCTTTGTTTTTACCAGTAGCAATTAAGACGATCTTTCTAGCATTCATAATGCTCTTAAGACCCATGGTAACGGCGCGGGTTGGAACTTCGCTAATATCATTGAATAAACGTGAGTTATCTTTGATAGTTTGTTCAGTGAGGGCTGTTTCGTGGGTAAGTGAATCAAATGGTGTATCTGGTTCGTTGAAGGCGATGTGACCATCACTTCCAATGCCGAGAATTTGAATATCAATTCCACCAGCTTTAGCGATCATGTCATCATATTCGTTCATGAATTTCTTATAATCGCCAACACCGAGTAAGACATTGGTGTTCTTTTTATCGATATCGATATGATTGAATAAGTTTTCATTCATAAAATAACGATATGATTGATTGTGAGTTCCTTCTAAGCCAACATATTCATCAAGATTGAATGTAGTAACATTCTTAAAAGAGACTCTACCTTCCTTATTAGCTTTAGCTAAGTCAGCATAAACCTGAAGTGGGGAAGTACCGGTAGCAAGACCAAGAACTGGATGCTTTTTAGAGTTGATAACCTTAATGAAATCTTCGGCAATCATGGCTGAGATTTCTTTTTCATTTCCAACGACAACTTTCATTTTTTGTTTTCTCCTTATTTATTTTTTAGCAACAAACACTTTTGTTGATTTAACAATTGAATTCTCAGGATATACACCTCTTGCCATTGTAAGTGGGTACATCTGAGTATTTTTACCAACGACGGTTCCTGGGTTAAGTACTGAACCACAGCCTATATCAGCGTGATCACCAAGAATGCCACCGATTTTACGGATGCCTGTATGAATTTCTTCATCCGCGTGAATAACGACTTCTTTACCATCGCTTCTAAGATTGGAACAGATGGAACCTGCGCCCATGTGGGAGTAATTACCTAAAACGGAATCTCCAACATAGTTGTAGTGAGGAACTTGAACATGTCTCATTAATAGAGCGTTTTTAAGTTCGGAAGAGTTTCCGATGACTGATTCGTCTCCTACTAAGACTGAACCGCGAATATAAGCACCTGGTCTAATTTCGACTTTGTTACCAATGATGGTAGGACCGATAATTGTGGCGGTAGGAGCGATTTTTACATCTTCTCCGACTAAAACATCATCTTTAAGTTTTTTGTAGCCTGGAAGGCCTTTTTCAATGAGTTTTAAGATATATCCTTTTAGTTCGCCGAGAAGTTCCCATGGATATTCTTTAGAAAATACGAATTCATCAATGTGAGCAATCTCACTTTTTTCGTATAAATCTTTGACTCTAACTTTACTCACCGATGTATCCTCCTTTTTTGATTAAGTTATAAACTTCATCAATATAGTTATTACATAAGGCTTCATCATCGGATTCAACCATGATACGGATAACTGGTTCGGTCCCTGATTCACGAAGAAGGATTCTGCCATTGCCATGGAGTTCTTCGTTGATTTTCTTAACTTTCGCTAAGATAGCTTCATCATTAGCAACAGCTTTCTTATCGACGACTCTAACATTCTTTAAGAATTGTGGGTAGAGTTTAACTGGTGCGGCAAGTTTAGATAAACTTGATTTACGGGAAATCATTTCCTCAGTAAGTTTCAAAGCAGTTAAGATACCATCGCCTGTAGTCGCGTATTTTCTTAAGATAACGTGACCGGATTGTTCTCCACCAAGCCAGTAATTGTTTTTCATCATTTCTTCATAGACGAATCTATCACCAACTTTAGTTTGGACATTATCAATGCCGACATCTTTTAAAGCTTTTGTTAAGCCAGAGTTAGACATGATAGTGGAGACGACGACATTGTTATATAAATAACCATGTCTTTTGATTCTCTTTGCGAGAATGTACATGATTTTATCGCCATCGACGACTTCGCCGTTTTCATCAACTGCTAAGCATCTATCGCAGTCACCATCGAAGGCAAAGCCAACATCGAGATGGTTTTCTTTGACGAGTTCTTGAAGTTTTTCAATGTGGGTTGAACCGATGCCTTTATTGACGTTTAAACCATCTGGTGCATCACCAATTACATATAATGTAGCGCCTAAAGCAGAGAAGACATTACGCGCAATCATCCAAGATGCCCCGTTAGCACAGTCTAAGCCAATCTTTAGATCTCTAAATGAAGTTGAGACGCATGAGATGAGATAGCCGGTGTAACGGTTTCTTCCTCCAACGTGGTCAACGATACAACCAATGTTTTCTCTTTGAGCGTATGGTATATCATCACCATCCACGCCAATTTCCTTTAAGTTTCCATCGAT
>CADBNT010000020.1 GCA_902796125.1 uncultured Erysipelotrichaceae bacterium | reverse complement strand
TCTTCTAACTAGGATTAGAAATCTAACCCCAAAGAATAGATTCGCTGCCGTTATATCATCTTCAATCTTATCTCTCGCTCTCGCAGCTACCACCTGCGGGACTTTTGCTTGGTTTACGTACGCGTCTAACGTGTACATTGACGAGTATAAGGGCGTATCTGTAGGTGCCCTTCATGTTGAAGTTGGTTATGTTAGCGCATTAGAATTTGATGAAGCCAATCTTTATGGTGTTACTCAAATCGAAAAAACCGATGATAAATTCATTTATTGGTTTGGAAATGGCATATCAAATGAAGCTTTACACAAACTTATTGTATTAAATGGTTATTCGCCTGATAGGATGTATCCAGTTACCACTGGAGCATATTCAAAAACGAGTGACGATTTTTCTTTAATGCGCGCACCCGTTACTTTGAGAAACTATGACCGCGATAAAGAGGCGGATAAAAATGATTACACTCATATGTCATTTGCTTTTCGTGTGAACGATTTACTTGAACCAGAATCCTATCTTAAGAATCAAGAAATTTTCTTGTCTGTAGCCGATACAAAATCAGACTTCGATATTAGAGAATCTTTTAGAATTCATACTGATAATTTAGTTACTGATGACGGAAAGATGAAACATCTAATTAATACTGACGATACTATTCATGAAGACGGATTTGATAATGTTGGAGGTGTCCTCGACTTAAATGGTGATGGCTTTTATGATACGCTTCAGGACATTCATACTGGCAAAGAAATCGAATTCTATTATGGTGAATTTAGTAATGTTGAAGGCTATTCTTCTGATGAGGTGCTTTATAAGGATAACCCTCGTAGTTCAGAAAGTGAGCAAGTCGGGAAACATACAACTTTTAATGCCAAACATAAATCTGGAGTTTACGAAGTTAATGAAAATATTACGCGACCAATGCGCGCTGAATTTGAAACGGTTAAGAAGTTTGAGAACGATACTGTTCCAGTTGCAAAAACAAGAGAGTATCAAATTTATAATGAGTCCAACGTTCTTATAAAAGAGAATTTAGCTTTTTTAGATGTAACGGTCTTTGTTGAAGGCTGGGATTTATTCACTATCGATCCTGAGATTCAAGGCCAAGACAGACCTTATGAATTAGATATTCAGTTTGAGGTATTAATTTAATGAAGAGTAGAACTAAAATCGCTTTAGCATCTATCCTTGTTGGACTTGTAGCGGTTGCTACTAGCCTATCAACTTTAGCGTGGTTTAATGGTTCTTCATCTTTGATGATCTCTAACTTTAATATTACTCTCGCGGATCGTTCAGATAGAAATTTATTAATTTCTACTGATAACGAACACTTCTATCAAACTCTCTATATGAGAGATGAAAACACTGTTGAAAGTGAAGAAAAGAATAATATTGGTCAATATTTATCAGATGTTTCTCCATTTAGAGCGGTGTCGACTATGTTCCAGGGCGAATGGTATAAACCAAATGCAAACGATGACGAAAAGGCTTTGCTGCCTGTCTTTAGAAGAAATGTCACCAATCCTGGAAACCTTCAAACGGACCTTTGTACTTCAGCGAGTTATTTCCCTGAAGCAAACGCTGGATTTCTTAGACAAGAACTATATTTCAAATCCGATGCTGGAGGAGATGTCACTATTGATTCAGAAAAGACAAAAGTCGTTCCTGACTCCGATAAGAATCTAGAAAAAGCTAGAAAGATAGTTGATGTTGGATTATATCAAGAACTTTATAGCAATATTGAAGACTATAATCAAAAAGTTGAAATCATCAAATCTCATCTTGATGAGGTAACAAAATCGATGAGATTCTCCATCCTTGTTTTAAATGATATGGGTGGTGGAGAAAACGCATTTAAAGACTATGCTTACACCATTATCGATCCAAATAAAGAAGATGGTGAAATCACCTATTATGGTGGAATCTTAGACAATTATATGGATGGATACTATGATAGTTATAATGGTAAAGAAGTTTTATATGGTGAAGTAAGTGGCTCTCCAAGTTACTTAAGTAATTCTGGATCAAATGAACCTAATATCACCTATTCAACTTTCGACGCTAATCATAAAGCTGGTGTGGAGCAAGTTGATATGGAATCTTTAAAACGCAATAACCAAATTGCTATTGAAGATTCGAAAACATTATCTGAAGCAGAAGATGCAGTCCGCATTGGACTAGGTCAATCATCTTCTTCAAAAAAGATTGTCTTGTCCTTTTATTTAGAGGGATGGGATAAAGACAATACTAACTTATCTATGTACGCACATTTTAAAGTCGATCTCGCTTTTAAATTTGCTAGTGCATTAGATGAATAATTAAGGGGGCATACTTATGTCTGCGTATTTTGCCTATTTAGGAAAAATGCTTGCCCAATTCTTCATTGATGTTGGGCAATGGTTCTATGACTGGGTTGTATATAAATATACAAAACTGCCAGCGAACTTCTCTGCTTATGGAGATTTCTTTAACGCCTATTCGCCAGAATTTGGTGCAGGCGGCTGGATCATGTTTGTTATATTCGCAATCCTTTTTGTTGCCGCGATTGGCGCAGCAGGATTTGGATTATTTCTAGTTCTTCGTAAATATATTCGCTTTGTTAAAGGTGAACTTGATAAAGATGAACTCAAACGTCAAGTTGAAAGACTTAACTATGAATTATATCAAATTATGCAAGAAAGAGACCGCATCTTAGATATGAAGGTCAAAGCTCTTGGTATTAAAGGAAAAGCACCTGGTGAAGGCGAAGAAATGAGCGAAGAAGAAGAAACTATTGATGAGGTTCAATCTCGCTTTCCAAAACTTGTTCACGTTGACCACGAATACTATGGCAAAGACTGGGAAATTCCTGAAGTTGAAGATTTAACTCTTGCCCAGTTATGTGAAAACTTCCGTAACTTTGCAGCATCTCAACTTGGTTTATATTACACGATTACCACGATCCGTCAGTTATTCGCTGGTATCGGTGCTGGTAAACTTGTCATTCTCGAAGGTATTTCCGGTACAGGTAAAACTTCCTTGCCATATGCTTTAGGCAAATTCTTCGCACATGACGCTGAAATCTGTTCGGTTCAACCAAACTGGAAAGATAGATCAGAACTAGTAGGTTACTATAACGAATTTACAAAGAAGTTTAATGAATCTGAATTCTTAAGAGCGTTATATACCACCAACTATAGAAGAGATCTCAACATCATCGTTCTCGATGAAATGAACTTAGCCCGTGTTGAGTACTATTTCGCAGAATTCTTATCCATCCTTGAAATGCCAAACCCAAATGAATGGCAAATTGAAATGATCGGTCAACATGATGCCCATGACCCAAAATTATTCAAGAATGGTAAACTTAAAATCCCTCAAAACGTTATCTTCTTTGGCACAGCCAACAACGATGACTCTACATTCACCATTTCCGATAAGGTCTATGACCGTGCTATTTGCTTATTCTTTGATAATAAAGGTATTGCATTTGAAGCTCCTTACCAAGCTCCAATGCTCATTCCATATTCTCAAATGCAAAGATTATATGACGAAGCAATTAGCAAATATCCAGTTTCAGATGATACTTTAGCGAAATTCGCTGAACTTGATGACTTTGTCATTAAAAAATTCAGACTCGCCTTTGGTAACCGTATTTTGAAACAACTTAAATTATTCGTTCCATGCTTTGTTGCTTGTGGTGGAACTGAACTCGATGGTATCGACTTCATCTTTACAAACAAGATTCTTAAGAAGTTCGAATCTCTTAACATTGCATTCTTAAAGGCCGAACTTAAAGAACTCAATAATATGCTTGATCGCCTCTTTGGTGAAGGAACATTCCCAATGGCGCACAAGTTCGTTGATAACATGCTACGCATGAACTAACTAGAAAATGGCTCGTAAGAAAAAAACTGAAAACTACGCGAAACTTCATCAAGATCTTATTAACAAAACAAGATCTGTGTATGATTCAAATGCTGGTAAAGAACTTAGCAATTTACTTTCTAGCGGTCAAAATTCCTATCTTAGATTTTCTAGATATGAATCTTCCTCCATGGACCTTGAATGGGTTAAAAGAGTATTAGACTGTATTCCAGATTTATCTGATATTGTCACAAACCCAAAGAAAACTATTCAAACCTTAGAAGAAGTCGTTCAAATTGAGAAAGTTAAGAAGATTGGTGTTGAAACAGTTCAACACTTATCATCTCACACTCAATATATTAAGACCGTTGACGAGAACGGAAACGTCACTCCATCTAAACTTCTTAATATTTATAACGATGACTACTATGCGATTTATGAAAATAAATTCGTTGCTACTTTACTTAGACATTTACTCATTTTCGTTGAAAAACGATATGAACTTTTGAAAAACCAAGCTAAGATGCAAAACGTCCAAGTTTTAGCGTTCAAAAACTACACTGAACTTGATGGCGCGTCTATCGAGATTGAAACAAAAGTCAAATACACGAAGTCCGCAGATGAAGAAGCTCGTGAAAGACTTAAAGGATATCTAAAGCAAATTGAAGATATTCGTCGATATATTAAGTTCTACATGAGAAGTGAATTTATGAACATCCTCCGTAGAGAAAAAGATGTTCGTAACCCAATCTTACAAACAAACATTATTCGTAAGAATCCTAAGTATCATAAGTGTTATTTACTTTGG
>CADBNT010000019.1 GCA_902796125.1 uncultured Erysipelotrichaceae bacterium | reverse complement strand
CCAGACAATCATGCCAAGTCTATCACAATGATAATAATATCTAAGTGACTCAATTTTTATATGCTTACGCATCATATTAAATCCAAGAGACTTAGTTAATTCTATATCTTTGATATAGTCATTATCAGAACTTGGAGTCAAATATCCTTTTGGCCAATAGCCTTGATCAAGTACACCTTTAATAAATAAAGGCTTGTTATTTAATGCAATAACCTTGTGTCCATTGTGTTCTACTAATGAGAATTTGCGCATTGCAAAATATGATTTAACTTCATCTTTAGAAGTGTTTAGTTTGATGTAGTAAAGTTTTGGATTATCAATGTCCCAACACTCATAGTTAGAAAGCTTGATTTCAATGTCTTCATTTGTAGGAATGTCTTTCTTGATATCCATAAGTTCGATATGAACTTTCTTTTCAGATGATTTGACGTTAATCTTCAAAACATCGTTATCAATATCAGGAGTGAACTTAACGTCTTCAATATATCCTTCACTTACTGATTCAAGCCATACAGGCATATAAATTCCGCTTTGGGAATGATACCAAATTCCATGTGGGTCTAATGTTTGCTTTCCTTTTGAATAAAATGAGGTATCTGAATAGTCTTTTACTCTCACCTTAATAGTGAAGTTTCTATCCTCAATAAATGGCTTAATATCAACCTTAAATGGAAGGTATCCACCAACGTGTTTTATAGCAAGTTTATCATCTATGAAAACTTCAGCGATTTGATCGACTGCGCCAAAGTGTAAAAACACCTTATCTAACGTGAATTTCACCGGCAAAGTGACACTTTTTTTGTAAAATAGCCATTCATCTGGATGAACAATTTTATTCACTCCTGAAAGTGGAGTTTCAGGTGAAAATGGCACGTTGATTTTGCCATCAAATTCATTAGGAAAATCTTCCTCTTTTCTAATCGCATATTCCCATAAACCATTAAGTGAGATATATGAGTCACGAACAAGCTGAGGACGAGGATATTCGCTAAGATAATAATCAAGCTTCTTGTCCATTCTTCTTTTCTTTCAAAATAATGAATATTGAGGCGCCTAAAGTTAAGGCAAGCAAAGTAGCTACACCAATAAACATAAAGTTATTAGGCTCTAATACCTTGTTTCCATATTCGTTGATGTAGGTGTGTTCGTTAATGTGGAATAAAGCTTCGCCAATATATGGTCCTGTAACCATTGGAATCATAACGGCAAAGATCATTCTAATACCTTGGAATAAGCCAGCTTCTTCTTTAGGTGTATTATCGCGAATCTTCGCACCAAAGACAGCTGTGCCAACAAGATAACCAGCCATAAGAACAGTTCCGGAAATCATAACTAAGATATTTGTATTTGAGAAGAACATAGCGATTGCGCCAACAATCGCAACACCTAACGCTGGAATTAAAACTTTATTCTTTCCAATCTTATCCATAAATAAGCCAACCGCGACAGTAATTAAACAACCAAGGACTAAGACAACACCAAGAGTAATTGTGAAGTCTCCTCCTTCGATGTGAAGCACATTTTGAATGTAGACCATAAAATATGGGAAGAAACATTGAATTGCCATGTTAAATAGAGTAAAGGCAATAAGAATGAAATATAGCATCTTATTTTCTTTAATTACAGATGGTCTAAATCCATAAAATATATTTTTAATATATTTCTCTTCTTTATTAGGTTTAAGATCATCTTTTGGAATAATAAATAGAAGCGCTACACCAGCAATAAGTGTTAATGCACCAAAAATAAGGAAGAAGATAAGCCATAGAGGCTCTTCGCCTTCTCCTCTAGATACTAAAAATCCTGCAGCAACAACGATCATAATCATTGCGACCATTGGAAGAATAGATAAGAAGGACTCAACCTTACCTCTATTCTTTGTATTTGTATTATCGGTAACATAAGCGTTAAATGAAGCATCGTTCGCTGTGCTACCAAAGAATGTCATGATGCAATCTAAAATAACGATGAATGTACCTGCTAACATAGCTGAATTTCCAATGAAGGAATATTCTTTATGTGGATCAAAGAAAGCAAACAGAATAATCGATACACCCCAGATAATATATCCAAAGGATATAAAGGCTTTTCTCTTACCTAATCTATCGCTCAAAGCACCCATCAATAATGTGGTGACAGTTGCTGTAACAGCACTTAACGCTGTCATAAGTGGAATAAAGATGTAATCGCTTGAGACATAGAAGGCATATACATTGAGATACATGTTCTCAATTGCCCAAGCTAATTGGCCAACTAAACCAGCAATAATAAAGGTTAGCCATTTTCTTGCACCTAGTTTTTCGTTCATACATAAACTCCTTATTTAATGTTTTGTTCAAATAACTTTTTAAGACTATCAAGATTATCAAAGATAATGTCATACACTATCGAATAATCTGTTTCGCCATATTCATGAACGATTCCATTTCTAAATCCAATTATTTTGCCCCAAGGCACTTGTTTGTTTTGTTCTTTAAATTTGTTAGAAATGTTTTTAATGTTTTCAGCTAGTTGAATGAAGCGGAACATAATTGAGTCAATTAGTTGTTCATCTTCAACAAAATCTTGATACGATTTTCCTTTTGAGTATTTCAAAATAGCAGAAATGTCTTTGATTGCTTTTTGAATGTAGTAAGCATCATTTTTGTGATTATCCATAGATTTTAATACCGTCCTTCATAATTTCGCTTAAAAGCGGATTACTGTTTTTGATGTCTTTTAGACGTATAAGATCAATCTTCTTATGAAGTGCTGTTCTAAGGTCTTCTATGAGGCCAAGGAAATCAAGACCAGTAATATCAGTAGAAACGCATAAATCGATATCGCTTGTTTCCTTGGCGTATCCTTTAGCATAGCTACCAAATATATAACAGAACTCAATTTGACCCGTATACTTCTTGTCAAACAATTCTGAAACAGTTGATTTGATAAACTCTATCCCCAATATCCCTTTTTCTTCAGTGATTTCACACGCATCGTTAAGAGTGTTAATCATCATTTGTCTTTTAAAAGCATCACCATAGTAATCGTTGCTTTCATAACGAATATATGTTCGTAACGGTATGCTTAAAATAGTTGCAGCTGCAACTTGAGATAACCCATATTCTTTTCGAGTTTCTAATAATGTCATACTATCCTTCCGATAATAGATTATCACTTTTGGCATACTTTTTCAATGCGACTATGCCATTTTGACATACTTTTAATTTTTGAGTATGTCAATTTGTCATATCACAAAAGAAAACCCACCATAGGGTGGGTTCTTGTTGAATTCCGTTAGTTATTTAACTTCAGGATATTTTTCTCTATGAGCTTCGTAGTGAGTGTGAAGTAACTTTTCAGAGATTTCACTTAATGGCTCACCAAGGAATTCCTTATAGAGTTTTTGAATGTCTTTATTGTTATGAGATTGACGGATAACTTGTCTTTCATCTTCGCTATATAAGACTTTTGCTCTCTTCTCGCGATATGTTTCAAGAATATCATCATCTTCATTTGGAAGAAGATTTGGATGGACATAAGGTTGACCACCACCATTGATACATCCGCCTGGACAACCCATGATTTCAATGAAGGCATATGGTGATTTACCATTTTTAACATCTTCAATGAGCTTCTTAGCATTAGCCATACCAGATGCAACAGCGATCTTAATACCGAGTTCTTTAATTTCAGCTTCTCTAACTCCTGCTAAACCACGAACATTTTCAAATACGATTTTATCGTATTCTTTGCCAGTTAAGACGAAGTAAGCAGTTCTAAGAGCAGCTTCCATAACTCCACCAGTGACACCGAAGATGACACCAGCACCAGAATAGTCGCCAAGTAAATCAGCATCGAATTCTTCTTCTGGAAGTTTTTGCCAGTTAATACCAGAACGCTTAATTAATTTTGCGAGTTCACGTGTAGTTAATACAGCGTCGACATCGTTAGGCATTTCCTTACGTTGTCTTTCATATTTTTTAGCAGTACATGGAATGATGGAGACAACGAAGATATCTTTTGGATCAAGATTATGAACCTTAGCAAAATAGCTCTTAATAATCGCACCCATCATCATGTGAGGAGACTTACATGTAGAAATATTTGGGATAACTTCTGGATAGAAGTATTCCATATAGTTAATCCAACCTGGAGAACAGGAAGTGATTTGTGGAAGAACTCCACCATTTTTAATTCTATGAATTAATTCATAGCCTTCTTCCATGATGGTTAAGTCGGCTGCGAAGTTTGTATCAAAGACACGATAGAAACCTAAACGGTGTAAGGCAGCGACCATCTTACCAGTTCCTGGAGTACCGATTCTTTCGCCGAATTCTTCAGCGATAGCAGCACGAACTGCAGGAGCGGTTTGAACGATGACTTTCTTACCTTGTTTGAAGGCTTCGTCAACTCTATCGATTTCGCTATGTTCCATGAGTGCGCCAACAGGACAAACGTTAACGCATTGT
>CADBNT010000018.1 GCA_902796125.1 uncultured Erysipelotrichaceae bacterium | reverse complement strand
GATAAAAGCACCAGATGGCATTGTAAATAATTTAATAGCGTACGCTTTCGTGAGAATTGGAATTTGAATAGTTGGAATAAAGGTAAAGATCTTACCAAAGGTAATATAACCAGTTCCAAGCACTTCTCTAAATAAAGCGATAGAAAGTAAGGCAAGCGTATAACCTACACCCATACCTAAAGCATCGACAAGTGAGGCGACTGGGCCATGTTTAGAAGCATAAGCTTCTGCCCTACCAAGAACGATACAGTTAACGACGATAAGAGAAATAAATACTCCTAATGTTGAATAAAGCTCTGGAAGGAAAGCATTCGCGAGCATCTTAACCATCGTAACGAATGTCGCAATGATAACGATATAGCAAGGAGTTCTTACTTCATCAGGGACTAATTTACGAATTAATGAAATTAAAACGTTAGAGCAAATTAAAACAATGCTAAATAGAATGCCCATTCCAATAGCAGCTTCAATCGATTTAGTGGTCGCTAAAGCTGGACATGTACCAAGGATGGACACGAATAATGGGTTTTCAACTAATAAACCTTTAAGGAAATTAGCCTTTTGGTTAATCTTCTCTTTAGCCATTATAGTCCCTTCCTTTCTTTGAAATGATTTTGAGCAGCTTTTGCCATATTCTTGATAAGAGTAGCACCATAAGTAGCACCACACTTAGTAGCATCTAAACTATCCTCATTAGGATTCTCGTTATATGGAAGTAGATATTCATCCTCAATAGTAGAAGCATAGCTTTCCGTATTTTCAACTAAGGAAATATGTCCAACTTCACCGTTAACGTAAATACCAACCATCATGGAGATGGATCCATACATATTCTTGCCAGAAGTGTAATAGACACTTCCATATTCAAGTTCACCTTTAAAGGCATCCGTATATGAAACTAGATATTCAACATCGCTAATCTTAGTTTCTTCACCAAAAGTGCAATCTGAGAAGACTTCACCCATTGCTTTAGTTTTAGCAGCAATCTCGTTTTGAGCGATTCTATCTTTAGTAATCATGTTTGTTCCAACAATGACTGCAGCGGAAACAATGCTGATTCCAGCTAGAATAGCGCCAACATATAGATAATGTCTAATTTGTTTCTTATCCATTATTTAACCACTCCTGGAGAAAGTAAAACGAGAGTAACGATGCCTATGGCAACAACTAAAATAGATGCAATCCAAATAATTTTCTTCAAAGTAAATTTATTTGAACTCCATTTATAGTAGTCAATGACAGGTGCAAACATATTGGCAATTAAAATTGAGAAGACAACACCTTCTGGTAAGGCAGCAAATAATCTAATAAATACTGTGCAGACACCAGCAACAATGCCATAGATATATCTACCTGGTCTATTAATTGGAGAAGTAACTGGATCAGTAATCATAAATGTTGCGCCAAAAAGTAGACCACCGCTGAATAGTTCAACGCCAATAAATTTCCAATATGATAAGTTTTCAAAGCCAAGTTTAGAGCAAATGCAAAGTCCAGCAACGAGCATTAAAACTAAGAATGTTCCAATATAGGCAACAAATGGTCTAAAGTCAGCACTTCTTCTAATAAATAGATATGCTGCGCCAACTAAGATTAATAAGGCACTAACCTCACCCATAACACCTGGACATTTACCAAGGAATAAATCAAGAACACTAATAAATTGACTATTAATAGTCAAATATCCTCCAGCAGATACTGAACTTAAAACTGTTCCACCTAAATTTGTGGAATAGAATGGATCAGCGTTGTAAGTAAATAAACTACCAAAGGAAAGTTTAGCAATAACCATGCCTACTGCAGCAGGGTTAAAGATATTTGAACCAAGTCCACCAAAGACAAGTTTGCCTAAGACAATACCTGCTAAAGCACCAATTGCAACAACATAAAGATGATCAGCAAGTGATGCTGGAAGAATCATAGCGTAAATAACAGCAGATACGCTTGGAGCAAGTACGTTAGAGATACTGTATTTAGAATAAGCGAATTTAAATTTTTCTTTGAAACTATGTTTCGCGCCATCATATGGCATCTTGTTTTTGATACCAACAAAGACAAATTCTGATGGAATCATAACTGCTAAGGAAACAGCTAAAATAACAACAGCTTTCCATTGCCATAAAACTACGGAGTAGACCACTACTGGAAGAAGCGCGATTAAAACATCGAGCATCATTCTAGAAACTGATGATCGTCTTCTAAGATGAGGTGATGTTTCTTTAATTACTGTGATCATAACTTAGAAATTAATTTCGCCCTTCTAACGTAATCTAAAACGCGAATCTTGCTTGTGCAGCTATATGTGCATAAGCCACATTCGATACATTTATTTGGATTTAAGAATTTTATTCTTTCTTTATCAAGTGTATTTACTGCGTTCATAATTTGAACTGGTTCAAGTCCAGTTGGACAACTTAAAACGCATGAACCACATCTAACACATGGCTCTTCCTTAACTGGCTTATCATTTAAAACGATTACCGAAGTAACTGTCTTAGTAATAACACAGTCATCATTTGGAATAGACGCGCCCATCATAGGTCCACCAAGAATAATCTTCTTCGGAATGGATTCGTCTTTATAACCACCGCATTCAGCGATGATCTCTTTTAAAAGAGTACCAACTCTAACTTTAAAGTTTTGTGGATGGACAATGCCATCACCGTTAACGGTGATTTCACGAATATGAACTGGTTGATCTTCTTTGATAGCCATATAAATACCAACAACAGAAGATACATTGAAATCCATAATGCCATATTTACTTGGAAGTTCGCCTGGTTTAAGTTGAACTCCAGTAGCAGCTTTAATTGTTTCAAATTCCCAACCCTGTGGGTAATAGTTACCAACGCCTTTAACTTCAAGGCCTGGTCTATTCTTAAAATAGTCCTCGTAGAACTTGATCAAGCTCTTCTTCATTTTCTTAATGCATAAAATGCATCTTTTGCAGTTGAAAGCTTGATTGAGGATTTCCATACCTCTTGCTACTTTTTCTGGTTCACTCCACATGATTGTGTCATCAGCAGAAATAAGAGGTTCGCATTCAACACCATTGATGATTATTACATCAATTGGAGCGTTAGTCTGAAACTTAATATATGTTGGGAAAGAAGAACCACCTAAACCAACCATGGAATTTTCTTTGATGATTTGAGTCATTTCTTCCTTGGTTAGCTTTGCTACTTCTTCATCACTACGTGGAGTAACACTTGGATCAACTGTATATTTGAAATCATTTTTAATCTTGATGAAATCAGTTAACTTACCATTACGGTGATAATGCTTTTCAAGACCAACGAAAGTACCAGAGACACTTGAATGAATTGGTTGATCAAAAAATGGACCATGACGTAAACCAATCATTTGATGGAGGTTAACGTGATCGCCTTCTTTGATGAATACTTCAGCGTTTGGACATCTTGCGTTTGCAGTTGCTAAGTAAACAAATTCAGGATTGGTGTAGTCCTTAGAAGGGGCTGCGCCTTTTGAATCGTGCTTTTTAACAATGTTTCTTGTTTTCGCAATCATGATTTAGATTTTAACTCATTGTGCGCATATATACAAGTGTATGGCGTTTATAAGCAATCGCACAAAATAAAAAGACCACATAGGTGGCCTCTTATTAAATTTGATTTGCTATTTATAAAGTCGATTAACAATTTCTTCAGTCTCTTTTAAGACTCTATCATAGTCAATTGTGAGGAATTTACCATTCTCATAAAGGATCTCGCCATTGACCATTGTTAAATCAACATCGCTACCATGAGCGGAATAAACTAGAAGCGACAAGGTATCTAGATTTGGTCTTAAATGCGGTTTAGATAAATCAATTGCAACGATATCAGCTTTATAACCAACCTTGAGTTCACCAAGGTTCCTAAAGTGCATTGCTTTCGCGCCATTAATAGTTGCCATATCAAATATTTCAGATACGCTTAACTCACCAGGATTCTTGTTATAGCCTGCTTGGATTAAAGCAAGAACATGCATCTCTTCAAACATATCAAGATTATTATTTGATGCACATCCATCTGTTCCTAACGCAACATTAACACCTAAATCTAAAGCTTTTCTAACAGGAGCAAAACCACTTGCAAGTTTCATATTGCTCGATGGATTTGTAACCATTGATGTGCTAGTTTTAGCCATAATCTTAAGATCAGCATCGGTTACATGCACACAATGTGCTGCATAAGCATAACCACCATCAAGAACTCCTAAATCATAGAAGTATTGAATTGGGGTAACACCGTATTTTTGAACACACTCT
>CADBNT010000017.1 GCA_902796125.1 uncultured Erysipelotrichaceae bacterium | reverse complement strand
TTATCTGGTGTACATTTCCAAGCCTTAAGGGCAAGTAATGCATCATCGACAACTGTGGTAGATTGGTTAGTAACCCATGAACCCCAGTTCTTTGGGAAGACTACATCAGCATCTTTGTAAGCAGCATCCATGTCGTGGGTAATTGTTAAAGAACCCCCGTTTTCTGCAGCATTTTTGCGTGCTTTTTCGATAACCCAGTCTGGTAAATCGTATCCTTCTGGGTATGCTAATGTGACATCAATTCCATATCTTGGGAAGAGTAAAACTTGTGAAACTGGAACTGAAATTGGTTTCTTGTGTGTTGTGGCCATTGCCCAAATAACGGAAACCTTTAAGTTCTTTGTTTTGCCAAATTCATCTTCAATGGTCATTAAGTCTGCAAGAGCTTGCATTGGGTGATATAAGTCACATTGTAAGTTGATAATTGGGACTGTGGACCATTTAGCCATTTCACGGATATATTTGTTACCAAGACCCCAGTTACAATAACGGCAAGCAATCATATGTCCAAAAGAGGATAAGATAACTGCTGTATCTTTGGCTGATTCACCATGAGCAATTTGCATCATTGATGTATCAAGGAATGTAGCGTGGCCACCGAGTTGAGCCATACCACTTTCAAATGAGTTTCTGGTACGTGTTGATTGTTCAAAGAACATCAAGAAACCAGTTTTACCAACTAACCATTGAGTTTCTTCGTTGCGATAGAAAGCATCTTTCATTTCGTGAGAAACTTTTAAGATGTAGTCGATTTCTTCTTTGCTGAAATCTTCAAGAGTAATTAAGTGTCTTCCAGCGAATTTTGGTGCGATTTTTTCCATTTTAATCTCTCCTATTTCTTTAAATTTTCAAGGTATAAGCCTGGTAAGGCGGCATACATAGCTGCACAGATGACGAGATCATCTTTACGAGTCTTTTCATTTGGTGCGTGAGCTTCTTTTTCATCGCCTGGGCCAAAGCCGATACATGGAATACCAAAGCGACCCATGATGGAGACGCCATTGGTTGAGAAGGTCCATTTATCAATAACTGGTTCTTTCTTAAATAAACCAAGATAACCTTGTCTCATTGATTGAACGAAAATTGAATCCTCTGGAATAACCCAGGTTGGGAAGTAACATTCTTGTTTATAAACAAGACCAGTATATGCTGGGCGTTCATAATCATACATTGTAACTTCTGCTTTAGCAGCCTTAACTGCTGGTAAGTTTTCAATTTCAGCGATAGATGTTTTGTCGTTTTCACCGACAGTAAGTCTTCTATCAAGACTAATCCAACAACCATCTGCGACTGCGCAACGGGATGGTGATTTATGGAAGATTTGAGAAATGGTGACTGTACCTTTTCCAAGGAATGGATCATAGGCTAAACCATGTTCGTTAAGTTCTTGGATTTGTTTAATGATATCAGCCATTTTGTAAATAGCGTTATCGCCACGTTCTGGAGCAGAACCATGGCAAGAGATACCACGTACATTAACCTTAATTTCCATACGGCCGCGGTGTCCACGGTAGATACGGCAGCTTGTTGGTTCGGTAGAAACAACGAATTCAGGTTTAATCTTGTCTTGTTCAATGATGTACTTCCAGCAAAGACCATCACAGTCTTCTTCTTGGACTGTACCTGTAACAAGTAAGGTGTAGTCGTCTTCTAAGTGAAGATCTTTGATAATTTTGGCAGCATAGACCATGGAAGCCATACCACCTTCTTGGTCAGAAGTACCACGTCCACCAATATGGACATCATCTTCATAACCTTTGTATGGATCAAACTTCCAGTTTTTGATTTCACCGATACCAACTGTATCGATGTGAGCGTCCATCGCGATGAGGTGTTTACCATGACCTAAATAGCCAAGAATGTTGCCCATTGGGTCAATCTCGACTTTGTCGAAACCAACTTTAAGCATTTCTTCTTTGATGCGAAGAACGACTTCTTTTTCGCCACATGATTCACTTGGAATAGCAACCATGTCGCGGAGGAACTTGGTCATATCTTTCTTATATGACTCAGCTTTTTTAAGGATTTCCTCGTAACTTACTTTCATTATTTAATTTCCTTTCCACGAAGTTCTTTAATTTTCTTATCGTAATCGTAAATTTTGTTATATTCGTTTTCCCAGAATTCTGGCTTTCTCATTGAATCCAAATATTCTTGTGAATAACCAAATTTAAGCCAATCTTTCTCTTTTTGTGTGAAGAGTTTTTCCTTAGCTTCTTTACCACGTGTATCTAAAACATAGGAAGTATCTGCACCCATAAAGACATCTTCAAACCATCTTTCAAGGACGTTTGGAGTAACTTCGAGTTCACGTCTATGTAAGTCTTCGATAACTGATGGATATCTATCAAAACTATCGGTTGCGATTGTAACGACGTTATCATCTGGGCCAAGTTTGAGATATTTTGCCATTTTAATGGCACCTAAGATGTTACAAATTCCAGAAACACCGAAGAGGTTAACCATTGCTTCGGCTTCTTTCTTAGAAACACCATGCTTAACTAAGATATCGCTACCTTCATGAATAACTGCTAAACCACGGACGCAATCTTCGTCAATAATTTGAGTTATGAAGTCGGTAGTTAAAACGTTATGAATAAGAGTGATCATCTTATCGCCAATACCTTCAATACGGTGTTGACCTAAGCCACCATTTGTAAGTGTTGAACATTCATGTGGTTCAAGAGCAACAATCTTACATTCTGGGAATACTTTTTTAATTGCATCACCAGCCGCTAATGTACCTGCACTACCTGGAGCAGAACAGAAGCATGCGACACGGCCATTACCGATGCCTTTAACAGCTTCAACAGCAGAATTACCGGTAACGTGTCTATGGAAACGATAGTTTGGAAGTAATTCAAATTGAGCTAATGTTCTATTAAGAGGATTTTTCTTAAGTTCATAAGTTCTTTCAAGGGTAAGAATAACGTCGGATTCGCTACCTGGAGTGAGGTCTAATTCAGCACCATATTTGCGAATTCTTTGATATCTTTCCTTTGACATGTTGTCAGGCATGATAACAATGGCTTTATACTTCATTAAATTGGTGATGTAAGAAACACCGATACCAAAGTTACCTGTGGATGGACCAAGAATAGTGTGTTTTCCTGGAATAATTTCACCATCAACACAACCTTCCATAAGGGTTGCATAAGCTGGACCAACTTTGTGGGAACCAGATGGGAAGTTCTTACCATACAAAACAACGATGTTTGCGTCGACACCGGTTAATGCTTTTGGAAGAACAATTTTATTAACTTCATCCTTCTCATTTTTCCATGTGATATTGAATAAGTTAATTGGATCAAGCTCGTTTTCTTTTAGAGCTTTAAGAGCAGCTGCTCTAGTTGCTGGATCAGCATGTGATGGATTGAGCATTTCATCATATGTTGGGCCAAATGGAATTTTTGACATATCTAAATTACTCCTTTTTCTTTCAAAAATTTATCCAATTCTTCTAGATTTGGTTTCATGAGGACTGGTGCATTAATTGCCTTTTGGGCATTGGCTGGATCTTTAAGTCCGTTTCCAGTCACAATTGTGGTAACAGTTTCATCTTTTTTGATGATTCCTTGTTCCACTGCTTTTTTAATTCCGGCGATCGCTGCTACACCGGCAGGTTCACCGAATACGCCTTCTAGGCGACCTAGTATCGCCATAGAGTTAATGATATCACTGTCAGGGACTGCAATCCAAGCACCATTAGAGTTCTTAATTGCATTAATTGCTTTAATAGGGTTGCGTGGAATACCGACTGCAATTGAGTCTGCAATCGTGTTTTCGTCAGCCTCTTTAAGTGGTTCGTTATTTTTAGAGGCAATGACAAATGGACAACAGCCAGTTGACTGAACACCGAGGATTTTTGGAATCTTTTTAATTAAACCGAGTTTGAATAACTCCGCAAATCCTTTATAAACTCCGCCAACAGTACAACCATCACCAACGCTAATTGCAACCCAGTCAGTTACTTCCCAACCAAGTTGTTCTGCGATTTCTAGCGAGACAGTTTTCTTGCCTTCAACCATAAATGGGTTAATGGCAGCGTTACGGTTATACCATCCATATTTATCGATGGCAGCCTTTGATAATTTAAATGCCGCTTTATAATCACCATCTACGCTAATTAAGGTTGCACCATAAAGTGAAATTTGAGTTACCTTGCCAATAGGCGCTCTTTTTGGAACAAAGATAACTGCTTTTAAACCCATGTGAGCTGCTTGACATGCACAGCTACTTGCAGCATTACCTGTCGAAGAACACGCGATTGTTCTCGCTCCAGCTTCAATAGCTTTTAAGACTGCAACACCACTAGCGCGGTCTTTACTTGATCCGCTTGGATTAAGTCCATCGTCTTTAACGTATAACTTTTTAACGCCAAGATATTCACCTAATCTTCTCGCGTGATAAAGTGGAGTCCAACCAATACGAAGCATTTCATCGATGTGAGTTTCCTCGATACCCATCATTGGCCAATAACGCCACATGGAATAATTACGATTATTAGCAAAGTATTCTTTGGTGAGCACTTCTTTTAATTTGTCATAATCATAAATGACATCGAGAATTCCTTTTTCACCACAATGAGGGCAGGTTAAACCGACTTCACCAGGTTTAAATTCTTTTTGGCATATCGTACAACGATATCCCTTAATATAATTCATCACTTACCTCCTTTAATAATTTCATCTAAAAACTTAGCCAAGATATTCATAGCAACCTTTTGACGATATTCCTTGTTGGAACGTTGATCATCAATAGGCGCGATGACATGACTATATTTTTCAATTAATTCGTCTTTTTGAGCATTAAGCTCACTTAAAGACATACCTTCAATTTCCTTCTCAAGTTCATGGCTTCTCATGACTTTAATTGCTACTGAGCCAAAGGCGCATCTAAATTCCTTAACTTTATCGCCTAAAAGAGAATACACTCCAGCGAAAGAAAGTTTAGAAATTGAGTCAGCTTTTCTAGAGCCAACTTTATGCCATAATTCTTTATCAAATTTATGAACTGGGAAGATGAGTTCTTTAATTAACTCGTCTTGGTGTCTATCTATTTTTCTAACACCTAAGACAAAGTCTTCTGCTTTAACTTTTCTAATTCCTTTTTTACTTACAAGCACAACTTCTGCGTCTAATAAAACATCGATAACGATCGTGTCACCAGCAGGAGATGCATTCGCAATATTGCCTGCTAAAGTTGCAAAATGGCGAATATTAACTGAAGCAACTTCGCTAATGCATTTTCGAAGTAATTCAGGAACTAACTTATTATTTTCTAAATCAGATAAATGAGCACCCGCACCAATGTGGATACCATCTTTATCTTCATAGACTTTTTTAAGTTCATCAATATGTGAGACATAAAGAACATCTTTGTCAAACTTTGGAAGAAGTCCAGCTGTGTTCTTCTTTTGCACCATCATATCTGAACCACCAGCAACGATATAAACATCCTTGCTAGCTAAAATGTCTAAAGCTTCATCTAAGGAATAAGCAATATATTTTTTTACCATAAGCCTTCTCCTTTCTTAGAAGCTTCTAAAACAGCGTGAACAATCGATTGATAACCGGTGCATCTACAAAGGTTACCAGAAAGAGCTTCACGAGCTTCTTCTTCAGTTGGATGTGGATTATGAGAAAGTAAACTTTCTCCAGCAATAATCATTCCTGGAGAACAGAAACCACATTGAGTAGCACCTTCATCCGCGAATGCTTCTTTAAGAACTTCAAAACGTTTTGTTTTTGAGAATTCTTCGATAGTAATAACTTCGTGTCCTTCAACATTAGCGAGTGGAAGTAAACAAGAGTTCACACTATAGCCATCTAAAAGAACAACGCACGCTCCACATGAGCCTTCACCGCATCCTTCTTTAACACCTTTTAAACCAAAGTGCTCACGAAGAACATCGATAAGTCTTGTGGATGGATCAAGTTCGACTTCAACGTCTTTATGATTGAGGTTAAATTTAATTTTTGCCATCTTTTAAAACCTCCATAATGTATTCTGGTGTTGCCGGAATCTTGTGGATTTCTTTACCAATTGCGTTTTCAATTGCTAAAGCAACCGCTGGAGCTCCACCGACTAAAGTAAGTTCGCCCATTCCTTTTGCACCATCCGCACCATAAATAAACGGATTATCAATAAAGGCTGTTTCCATATGAGGAACATCCATGGTGGTTGGAATGATGTAATCAGATAAGCTTCTTTGTTTAAACTTACCATCAACACAAGTTTCGTTTTCCATGAAACCATAGCCAATGCCTTGGAGAACTCCACCATCAGCTTGACCAACCGCGATTCTTTCGTCGACAACGCGGCCAACATCATAAACAGACCAAACCCCTTTAAGAGTAATCTCGAATGTGACTGGGGAGAATTCAACTTCGACGACATTAACACCCCATGAATAGGATGGATAAGCATCGCCTTGCATTGTTTCTTCGTCCCAGTGAATATAACTTGGACCGACATAAGGTTCGATAATTTCTTGAGCGACACCTTTTTTCCATATCTTCTTCAAATTCTTAGCCGCTTTTTCCATTAAGAAACCAACGATGATGATGGTTCTACTAGCAGCAGTTGGACCAGAATCTGGGGTTTTATCAGTATCTGGATAATCCATTTCAACTTCATCATCTGGAAGGCCAAGATTCTTCGCGACAATATGTTTTAAAGTGGTTCTACAGCCTTGTCCCATATCGACGCTTGAAGCGTAACATGTGACGTGGTCATTTTCGTCTTTAGAAACCTTCACTTTCGCATGGATGATATCGGATTCACCTGAACCGGTAAAACCACAGCCGTGGAGGAAGCAAGACATGCCAATTCCACGTAAGGAACCAGGTTTAGAATATTCGGCAATTTTGCGTTTATAATCAGACATCTCCATTGCCTTTTCAAAGAGCTTATCTAAGACGATTGGATCATGGAATTTACCGGAATTTGCAGTGATATCGCCTTGTTTTGCAAGGTATTTCATTCTAAGTTCAAGTGGATCAACACCAATCTCTTTAGCAATGTGATGAATGAACATTTCCATAGCAAAAATCGTTTGAGGAGAACCAAATCCTCTAAACGCAGCAGTAGGAACTGTATTGGTTCTATAAACATCACCAGAGATGTCTAAATTTGGAATAACATAAGCATTTGTAGCGGCAATAAGCGCTCTAGAAAGAACTACACCACTGCAGCCTTTATATGCTCCACCATTAAGGGAGACTTTTGATTTAATACCGATGATATTTTTATTCTCATCGATAAGAGCTTCCATCTCAGTTTTAGATGGGTGACGCTTCGTGGAATAAGCAATATCTTCATAACGTTCAAAGACCATCTTGATTGGCTTATGAATTTTATATGAAGCGGTAGCAAGTTGGGCACCGATTAAAGATGGATAATGTTCTTTTCCACCAAAAGCTCCACCAACTGCAGGTTGAATAACGCGGACCTCATCATCTTTTAAACCTAATGTGCGCATAACTGCCCTTTTAACATAGAAAGGACATTGCATTGAACCGGTAATTGTCATCTTGCCAGATTCATCGTAATAAAGAACTAAACCTTGAGGTTCAATATAGGCTTGTTCTTGGTAACCAGTTTGATAGGTTCTACGTACGACTTGTTTAGCTTTTTTCTTAGCAGCCTCGTAGTCGCCTTTTTTATAACCTTTTGAAATATAAGCTTCCGAAAAATCATAAATAGGAGTTTCAGGCTCATATTCAACTTTGATTTCTTCGCAAAGTTTATCAAGGATTGCTTTATCTTCACCAACAAAGATACCAATCGCTTCACCGCAGTAGTTAACTCTACCATCAGCAAAAACTGGCCAATCAGAGAAGATAATGTTTACAACATTTTCCTTAACAATATCTTTGGCACTGATCCAATAATAACCATCAGGTAATTTTGGAACAGTAATCTTTTTAATTTTTCCGCACGGAATGGTTGAGCGAACTGTCTTCGCATATTGCATATCAGGGAAGACAAAGTCATCAGCGTATTTAGCTTTACCTGATATCTTCTCTGGGAAATCAACCTTCTTTACGGAGGTTGGGTATTTGGACATTATTTCGCCGCCTTTCTATATAGAAGAGCTTTGGTTGGACATTTACTTACACAAAGTCCACAACGGAAGCACTTCTCGGAATTAAATTTTGGAAGTCCATCCATCTCGATAGCGAAATATGGACAAATCTTGGAACAAGTTCCACATTTGATACATTTCTTTTCATCACAAGATGGGACATCGCCTTTTTCATATTTAACATCATTGATGAGTTGAGTTTTCTTAACTTCCTCAATTGATTTAAATCCATATTTTTCAAGTGTTGCTGGGAGATCAGCAATGATTTTGGCATATAAATCTTTTCCTTTAAGCATCGCTGCTGAAAGCATTTGAACTGCATCAGCGCCAGCAAGAAGGAATTCAATGACATCAGAAGCACTAGCGATACCACCAACACCGATAACGGTTAATGATGGTTCAGCTTGTTTAATGGTATAAACAGTCGCTAGAGCGATATTTTTAATATATGGTCCACTTGTCCAGGCAAAGCCTTTAGCGTTACCGTAGATAATATTTCTACTAGCAATATCAATCTTCATACTTGGACCAAGGGAGTTAACTGCTACTACACCATTCGCTCCATTTTCTTTGATAGTACGAGCAAATCCTTTTGGATCTGGCATATGAGCAGATATCTTCATATAAATTGGTTTTTTAGTTAATGAGCGAATTGTTCTAACTGTTTCGCCTAAGCTATTTAAGTCATTACCAACATAGTGAGTAGAAACCTCAAAAGCATCCGCGAATTTATCTAATAAAGGAATTAAGACCTTCATATCATCTTTGGTATAACCAACCGAGATAATTAAAGGTTTTCCTAAAGAATTTTTCTTATAGTAAGGCAAGAATTCATCTAACCATTTTTCTTTGGTGTATTCAGTCCAAAGTTCACAGTTAAGAATGTAGTTTCCTTCACCATAAATACATGGGTGAGGAATGTGCGCATCTTTGGTAGAAATTGTTTTAGAAACAATTGCTCCTAAACCAGCGACTTTTTCAAGCCATAACATTTTTTCAGCATCACCAACGAGCGGTCCTGCTGCAGGCATAAGTGGATTTTCAAGTACTAATCCATCAAATTTTGTTACTAAGTCCATATCTTTTCTCCTTTTAGTAGAACTTATTTATTAACGACTTTAACCCAAAGTTTCTCAGAATAATCTTTTGCAATTTCAAGCTCTTCCAAGAGTTTTTTGGAGCAAAGTTTATAATCTTTCACTACTTCATTACCATCGATATATACGTGACTTGGTTTGAAGTTTGGATATAAGCCATAGAAAACATGACCAAAAGCGTTATTCTTATTCATTAATGTAAACGGTGAATATTTGACTCTTAATAAGTCAGCCTTATATCCTTTTTCAAATCTACCAAGTTTAATATTTAAACGGCTAGAAACATATTCATATGAGTTATGTATCATCTTAAGAACGTCTCCAAGATTGAGCTCTTTAGGAGTCTCGTTTTTAAGATGAGATGTATAAAATACATTCATGAGTTCTGACGCCATATTAGAATTTAGTCCATCATTACCAACCATAACTGGAATATTATGGTCTAAATAAGCTTTAACATTTGGGAGTCCAACTGCGTTATTCATATTGCTGGTTGTATTGACAACCATCCATGCGCCTGATTTAGCGATAATATCTAGTTCAGCATCATTTAAATCAACGCCGTGAACAATGAGTGATTTTGGTGATAATAAATTGTATTTATCGAGTCTTTCAATAATTCTTAATCCATATTTATGGAGTGAATCTTGTTCATCCATTTTTGATTCCGCGACGTGACAATGGATTTGTCCACCAGCAAGGTTATCTCTAATAAGTTCAAGAGATTCATTTGAAAGTGACATAGAAGCATGCATACCAAATAAACCTGCAGAATGTTCATCATGATTATTTAGTAAGAAATCTCTATTTTCTTTAACGCATTCACTAACGTTATATCTATCGCTAGTTTCAAAACAATAAATGCCTCTCATGCCAGCTACATCACTAACAGCTTTCTTTAAGGATGTAAGCGAACCAAGAATCTCTCCAGAGGCATGATGGTCAATAACAGAAGTGACTCCGTTAAGGAGGAATTCAGACGCTGCCGCAATTCCGCTATAGTAGGTAATCTCGTTATCGATTTGAGCGTCGATTTTCCACCAAAGCTGATCGAGAATATCTTGGAAATTCTTTGGATCAAATGGAAGAGCTAAACCTCTTGCAAATATTGAGTAAATATGTGCGTGAGCGCATACAAAGGATGGAAGCACCATATCGCCTTTTCCATCAATGACTTCCAAATCATATCGAGGCGAAAAGTCTTTCATTTCACCGACTTCTCTAATTTCGTTATCAAAGATAATAAAACCATTTTCGATATATTTGTAATAGTCGTAGATTCTAACGTTAATAAGAGCTTTCATATTTATTCTCCACAGTTAATTAGTTTTCCTTTTGATTCAATAATCTTTCTATCTTTTAAAATGAATTTACCTCTTCTAATAACATCACTAAATTCACCAGAAGCAATTACTCCATCATAGATGGAATAATCACATCTACCATGATTCTCATGAATGAAGAAATCCTCAACTTCTTTAAAGATAGCAATATCCGCATCATTTCCAACTTTAATTTCACCTTTATTAGGGAAATTTTCTATTTTAGAAAGATTTTTAGACATCTTATCGATGCATTCATCTTTGAAGCGACGATACATAATAGAGAAAGAATGTTCCACTCCTCCAACTCCTAAAGGAAAACCAATTAGAGTTGGATGATCTTTTTGCTTTTTAAAGTAGGCACAGTGGTCGGTTCCAATAGTGTTAACTTCTTCGAAGTTTGCGACCATAAGTTGTCTTTCTCTTTCACTTCTTAGAGGTGGAGCAAATGTAAAGAGTTTTCCATTTTCTTCATGAAGTACTTCATTATTAAATACAAAGTATTGAGGACAAGATTCGACAAAGAAATTTTTGCCTAGAATATCGCTAAATTGTTCTTTAAGAGCTTTAAGAGTTTCACCACTTGAGCAATGAACCATATAAAAATTACCGCCATATTTACGAACATAACTTGCAAGTTTCAAAGCCTCACTAGTCTCCGATAAAGATGGACGAGAACGAGGTAAATCTTCAAAAGTATAATCTTCACGAATATCAATCATGTCGTCATTTTCAATATGCGCGCATATTAAGACATCGTATTTCTTCGATAATTTAAGAAGTTCAATGATATCTTTATCATATGTTCTTCTTCCGGTGTCACTATAGGTGGTGAATAACTTAATAGTTTTCATTCCTAAACGAACAACTGTCTTAACAAATTCTTCTAAATCACCATCTGGATTTTTAATGCAAGCATGGAAATGATAATCGACAATTGATTTCTTAGCTTGTTCAGCTCTTTCATAGAAAGACTTTTCTAAATCTTTCGCATTTGATGTTGGATCAAGGAAATCGATGATGGTTGTAACTCCACCATAGGCTGCACATATTGAGCCATAATAGAAATCATCAACGGATTTATTTTTACCAACGCCAAGTTCGAAATGAACATGCGGATCAATTAATCCAGGAAGGACTTTCCTTCCACTTGCATCAAGTGTTTCTTTTGCATCAAAAACTTCATCTCCAATTTGAGATATCTTTTCATCTTTGATGGCAATATTGGTCTTTTTCCATTTGCCATCTAGATAAACGAGTCCGTTTTTGATTAAAAGATCGTTCATTTATTTTTTAGCCTTAACTGCTTCAAAAATCTTTTGAGGAGTAATTGGAAGAGAATGGATTCTCACTCCAAACGCATTATAAACAGCGTTACAAAGAACAGCTGGAGGTGTATCAATACCAATTTCACCGACAGACTTCGCACCAAACGGACCGGTTGGTTCATATGAATCAGCGAATTCAGATATTAAGTTTCCAACTTCTTTTGTGGTTGGAATGTGATATGTATCATAACTATTAGTTAGTAATTTACCCTTTGGACTATAAACAACTTCTTCACTAGAAGCCATTCCATAACCCTGGATAACTCCACCTTCAACTTGTCCTTTAGCAAGCATTGGGTTAATAGTTGTACCGCAGTCTGTAACGGTAACATAGTTAATCATCTTATATTCGAATGTTTCAGTATCAAATTCGAATTCACCATACGCTGCCATAAATGGAGGAGGCGAAACATGTCCATGGAAGGATTCAGTAACTGCGATTTGATGAGTGTCTTCGTTATAAAATCTCTTCACTGAAAGTTCATCTAAAGTGACTTCTTTATTTCCAGAAGTGAATTTAGAGCCATCAAATTCAACGCTATCAACTTTTACCTTAAGGTAATCAGCAGCTTCTTTGATGAGTCTTTCTCTCATCTTCTTAGCTGCGTTCCACGCCGCATTACCACTTACGTATGTTGTGGATGATGCGTACGCACCACAATCAAATGGAGCAAGGTCAGTATCTGAAGAATAGATAATGACTTTATCCATTGTTGTACCAAGTTCTTCTGCTACGATTTGAGAAATAACAGTATCGGAACCTTGACCGATATCAGTCGCACCAACAGTGACCATGTATGAGCCACCATCATTTAATCTAATGGAGCAGCTACCCATATCAAGGAATGGAATACCACTGCCTTGCATGGCAATCGCACAACCAACTGATCTAATAGTGTGTGGGCCAACTTTCTTAACTGGATATTTCTTATCCCATTCAATGAGTTCTTTACCGCGTTTAATGCAGTATGGGAGCTTACAAGATTCCATGATCATAGCAGTACCTTCGGTACCTTCACCCATAATCTTGAAGATTGGAGAAGTTTCTTTTTCTTTCATGGAGTTATCTTCACGGAGTTTAATTGGGTCAACACCCATCTTCTCCGCGAGTTCATCGATAATTGATTCAACCGCGTAGTTACCTTGGATAGCGCCATATCCACGGAATGCACCGGCAGGTTCGTGGTTTGTGTAAACAACTTGGCCACCAAATCTAACAGCTTTAACTTTGTTATAAAGTGGTAAGACTTTACTACCAACGATCATAAAGACGGTTAAAGCGTGCTCGCCATAGGCGCCTGTATCAGATAAGGCTCTACAATCGATAGCTTGAATCTTACCATCTTTAGTCGCACCAACGCGCATTTTGATACGCATTGGGTGACGTGTATATGTAGATGCAAATACTTCTTCGCGAGTGAAGACGCACTTGGAAGGTTTATTTGTTCTAAGAGTAACTAATGCACAAAACATTTCACCATGGAATGCTTGCTTTCCACCAAAGCCACCACCAACGCGAGGTTTGATAAATCTAATACGATCAACTGGTAAACCAATTGTCTTAGAAAGGATACGACGCATGTGGAAAGGAGTTTGGGTTGTAGAATAAATCACCAAACGGTTATGTTCGTCTAAACGAGCGTTAGAAGCATGTGGTTCAAGCATCGCGTGATTTTGGGCTTGGGAGTAGAAAGTATCTTCAACGACAAAGTCACATTTTTTAAGTTCTTCTTCAACATTGCCAACTTCCATTTCATAGGCTGCAGCAATATTACGTTTTGGTTCAAAGCCAATTGGGAACATTTCATGAATTCCATCTTCTGGGTGAAGAACGGATTTATTGTCCACTGCTTTTTCAAAATCTAAAACTGGTTCAAGAACTTCATATTCGACTTTGATAAGTTTCATTGCTTCTAAAGCAACTTCTTCATTAACTGCTGCGACTGCAGCGACTTCATCACCAACATAACGAACATATTCATCTAAGATGAACTTATCATGTGGAGATGGTTCAGGATAGCCTTGTCCAGCTCTCGTAAATGAAACGTGAGGAACGTTTTTATGAGTTAAGATGCAGGCGACACCTGGATATTTTTCCGCTTCGCTTACATCGATGCTTTTAATACGAGCGAACGCATGTGGAGAACGGAGAATTTTAATAACTAAAGCATTTTGAGGTGCAAGGTCATCAGTATAGGCATAACGACCCATCATAATACCTTTGCCGTCTACAGAAGGAGTAACGTTGGAGACTACTTTGAATTTCTTCATTTTTACTTACCTCCTAAATAAGCCTTAATGGCTTTGAATTGAGATTGGTATCCAGTGCATCTACAAAGGTTACCAACGATATAATCCTTAATTTCTTCATCGCTTGGATGAGGATTTTCATGTTTTAAAGCATGGATTAAAAGGGCAAAAGCAGAATTGCAGAATCCACATTGATCCGCGCCTTCTTTTGAGAAATATTCAGAAAGTTTCGCGGCTTCTTCTTGAATGGCTTCTACAGTAGTGACTTCTTTTCCTTCAACTCTCGCTGTTAAATATGAGCAAGAAAGAACTGGATGGTTGTCGACTAAAACGGTGCACGCTCCACAAGAGGAAGCATCGCAACCTTTTTTAACTGATTTCACACCATAATTACGGAGTGAATCGAGGAGATATTCTCCTGGTTTAACGTTAAGTTCAACATCAACACCATTTAGTTTAAATTTGACTAACATTATTTACTTACCTCCTCAAGTCCACGAGCAATATAGACTTTCGCTAAATGTTTACGATAATCGGCTTTTGTAGAAATAGAATCACCGAATTTAAGTTCATTTACGGCGAGTTCTGCGGCTTTTTCAAAATCTTTACCGCCTTCTTCTAGATATTTTTGGGCTTCTTTAGAAATAGCGGCAACACCTGGACGAGAGCCAACTACAACGAAGGTATGCTTTTCACATTTATGCACACCAATATTGACGATTGGATAATCTAAAGCAGTGATTTTAACTTTCTTAAAGAAGGTCTTGCAGTGACATTTCTTAATTAGAATATGAGTGAGAATTCCATCATAGAATCCTGGCTTAGCAAGATATTCTTCAAGGGAAAGTTCAGCGTCTGGATAAAAGACAAGTTTGGTCTTCACTACTAATAAGGCAGTGATTAAATCAGAGAAGCCATATTTTCCATAAACTGAACCTCCAACAGTCGCAAGTTCACGGAAGGCTGGTCCCATGATTTCTGAAACGGCTTTGGAAATGACGCCATGACCGATGTCTTTAATAAGTGGACTCTTTTCAAGTTCTCTTTGAGACACCATCGCGCCTACTGAAATAAATTCGCCTTTGTCTTCAATCTTGTCTAAACTAAGCAAAGATAAATCGATGAGCTTATCACATGCTGCATTTCCTTTCTTAAGCCAAAGTCCACCACCTACAATCTTGTTTTTTGGAGATTCTTTAACAAGGTTGTAAGCTTCTTCAAGTGACTTAACTTTGATAAATGAGTTAGCTTTCATATCTAGTTTCCTTTCTACATAATCAATAATAATTCTTCGTAATCTTTTGGAGTATCAACATCTTTAAGGATATTTGGATCGTTTACTTCAATCTTTTCAAAACCTTTTTCAAGTAGATATTCCTTCAGATTGGATTCCTTAGACATAGCAAGTATTTTTTCTTTATTTTCTTTTAAGAAGAATACAGGATGACCGTTTTTTCCTTCATGAGCAGGCACGCGTATAGAAAAAGAACCATGAAGCAAAGCTTCATAAGTTTTCTTAGACACAAATGAAATATCGCCTGGAAGAATGAAAAAATCACCATCAACGTGTTCTACTCCAGTAAGCACTGAAGAGAACATTCCGTCTTCATAGTGATCGTTTCTAACTACAACAACATCCTTTGTCCAAGGAAGGAGTTCATCGTGATATTTTCCTGTTACTACGATGATTTTATCAACGTAGGGTTTCATCCCTTCAATCGCATAGCGAATAAGAGGCTTACCTTTTACAGTAAGAACAAGTTTGTTGGTATTGAGGCGGGTTGATAGACCTCCCGCGAGAATAATCCCCGTAATCATTCTGACTCCGACAAATTGTACTTATATTTTATTATGTAGGCGCACACCTTTCAAGCGCGTGTGCATTTTAACCTTGAAAATGAACTAATTAAAAACAATGGTCGACAAAAATTCTTCTGTCGTTGTTCCTGAAATTGAATTGTAATCATCTTCCACGACTTTGGATTCGAATTTGATTAGATACCCAAATTCATTAAAAACATATTTGTCATTCCCTTTGTAATTAATATCCTTTTTTACATAATCAGCTTCTACTTCAATTCTTAGCGGATTAACAAAATAGTGCCTTGTACAATTGTTTTCATAAAGATAGATATAACTAATAAAGTCCTTGGAAATCTTATAAACACCAAGATGTAGTCTCCCCGTGCGTGTTGGCCCATCGAATTCATCATCGAAGAAAGGGGTTCTCTTATATTGTCCTTTCCGTTTCCATCTCCCTGAATCAGAATAATAATCTATAGTGTCAAAGTCTTCATGTTCGAAGTTCATTCCAAATCCAATATTACAAACACTCTTATATTGATATGTTTCAGTCGCACTTACATATCCATGGTTTTCTATCGTCTCGATTGCGCGAAGAAATTCTTCTGGAGTAACCTCATTAGCACTACAAGAAAACAAAGATAAAGAGAAGGGAATAATTGCTAAACTTTTTAAAAAGTTATTCATCTATTTTATTTTAGCAATAATAAGGTTTTTAGTCATTTTATATTTAAGTTGTATAATATCTTCGTAGTTAAGGAGATAAATATGTCTAGATACGTCGTCTCATTAGGTGGTAATGCCTTAGGTAATAATGCTGAAGAACAAAAGGAATTACTTAAAGGTGTTGCTAAATCTATTGTTCATTTAATCAAACTCGGTAATGAAGTCATTATCGTACACGGAAACGGTCCACAAGTAGGTATGATTAACCTCGCCTTCACCGAATCAACTTCCGCACCAGATATGCCATTCCCAGAATGTGGAGCAATGTCACAAGGCTACATTGGTTTCCATATTCAAAATGCAATCTATAACGCTCTTAAGGAAGCAGGATTAAAGAGAAATGTCGCCACTGTTGTGACACAAGTTCTCGTTGATAAAGATGATCCACTCTTCTTAAGTCCATCTAAACCAGTAGGAAGTTTCTACGATAAAGAAACTGCTGAAAAGATTGCTAAAGAAAAAGGCTATACCATGAAAGAAGATGCTGGTCGTGGTTATAGAAGAGTCGTTGCTTCCCCACTTCCAGTTGATGTCATTGAAAAAGAAAGTATTTCTTCACTCGTGAAGAAAGGTGATATCGTCATCTGTGCTGGTGGAGGTGGAATCCCAGTCATCGAAAAGGATGGAAAGCTTGAAGGAATCGCAGCAGTCATTGATAAAGACTATGCCTCCGCTAAAGTTGCGTCACTTGTAGATGCTGATTATCTTGTCATCCTCACTGCTGTTGATAACGTTTATATCAACTACCGTAAACCAGATGAAAAGAAATTAGAATCAGTCTCCAAGAAAGAAATGGAAGATTATCTCAAGACAGATTACTTTGCAAAAGGATCAATGTATCCAAAAGTAAATGCTTGTGTTAAGTTCCTTAATGAAGCTCCTGGAAAAACTGCTATTATCTCCTCACTAGAAAAAGCTCCACTTGCCTTTGAAGGCAAAGCCGGAACAATTATTAAATAGGTATTTAAATAAACAAAACCGCCAATCAATTGATCGACGGTTTTTGTTTTATGCATCGGCGAGTAATGTTTTGATTATTTCAAGCATTTCACGGGGTGTAACTACAAATGGTTTACGAGGGTAATGCTTTAGATTTCCGGTTATTAAGTATGCATTGTCTTTTTCTCTTGCAGTCATGACTACTTCATAGAACACCGCATCATCAAGATCAATAAAGTGTTCATTTGTAGGAGTCCTATCCAAGAATATTGCTCTTTGAGAAATGTCATCAATGAAGCTATTAACCATTTCTTCTGTTAATTCAAATTCGTTTCTAGAAAGAACTTCCCTGTACTCAATCAGTATTTCATCACTTAAAACAGGAACAATCTGCCCGTTTAACGCTAGCTCGACAACCTCATTGGGTATTGAACCTTTCTTTAAGAAAGAAGATACCACAACATTTGTGTCAATGACAGCGTATATAATCTTCATTTATTTTTTCTTTTTTCTCTCCTCTCTAGTAAGGCGTATCACTTCATTAATTTCATCAAGTGTCATTTGGTCATTACCGTTCTCTTTTGAGATTTCTTGAGCTCGTCTCATAACCTCCAAAGCTTTTGTTGCTTGCGGTACATCACTTAGCTGCATAGGAAAAGGAATCCCTCGTTGATCCACGCTTCTTTTAAGAAACATCCTAAGTGCAGTCGATAAATCCAATCCCAAATTTTCGAATAAATCCGAAGCTTCTTTTTTAAGGTTATCATCAACTCTAAATTGAACTAATGCCATAAATGATACCAACCTTTCATTAATTCAATTGTATGACATTGTCATTACTAAGTCAATTTTATTAGCAATAAAAAAGAGCAGCCATTTAGCCACTCTTTATTGTTTATGAATTATAAACTTGAACCATTATACTTCGCACAGCGAACATTTAATGTATCGCTTTCGTGAGCGAGCATGTAGGCATCCATCTTATCTAATTTAACTTTGCCATTATCAACATCAATGACATAGTCATCAAGTAAATCGATAGAGACATCTGCGATGATGTTAAGTCCGAAGGACATAACAACTGTCGCATCGATGCCTTTTAAGATGCCATTAGACTTATCTTCGAACACTTTAAGTGTTGTAGAATCAAACATTGATTTACCTGTCATTTCATTTAAATCAAGTCCAATTGTGAAGACTCCGTCAGTCTTGGAATAATGGAAGCTCTTAAGAAGCTTTTCATATCTCATTTGATAATTATCTGAAGAGTTGTTAGCAGAGTTATCAATAAGTCCAGAGATTGTATCTCCAACAGATAAAACATCTTTAAGGAGAATGTCTAAGACATTATCAAGGAAGTATTCATTATCGTATTTACCATAAACTTCATAAGCATGGTAATCACCAGTACCGATTCCTAAGAATCCTTTTTTCTTACCTTGTTCAGTTCTATAGACATAGAAGGTATTATCGTGCCAATAAATGGAAGCTTTTCTATCTTTCGCACTCGCATAATCACTTGGAGTGAGAACAGCCATAATTGGAAGTGAGTTAAACTCTGCTGCAACCTTAACGTCACCGTGGACAGTTAATACTTTGATATCAACTGGAATGGTTGCAAGTGAACCACCAATACCAAGGAGCTTGGTTTTGATTTGTAAATCAAGATCCGCGGAGAAGTGATAGTAGTTATATTTAGAAGTCTTAATACCTAAAGCAAGTAATGTTTTGATATTAGAGAAATCCATATATTCATATCTAGCTTCACTATGAGCAACGCTTAATCTTGAAGATTCTAAAGAATCATCAAAGTTCTTAACATCAACATCTAAGTTCACTGACATGCCAAGAAGTTCAAGGTCAGAAATACTTAAAGAGTTAATCTTTGCGTCTTCCGCGCCTTTTTCTGGATCGCCAGAATAGTTAATTTCGATATGGAATGTATCGTCAAATCCGACTAAAGCAAGGGAGAAATCCATGCTTAATTTAGAATCAGTAATCTTTAGATTAGAGATGTATTCGTATTCAAGAAGTAAACCATAATCACCATTGATGCCTTGCATAAGTGGAGAATTTTGAATCTTTTCAAGAAGATCTCCAAAGAGTTCGATGAAGTGATCATCAGGATCGGTGATGATGCCTTTGACTAAATCGATGAGCTCACTGACAGTGTTAGAATCGAATTTGCCATATAAGGTGTCATTGTAAGCAAACTTGAAGTCAGTAGCTTCTACTTCTTCAACTTTAATATTGTGGTTATAGTTCTTCTTATCGACAATGTCGATTTCACCATAGCCAAGTTTATCGTTTAAGTCGAATTGGAATCCACCATCAAAGTTAACTGGTTTAGTGGAATCGTCACCATCATCAACTGAACCATTAAGTTCAAATCTAAATTGTTTTTGAGGAATCATATTCATGATTGCTTGAACAAGTGTTGAAGCTGGTTCTAAAGCTGTGTATTCTTCTGGATTCACATCAAAATCAACATAGTCAGCGAAGTTAATAGCAACATTCGCAACATATTCTTTGATTGCTAAATTAGTAATTGAAATTGAATTGATTTGCTTATTAGCAAAGTTAAGCACAACATTAAACTTAGAATCGACATTGAATGGATTTAAATCCACTCCTAAAGCAAGTTCTTCATCATTGAGACTAATAGACGCAAAAGAAGAATATAAATTAGAAGTGATTGATTCTAAATCAATTGAACCCGCCATAGAGGTGAGTTTATTCATGAGTTCGTTAATTGTATCTTCGCCAATTTGAGTTAAAGCGTAATTAATTAAATCGGAAACTGTTGATTTTTCTAAAGAAACTTTAACTTTATGGAATGAAGCGTAAATTGTATCGTTAACATAGTTAAAGTTTAAAACGTGACTTCTATTATGTTCATCAACTTTGGCTCTAATGCCGTATTTTTTATTGTTAAGATCCATGTTGAGATCAAGATTACCTGCTAAGAAGTCTTCTTTTACTCCTTCAACATCTTTCTTAATATCTAAACTTAAATTTGCACCAATAGTTTGTCTCTTGGTTAAGTTCATAACTGCATCAAATAAGCCAAATGCAGGTTTGAAGTTAATAAACTTTGGACCAAGAACTTCATCATTGCGTGGATTAGAAATCCCTAAATCACCAATAATTTCCTTTAAGGAAACATTTAAAGAGAATGTTGTACCATTAAAAGTAAATGTATCAGTTCTAATGCCTAAGAAGTTATCTTGTAAGTCGGTAACAATATATAAAGGAAGAGCGCCTTCTCCTTCTCCTAATGTGAAGGTATAAAAGTAACTATTTCCATCATCGATTGTTTTTCTATCTTCAACATCAATTTTATTGATCTTTTCAAGTAAACTTGCCGCATCAATATTTTTAAAAGCATCAGGAAGTTCAATCGAGAATCCGTAATTTGGAATCATCTCGACAAAATCCATTAAATCAGCTTTTTCTAAATAGAAATAAACTTTATCTTTAACTGAAAAAGTAAGAGTATCAGCAAAATAGCCAATTTGACCCGCCATATCGATTCCAGAAACTTTCGCATTATAATCAACAAGAAGCTTAATATCTTCGATATCTTGGATAGAGCCTTTACCATTTAAATCTAAGTCAATGGAGACTCCTGCACCAAGTTCAATGCCAAGACCACCATCAATTTCAATTCCTTCGTAACCCATGACTGAAGAAAGTAATCTTTGACCAGCAGTTTCTGGAAGAGGTGCATAGGTTCCACCAAGCTCAGTTGGATTGCCAGCAGTATCTCTTGATGTTGCGGTAGAGCTACCTCTATTGGATGCAATTAAAAATGTCGCGCCTGTTGAACAAGCGAATAATCCGGCATATATTCCTGCTTTAATAAGAAATTTCATAGTAATTTCTCCTTTCATTCATAGTCACTATAGTCGAAGTGCTCACTTAGTGATGGGAATTGATAATCGCCATCATAGTAGAGAGTTTCCACTAAATGACCTGTGGTATTTTTAGAGACAACACCGAAGGAAGTAACGTCATATACTTCGTTGATATCTCTTTCTAACAAATTCATTCTTTGGTCGATGGTGTAAGTGATATCTACTGAATGGAATGCTGGAGGTTGAGCAAGATCAGAAACGTTCACCATCTGTTTTACATATCGAATAACAGAGTTAAGTGGATCAAGGGAGAGATGAATCTTAAGGTTATCTCCATCTTGAGTGACTTCTTCAGAGAGAACTGTCTTACTTGAGACGATGTAGATGGAGCTTCTTGATAAATCCTTGCCCCACTTTTCATCGTGATCTTTTGTAGAGAGTTCAGTGTCTGGTGAGTCATTCCATGTTGCGGACTTTTCATCGATGATGGTTCCGGTATAAGTTTTAACTTCATCTTCCGCTTGGTAGAAACGTTTCGCACAAGCAACAAAGCTGGACTTAGAAAGGTTTTCCATGAAGTAGGTATCACCTTTCTTAACAGTTGAGGAGTAAATTGATTGCTTAACTCCCATCGCTGCATTGACAAGTCCGATGCCAACTGTCTGTGTGTTTTCATGCTCGCCTACATTGTTTTCAGCAATCATAACGAGTTCAGCACCGCTATAAGTTGCAGATAGTTCAGTGGCTGATTTAGATTTGTCAGCTTCATATCTACGGATTAAGGCAGTAGCGTTATCTTCGTTAGCACTTGCATCTAAATTCGAGTAGTCGACACCATTAAAGGAGAATAAGTCGGACAAGAAAATGCCTAGTGGGATTCCGCCGCCAATTAAGACAGCGCCAACTACGGTTGAGATAATGACACTAGTTTTTTTGTTCATCTGGCCTTCTCCTTTCTAAAAGCGACCGAGTTTAATTCTAATTAAATAGAAAAACAAAATAACCCTCTTATAGAAGATATTTAAAAGAGATATGATTCTCATAAAAATAGACGTCAAAAATAACTCTCGTGAAAATAGAATTTTATAAATTCTTTCTTGCGTTTTTTCTTTAAGAGTTCTATTGTCTTAAGTATGGAAACATTAAAAAAGACCGTCGGTGAGAACCTCGCCAACCTTAGAAAAGAGAAGAAATTAACCCAACTTGAGCTTGCTGAAATGTTCAATTACAGCGATAAAGCAGTCTCAAAATGGGAAACCGGAGAGACTCTTCCAGAGCTCGAAGTTATATATCAATTATGTGAATTTTATGGTGTCACATTAGACTATTTGACCCATGAAGGAAGTAAAGAGGACAAAAAACAATTTGTCAAAGAAGACACTCCTGATGTAAACAACATTGCTATCACTTGTTTAGCAGGTTCTGTCCCTTGGATGATCGCGACAATTATCTTTGTTTATTTGCTTGTCATCAATTCAATCATTTACTATCCAGTATTTGTCTGGGGTGTCCCATTAACTGCGATTGTTCTATTATTCAACAATAGACTTGTCTATCGAAATAGAACATTCAAGTTTGTATCACTCAGTGTTCTTACTTGGGGATTAATCGCTTCGGTATTCGTTACAGTCTTATATGCATTGACTCAAATCATTTGGCCTTTATTCCTTATAGGAATACCAATGCAAGTATCACTCGCTCTTTGGTATATTTCAAAGAAACGTAGATAAGTTACGAAAAGCCAGAAACAACAAGTTCCTGGCTTTTTTATTTATTGATAGAGGTTAGGATTAATCAGTATAGATATACGATATGGTCATCGTTCCGATGCTTAGGCGTCCTTTGTTTGTGTCTCCAACAGCTTGATTGGTCACATTAAACATAATACCTTCCGCTTCTTCAGGCATCACAAATGAATAATGACTAAGATTTGAATGACTTTGAGACATGTTGGAATTATTTAAAATGTTGTTAAGAGTATACCAAGCATTGACTCCAACAGTGTCTTTGTAATAAAGCATAGCCGTTCCATCATTTTGATGTTCGTTGTTGCTCCACCAACCCATGTTTATGTCAACTTTTGTAATTATGTTTTGGAAAACGATTCGAAGGTATGAATTGCCAGCATTTTGTCTTCGAGGGGATAAATTAACAACTTCGTTTTCAATAAAACCTGTTCTTAGCCTATTAGTTTCGAATGAAAGATTCCCAACAGTGTGCTGTTTATATTTGTCATAGAAATAATATTGAGATTCAAAATCCCAAGATGACGGGGATATTTGTGTTTTACGAATCCTCTCACCACAAGGACAATAATACTCGTTATTGTATGATGAGTAATAGTTATCAGAGTGGACATGTTGACTTATAGTCAAACTGATGCATCCTGTAGACCAATAAATTGCTTCGCTGCCAGTATATGCAGCCATTGGAATTGAGCCCACTCTACCGTTCCCATCGCAAACGAAAAATGAATCAGAATTATAGCCAAATGCCACGCAAAAATGTTTAACACCACCAAGAATCACAGGGTGCCCAGAATCAATGATTGTCATTGCGTTATCAGGGACAAAAAATGTTTGATGCGAAGTTATGGAATATGTGACATTCTTTGTTTCCAAATAATTATGTATTGTTGAGGAAACCTCACTTACAGTCGCACCATTTTCAATGTTCCCAGGAAAATGCTCAATCAGTTTGTTTTTAAAATCGTTAACACGAAAATCTCTATCATCTGTACCCGGAGAAACTGCCCAGTCTGTAATATCGGTACTATTATCAATATAGTGCGCTTCTCCGGTTTCATATATTTCATCGATTATTAAATCGTTTTGAAAAATGTCATAATAACCAAGAAGCATTTGAGAAGCAACTATGCCGCATTCTGATTCATAATTCCAGCCATAGTATCTTTTTAGTTTTTCAAAATAAAAAGCATCGGGTATCAAAACTTCATCAATATTTCCGATTGGAAGATCGTTTTCAACAAAATAATTGCCAAACACAGGTCTATCCCTGTTGGATAAATTTAATTCAAATGCTTCACCATCTTCTAAAAATCTAACTTCAGAATTACTTGGATCATATTGAAAAAGCTGATTGTCTTCATAGAACAAAATAGAGCTATCTGTTTGAGGATTATAAGTAAAATCGTCAGAGTAATCCACTACTCTACATTCGATTCTATCTACTAAATAATTTTTATTTTGAAATGTAAATAAGGAATATTTGCAAGAACCGCTTAAATCATAAACATCTTTTTGCATAAAAAGATTGTCATTAAAGTACAAATTGTTTTCATCAGAATATTGGTAAATCGCTTCATAATTTGAAATTGGTTGACAAATAACTGGCGAGGTTCCACCATGGAGGGCTGATAAGGTTAAAAGTGCTGTTGTTAATAGCTGATTCATAAAAACATCTCCAAACATTTGTTCATTATGTATTCGTTATATTCATCAAAAACTGATACAGTGTTTTCTTTTCCTAAAATATGCATGTCAATAATTCTATTGTTGTTCGAATCAACTACACGATAAGAAGTCGTCCCACCATATAAATCTGTATGTTCTTTAACCAAATTGTTGACTTGATCATATAAATCGAAAGGATAATTATCAATATGTTCCTTTCCGTTTACGGTATCAACTTTCTCCCACTTAAAAGAGTCAGGATCATACGGAGGAAAGTCACAATCTTGAAAACCATAACCTACGTTATAAAAAGAGAAAAATACAAGATAGTTGCTTAGGGTATTTTTAATATATATCCAACGACTGCTCAAAATGTGCAAATCATAGTCTAATTCTCTCAATTTTGCTTTATCGACTAATGATGTTTTTGTTATATCAATTCCACACTTAAAATACTGAGTTTTTGTTGATATTGGCAATGAAGCATCAAAAGATGGAGAACGTGGCAGAAATGTATCGAACATTTTAGGAGGGTTTGCCGTGACAAATTCGTCTTCTATCTTTATATCGGCCATCAATTCTTCATATGTGCTAAACTCAATTTCATTTTTATACATATTTGGGTCATAACCATTTCTGTGACAACCGCAAATGAAAATGGCTGTTAATAGTGTTAATAAAATTTTTTTATTATTTATCATCAATTTTATTATAACAATAAAAACCTCTAGAGCAAATCATAGAGGTTTTAATGAATTATATCTTATTTATCTTTTAGATAACTCTAACTCTTAAGACTCCTGGAAGAGCTTCAAGTGCTTTAGCGTCAACTTCACCACTTACTTCAGCGAGAAGTGCTCCAAAGCCTTTCTTATCTCCACTAGCGAGTTTCTTAACGCCTGCTTTATTAACTAAATCAGATACTTCTTTAAGATGATCGCCTTCGAATAAGACAAGGACACGTTTTCCTTCTTTCTTACCGAGATCTAATCTTGGATAGTTAACAGAGTTAATTACATTGCCATTTTCGATATAATCGACAACTTGTTTAGCAGCCATAGCAGCACAGTTATCTTCAGCTTCTTCTGTAGAAGCGCCTAAGTGAGAAATAGCAACTACGCCATCCATATTAGCGGTCTTGTAGTTAGGGAAGTCAGTGACATAACGTCTAACTTTGCCTGCTTCAATCGCTACTTTAAGGTCATCATCATTAACAATCGCGTCACGTGCACAGTTAACGATAATAACGCCATCTTTCATCTTGGCGAACGCATCTTTATTAAGCATTCCTCTAGTCGCGTCTAAAAGTGGGACGTGAACCGAGATATAATCAGCGCGTTTATAGAGTTCATCATAAGAGACGATTTCCATATCAGCTGGGAAAAGATGCTTGTTGTTTTTGATTGTTGCTTCGCTTGGTTCAACACCAATAACGTGCATACCAAGAGCACCTGCTGCTTGAGCGACGAGTGCGCCAATAGCACCACAACCGATAACACCTAGGGTTTTGCCTAAGATTTCAGTACCAGCGAAAGCACCTTTGGCCTTTTCCATAGATTTATTGATAGCTTCATCGCCTTTATTAGCTTTGACCCATTCCATGGATCCACGAATATCTCTAGCAGCAAGAAGCATGGCAGCAATTGTTAATTCTTTAACTGCGTTAGCATTAGCACCTGGAGTGTTAAAAACAACAACACCAGCTTTAGCATATGGTTCAAGTGGAATATTATTAACACCCGCGCCAGCACGAGCAACTGCTAAAACATTTTTAGGAAGAACGGTTTCAAGCATATTGGCAGATCTAACTAAGATTGCATCAGCTTTATTAACGTCTTCAGTGATTTTATAAGATTCTGGAAGGACTTTAAGTCCAACTGGAGAAATCTTATTTAAACAAAGGATTTCCATTATTTATGAGCCTCTTCAAATTCTTTCATGTAAGCGACAAGAGCTTTAACACCATCAATTGGCATAGCGTTATAAATAGAAGCACGAAGGCCTCCAGTTAAACGGTGACCTTTGAGGTTAGTGAATTTATATTTCTTAGCGCCTTCGAGGAATTCAGCATCAAGTTCATCACTTGGAGTGCGGAATGTAACGTTCATTAAGGAACGATCTTTCTTATCAACATATGGAGTGAAAAGCTTGCTGTGATCTAAATAATCGTAGAGAATTGCGGCTTTTTCTTCATTTGCTTTCTTTCTAGCTTCAAGTCCACCATTAGCGAGTAACCATTTGAAGACAAGGCCACAAATGTAAATACCATATGTTGGAGGAGTGTTATACATAGAACCATTTTCAGCATGGAGTCTATAGTCTAAATAAGCTGGAAGAGGATTTCTTGGAGTTCTGGCAAGAAGATCATCTCTAATGATTAAAATGGTAACACCAGCTGGACCAACGTTCTTTTGAGCACCAGCATAGATAAGTCCGAATTTCTTAACATCGATTGGTTCTGATAAGAAGCAGCTAGACATATCACATACTAATGGGATATCGCCTGTATCTGGATATTCTTTGAATTTAGAACCAAAGATGGTGTTGTTATCACACATATAGACGTAATCAGCGTCTTTATCAAACTTAAGTGATTTAACATCTGGAATAGATTTGAAGTTATTTGCTTCACCAGAGGCGATAACATTAACTTCACCAAATAATTTAGCGTCTTTAATAGCTTTCTTAGTCCAAACACCAGTATTGATGTAATCGGCTTTGCCGTTTACCATGAAGTTCATTGGAATAAGAGCGAATTGAAGAGTCGCACCACCTTGAAGGAAGAGGACTTTATAATTCTCTGGAATGCCAATAAGCTTTCTTAAATCAGCTTCAGCTTCATCAATAATGCCTTGGTAGACTTTGCTACGATGAGACATTTCCATGACCGACATGCCTGAACCATGATAATCAAGCATTTCCGCAGCGGCAGTCTTGAGGACTTCCTCAGGAAGCATCGCTGGTCCTGCGGAGAAATTGTAAATACGTGACATAAGTATCTCCTTTTCTATTTAATTCTCTTTGATTCGAGATAATAGCGTTTTTCAACGGCGTGCCCCATCGAGAATGCTTTTCTCGGAAGGACTTCGTCTAAGGCAATATATTCGAAGATATCACCTTTGGTGAGGGCTGGCATAATTAAGGCAACTGAGCCTTTATTAGCCTTTGCAACAGCAATTGTTTGATCTTCATCGTGGATATAATCCACAGATGCTTCTTTATGTTCTTTTAAGTAGTTATCAACGTAGCTTTGAACAATCTTATATGCTTGTGGGCCTTTCTTAGGCATCATAAGCTTTTCTTTTCCTTTTTCTAAGGAATAACTATAAGATTCATTCTCGCCATTAAGTACTTTTCTTAAACCGACTAAGAAATCATCACCTGCGTTAAAGATAACGCGATGAATTGGTTCGAAAATCAAACCTTCATCATAGATGTTAAGTGCTTCTACTAAAGCATAACGTCCTGGATGAGATTCTCTTTCTTTTTCGGAAAGATTAACTTTGACTTTATCCCAATGTGCTTTCGCGGTCGCAAGAGAATGGTTTCCATCACCGACGATAAAGAGTAAACCGTTATTGTTCTTCTTAAGAAGGTTTTCAAACTTCTCAATAATTGGTTTAGTATCTTTAATCTTATAACCGGCGATATGGCCGCCATCTTTGTTGAGGTCAAAGTCATAGACTTTTTCAAATTCGCTTCTGCGTTTATAGAGTTCTTCGTTGATCGCTCTATCCTTATCATCATAAAGGAAGAGAATATGTGGAAGTTCAACATCCGCGTCTTTTCTAATTTTTAGACGTGGAGGAATTCTTTCTACGATAGTAGCCTCAGATGCACGAATTAAAGACTTCACTCCTTTTTCATAAGTGTAGTCTTCTAAATCGATAGCGATCATTAAACCAAGTCGACGTTCCACTACATTTGTCTTTCTATCGACAAGAATGAAACATTCGCCTTCATCAACAAGAGTGCCATCAGAAAGATATTTTTTAATGGTTTCGTTTGTCTTTTTAATATAAGCTTCTTCATCAACCTTACCAAGGTAAGCTTCTGGAAACATCATCCTTAAAGTGGATGGCTTATCTCCAACGAGCTTTTCAACATCTTCCCAATAATCGAGTTGAGATGTGAATTGGTCACAAGCAATAACTGCCCAGGCAGTCATGTCTATGCCTTTTCTTGGAAGAAGGATATGAGGAGCTTTAATGGTTTTAAACGCCATTAGCAAACTCCCTCAGCAAGCATGGCATCATAAACTTTTAAGAAGCCAGCAATATTAGCGCCTAAAGCAATATTAGTTGGTTGACCAAACTTAACAGCTGTTTCATAGCATTTCTTGAAGATGTCCTTCATGATTTGTTTAAGTCTTTCGTCAACTTCTTCAAATGTCCAAGGTAAGTGAATAGCGTTTTGAGTCATTTCTAAACCAGAAACGGCGACACCACCAGCGTTAGAAGCTTTACCTGGAGCAAATAAGACACCATTGTTATTGAAATATCTAATTGCTTCAACATCGCATGGCATATTCGCGCCTTCTACTAGCATGTAGCAGCCATTCTTCTTAAGAAGTTTGGCATCATCTTCATGAATTTCACCTTGTGTAGCGCATGGAAGAGCGATATCGCATGGAACAGACCACATGCCATGTGGACCTTCATGCCATTCAACACCTTTATGATCTTTAGCATAGTCTTTAGAGAACATGCCTTTTTGTTTGGCTTTTTCACAAATATATGGAACATCTAAACCATTTGGATCATAGACATAGCCATCAATGTCGGACATAGCGACGAGGTTAGCACCCATCTCATTAGCCTTTTGAGCAGCCATTCCACCGACTTTACCAGAACCGGAAATGATGACTTTCTTTCCTTTAATATCATCATTCTTAAATGTTTTTAACATTTCAGCAACAAAGTAAAGTAAACCATAACCAGTTGCTTCTGGACGGCCAAGAGAACCACCATAAGAAATACCTTTACCAGTAAAGACACCAGTAAATTCGTTTCTAAGTTTCTTATAGTAGCCAAACATATAGCCGATTTCACGGGCACCAAAACCTAAGTCACCAGCTGGGACGTCAGTGTTTGGACCGATGTGACGATAGAATTCCGCCATAAATGATTGGCAGAATCTCATAACTTCAGCGTCAGATTTACCGCGTGGATCAAAATCTGCTCCGCCTTTACCGCCACCCATTGGAAGACCGGTTAAGGAGTTTTTAAATGTTTGTTCAAATCCTAAGAATTTTAAGATGGAAAGATTGACTGATTTATCAAATCTCATACCACCTTTATATGGTCCAATCGCAGAGTTGAATTGGACGCGGTAACCAGTGTTAACTCTAATCTTACCTGCATCATCAACCCATGGGACTCTAAAGGTAATAACCTTCTCTGGAACAACAAGTCTTTCTAAGATTGCGTTCTTTTCAATATTTGGATCCTTCTCTACGAGAAAATCCATGGAATCAAAGAATTCTTCAACTGCTGAGATGAATTCTTTTTGTCCTTCGTTCTTTGCTTTTACATTTTCAAGGACTTCGTTCAAATACCTACTTTTATACATTTCTTTCCTTTCCCTCCAAGAATAAAAAATACCCCTAAAACGAGGTATTTATTTATTGGAGTTTGACAATGTAACTTTTTATAGACATCGTAAATACATTTTAACATTTAGAAAATGTTTATCAACTAAATTAAGAAAGCGCTACCAAACAAGCAAATAAAAAGACTAGGATTTCTCCTAGCCTCTTAATTTATTCAATTCCTTCTTTCGGCCAAGTTCGATTCGCAGCGAACCACTCAGTATCCTTCAATATGGTATCGTTATTTGATCCATGGACTTCGTATTCACTTCCAGCTACAGAACTGAAGGTGATAATCCCGTTCATAGATTCAAAACCTTGATGCCCGTCAGTTGTTACAGTAGTAACATAAATGCGTTTTGTGTAAACAGCAATTCTATTAATTGCAGCTTGGGTTGGGAATGTATTTTCTGGAGCAGCTTTATATTCATCGTTACCTGCGCAACAGCAAATGCACACTACTTCAGGTTGAATAACGGATAACAAACAATCGTTGTTACTTGTTTTACTACCGTGATGACCACCTTTCATAAGTTGGACATGTGGAAGAGTGTTTAACTCAACAAGAGATTCTTCTCCTTCTTTTTCAAGGTCACCGGTAAAGAGGTAATTATTTGATCCTTGAGTGAATAAAGTACAAACGGAATAATTGTTTTCGTCAGTTGATGTTTCGCGATAGAATTTTTGATCTAAAACTTTCATGGTAATGCCAGGAGCAATGTCATAAACATTGCCTGCTACTTCATTAGCAAGTTTTAAAGTTGCGCCAGCGGCTACTTGAGCATCGCGTTTTGTAATGTAATCTTTGGTGTAACCTTTTTCCCAGTTTGTTGATAAAGCAAATTGAATAAATGTGCCAACACTAAACTCATCTAAGACACCTGGATGAGAGCTATCACCAGCTAAACCAGCAACGTGGTCTTCGTGGTTATGAGTAACGATGAGATATTCGATTTTGCCATCCTCAACGTGGCCAGCGGCCTTAAGATAATTGTTGATTGTTGTGGCACTGTTTCGCTTACTACCTGCATCGATGAGAATATCGACATCGCCTGCTTTAATGTATGTACAATCGCCAGTGTTATAGTTTCCAAGTTCAAGGAAATTGATGCTCATTGGAGCAACATTAACAACGTTAACGGTTCTAGAAAGACTTTCTTCTAATTTTTCATGGCTAATGGAGTAATCAACTGTAAATGATTTTTCAACGTCTGTTGTAATTGCATCAACAGGAACTTTTTTATCTCCAGTTCCTTCAAAATAGGAGATCTTAACTTCGTTAGAAACGTCTTGTCCTTTATAAGTAGCTTTAACGCCTTTTTCTTTATATTCAGTATTAAGTCCAATTGATTCAACGTTTCCTCCGACGAGTGAAAATTCGCGAGCAGGATTAATGAAATTGGTGTATACAAAATATCCTCCAATTCCAAGTCCAACAAGAAGAAAAACAACAAGTACTAAAACGACAAAAGCTTTTGGGTTTTTCTTTGCCATTTTAGTCACTTTTTTAGCAGTAGATTTCTTTTTAGCCATATTTAAATATCTCCATATATCATCTTAACAAAGTAAAGATGAACGGACAATTGATATTTCATTTTAAACAAAAAGAAAAGGTGGACGAGCCACCTAATCTTTTAACCTAGTTTATTGGCAACTAACCATTAGATTAGAAATAGACACACTATCTCCAGATAAGGTTGAGTTTAATGAAACTGAATAATTAAATGTGAGTGTGAATAAATCAGAACCACCAAGATAATGATAGAAAGCTGGTTTAGTTGGATCGTTCTGGCAATATTGTTTTTCTAAACTTCCAGAGTATAAATCGAAAGTTGTTTCTTTGGAAATCTTATCAACTGAAACATCTCCGTTACTATCGCTTTCAAGGACATAAACATCAATTGTTACTTTCTCAAGAATACAAGTTGTTCCATTCGTGCTTAGACCAATGCCTGTTTCAAAAGAAGCATGATGGATGTCTTGATATAAGACGCCATCTTCAGACTCTGTACTTGGGAAAGCGACATCTCTAGTAATAAAGTCTCCTTCAATCATCGAACCTGGGGTTGAATAAACAGCAAGTCTAAAGTTAATAGACGCCAAAGTCATTACATGATATGACTTGTTGTTATCATCAACATAGCTAAGAACTCTAGCCATTTCTTTTAATGGACGCTCATTAAGTTTATTAGTGTATTCAAATGTTGCACTAACTTTCATGAGATCATTTTCGGTCACATTGTCATACCAAGTTCCGGTTGCAGCATCGCGATTGGAACGTTCTGAATAATAGGAAGTGAATGAGACGACTTTATAATTCTCAACTTTAATTATCATTTGTGTATCGGACTCGTTAATAAGTTCACGATAGCCACTTCCACCTTGAACCTCGGTAACAGATTTAGTTTGACTTGAATAAACAATGTCATACTTACCGTTTCCGACTTTGTAATAATTATAGCTATAATTACCTAATCCAAGGATCTGATAAATAAGGCCACGAACCTGAGATATTCTTGAAATATTATTGGTAAATTGTGGATTATTCCCATAAGACATTGGAATGGAGATATGAGGATTAGAATATTTAATTATTCCTCCACCATTTGGAGTTTCTTGGTGATAAGAAAATAGTGAATAAACTGGACTAGAATCACCGTCTTGAGTCGATATCATCCAAAAATTATCGCCTGTAGTTGGTGAAACAAGATCTTCGGTAACACCATAAGCATATCGATGTGTTTTGGAATTTTGAACAAATGAAATGCTATTGGAATAGAAAGTGATATCGCCAGTACCACTAGATGTTTCATTGGCGAGTTCAGAAGTTTCTGATTGTTGCGTATCAATATGAATTTTACTAAGTGAATCAAAGCCTTCATCTATCGACTTATTAAGCTTAGTGACCTCGTCATTTGATAGTTTTTCGGTGTATTTGAGTTCACTATTAAAGGCAACATTAACGGCATTATTTTCCCCACAACTTGCTAAAAGTAACGGGGCAGCTAACAACAAGATTAAACTTTTTTTCATAATTTCTCCTTAAAAAAGCAGAGACTAAAGTCTCTGCTATGTAGTTTTTTATAATCTAACGTCTTCAGCTTTTGTTTTGCGTCCTGGCTTGATGGAAATCTTGCCTGGTTTAATTGCGCCAACTGGACACACGTGACCGCATAATAAGCAGCCTACGCATTTATCAGTGTTACAACTTGGTTCGCGTTTTTCAGCGTCCCATTCAATGGCTTGGTGACCACCATCATAACAGGAGATGTAACAACGACCACATTTGACACATTTATTAAGATCAATATCTGGTCTAACAATGTAATCACGGTTGAGATTTTCAGCTGGGATAATGTTCTTATTAGCTAAGCCAACGAGTTCACTAAGATGATCAACACCTTGTTCTTCCATATAATGCATTAAGCCATTTTTCATATCTTCAACGATACGATAGCCATATTGCATGATACCGGTAGTAACTTGAAGAGTTGATGCACCAACAAGAATGAATTCAGCAGCATCTTCCCAAGTTTCAATACCACCAATACCAGAGACTTGAAGATCTTTAAGACGTGGATCTTGTCTCATTTGTTGGATGAAACGTAAGGCGACTGGTTTAACTGCTTTCCCAGAATAACCGGAGATGGCGGACTTACCATCAACGATTGGTAAACCAATCTTCTTATCTAAATCGATATTACAGATTGATTTAATGGTGTTAATAGCAGCAATACCATCTGCACCACCTTCTAAACAGGCGACTGCGCATGGAACCATATCAGTGATGTTTGGTGTCATCTTTGCCATCATTGGAAGCTTGGAACCTCTTTTAACAGCTTGGCAGTACTTCTTACAAAGTTCTGGATTTGTACCAACATCACTACCCATAGCATGAGAAGTCATTTGTGGACATGAGAAGTTAAGTTCGATCATGTCTGCGCCGGCTTCATCAACCATGCGAGCGAGATCTTCCCAAGTTTGTTCATCGTTACCCATGATGGATGCGATAAGAACTTTATTTGGGAATTCTTTTTTAAGTCTTCTTAAATCGCGGAGGTTTTCTTCTAAAGAGTGTTCAGCGATTTGTTCCATGTTTTTAAAGCCAACGAATGGAGTGTTTTCTTTGTTTAGCTTATCGAAACGTGGAGAGACTTCATCAATGACGTATGATTTAGGGCCGATTGTCTTAAAGACAACACCACCCCAACCAACTTCATATGCTTTCTTACACATGTCATAGCAGTTACCGACAGGTGAAGAGGATAAACAGAATGGGTTTTCGAAGTGAACTCCAAGGAATTCAATAGATAAATCTTTCTTAATCATTTCTATTTACCTCCTAAACTTGCATCGATATAAAGGGCGACTTCTTTACCAGTTCTAACCCCACCGACGACAGTCTTATCAAAGCGAGAGTGAGCGATATCGCCACAAACGAAGACTTTTGGATCTTTGGTGTGATAATCGGCACCTTCATTAACTTCACCCTTAACTAGTTCAACACCTAAACCAGAAACATCTGGATATTGTCCAACTGCTAAGACGACTAAGTCTGCTTCAATTTCAAGTTCAGACTTAATAACTCTATGAGCGAATTTGGCTTTCTTTCCATCAAAGGAAACTGGGACATAACCATCAATGATGGTAACACCAAGTCTTTGAGCGCCTTCGAGTTCTTTCTTACTAGCTTTAAATTCAACGAATTGTTCGTAAACGACATCAGTGACGTGTTCAACGCCTAAGAGTTTCATAGTAGCGTTAACGTCCATTGCGACATCACCACCACCAACGACTAAGACATTATTTGGAACTTTAACTCCGCCCTTCTTAGCTTTAACTTCTCTAAGGAAATCAACAGCAAGAACAACGTTCTTATGTCCTTCAAATAATTGAAGCATCTTTCCATAAGAATAACCTGGAGCAAGTAATACTGCATCGTGAGCTTTCTTAAGGTCATCAAGTGATTTATCTTTTCCAACAAAGACGCCTTTGTGGAATTTAACACCTAAATCTTCGATGCGTTTAATTTCATGGTCAACGACTCTGTCTGGTAAACGATATTCTGGAATTAGACGGAGCATTCCACCTAAAACATTTTCTTTTTCGTATACTTCGACTTTGTAACCAAGTAAACGAAGCGAAACGGCAGCTTGTAAAGCGGCTGGTCCACTACCAACAATACCAACGGATTTACCATTATCTTTTGGAGCTTTTAAAATCTCCATCTTAACGGCTTCTTCATAATCGGTGATATATCTTTGAATACGACCAATGTCAATTGGGCGATCGATACCACTTCTTGAGCATCCTTTTTGACAGTATTTCTCAGTTGGACAAACGCGAGCACAGATAGCACCTAAGGCATTATTCTCTCTAACGATTTCTGCCGCACCTTTAAAATTGCGGAATCTAACCGAGCGAATAAATTTATCTGGGTTTGTTCCAGCTGGACAGGCCTTTGAACATGGCGCGTCTAAACAAAGAAGACAACGTGAAGCTTCTTCACAGACGGTTAAAGGATCAAAACCAGGTTCAAGACTTTTTAAGTATTTTGAGTCCATTTGAAAACACCTTTCTTATTTTTAGTTTAGAAAAAATAAAGCTAAATGAAAAGTAGATTTGTTTTCTTGCTTCGTTTTTAGTTCATCAATGCCTTTGTTACAAATTCTTTGGCAGTAATAATCTGTGTATCAGAAAACTTAGCTAAAACAAGTAAATCTTGATCACCTGTAACAATATAAATAGCATTAGCATCTATTGCGCAATTAAGAAACTTATTATCATCCTTATCTCGACATATATTAGTTGTCGATTTAGGTTCAATAATTTTCATTTTCGCAATTAGAGGAAGTAGCAAAAACACGCTCGAGTAATTTCCGTGTTTTTTTAAATATTCGTCAACAATGCGAGTATATTCATCAATAATCTCGCTTGAAGCAAAAACAGTGCACTCATCATCTAACACTGCTTCTAAAACTTTACGTGGATAACCACCAAAGAATAATCCTGAAAGAATAATATTTGTGTCAATAACTATATTCATTGGGAGTAATTTTTGCGAGAATTCTTAACGAAATCATTAACGTCAGATTCTTTTAAGCCATTATCTTTGGCCCATTGTTGAGCTTCATCCAATGTCTTTTTGAATTCTTCGGAACTAGGTAATTTAATAACTTTAAGCATTATTGTATCTCCATAAGTAAATGCAACTAGCGAATCTCCAGTTTCAATTGATAATTTCTTTCTCATTGAAATTGGAATAGCAATTTGTCCTTTTGTAGAAACCTTAATAATCTCCATACCCATAACTTATCTCCCAAAGTAAGAATTTCTTACCAACTTCATTATATATCATATTTTTTTATTATCAAGAGATAAGAAAAAGATCCTGACGAATCAGGACCTTATTTCGGTTTAATTAATTATCTAACGAATTCAACCATGACCTTTTGGGCATTATCGCCTAAACGGACACCGGCTTTGATTGCTCTAGTATAGCCACCATTACGGGAAGCATATCTAGCTGCTAATTCGGAAAATAATTTATTGAGTGCTTCATCATTTTTAAGAACTGATGCTGCTTGTCTACGAGCGTGTAAGTCACCACGTTTACCTAAGGTAACCATGTGGTCTGCTAAAGACTTGAGTTCTTTAACCATACCAGATGTGACTGTAAGTCTTTCGTGGACAATTAAGTCAGTAACTAAAGTTCTTAACTTATTTTCGTGTTTTGATTTGGTATATCCAGCTTTGAAGCGAACGCCGGCTTTACCATGAACATTTTTACGTCCTTGTGCTGCCATAATCTAATTCCTCCTTAATCTGGGATATATTCACGGAAGGATAAGCCATTTTCGGCAAGTTTCTCTTTAACTTCCTTGAGTGATTTCTTACCGAGGTTTCTGACTTTCATCATTTCTTCTTCGGTCTTTTGAGTAAGTTCGGCAACGGTTGAGATGTTTGCACGTTTTAAGCAGTTATTGCTACGAACTGATAAATCAAGTTCTTCAATTGGCATATTCTCAAATTTGTTTTCTTGTTGTGGAACTTCTTCTCTGATCATGTTGATTTCTTCAACAGTTTTCTCTAAATCAGCGAATGGTTGAAGATTAACAATGAGCATTTGAGCTGCTAAAGCGACCGCTGATTGAGGTTTGATTGAACCATCAGTCCAAACTTCAAGAGTGAGCTTATCGAACTTAGAATCGTGTAAAACACGGGTTGGTTCGACAACATAGCTTGCTCTGGTGATTGGAGAGTAGTTTGAGTCAGTAGCAATAAAGCCAAGTGAGGATGTACCAAATTCTTTAGCTTTATTTCTATCGAGCTTATTACCATCACTGGTAACATAACCACGGCCATTACGGGCATAGATGGTCATATTGAGTTCGCCACCTTCAACAACGTGAGCAATCTCTAAATCAGGATTGATGACGCTGACTAAGGCTGGAAGTTCAATATCACTTGCTTTGACGACCTTTGGTCCTTTAACAGAAACTTTTAATACTTTGGTTTCACTGCCTTCTTCATCAATTTTAAGGACTAAATCCTTTAAGTTGAGGATGATTGCAGTAACGTCTTCTTCAATGCCTTTTAAAGCAGAGAATTCATGACGTGCGCCTTCTACTTCAACAGCGAACACGCTGGCGCCTGGAAGGCTTGCGAGAAGAACGCGGCGTAAGGAGTTACCTAAAGTTAAGCCATATCCTCTTTCAAGTGGTTCGATAACGAATTTTCCATAGTTGGAAGCTTCATCAATTTGAGCGACTTTGAATGAAGTTTGTTCAAATGGTTTAGCAAGTTTTGACATATATGTAATCTCCTTTCAATTAACCACGTGGTCTCTTTGGTGGACGGCAGCCGTTATGTGGAACTGGAGTAGTATCAGTAATTGATAATACTTGAAGTCCAGCATTAGCGAGAGCGCGGATGGCGCCTTCACGACCTGGGCCTGGTCCTTTGACGTTTACATCAACAGTTCTGAGACCTTGATCATAGGCGACTTTCGCGGCAGCTTCACCAGCGAGTTGAGCAGCAAATGGAGTAGATTTCTTTGCTCCTTTGAAGCCTAACGCACCAGCGCTTGACCAGGAAATGACGTTGCCTTGATCATCAGAAATGGTGACGATGGTGTTATTGAAGGTGCTGTGTACGTGAGCAGTACCTTTAGTAAACGCTCTTTTGATTTTTTTCTTACGAGCAGTTGTTTTAGTTGCCATATCGTTACACTCCTTTCATTAACCTTGGGTTGCCACTTTCTTGTTGGCAATGGTTTTACGTTTACCTTTACGGGTACGAGCGTTCGTACGAGTGCGTTGACCGCGGACTGGAAGACCTTTTCTGTGTCTAATACCACGATAGCAACCGATTTCGGTTAAACGTTTGATGTTTAAAGCGACTTCACGACGTAAGTCACCTTCGACTTTTAATTTAGCAATTTCGTTACGAATAGCACCGAGTTGTTCCTCTGTGAGGTTTTTAACACGGATATTTTCGTCGACTTTTGCTGCTTTACAGATTTTACGAGCAGTAGAATGACCAATACCATAAATATAGGTAATTGAGACAACTACGCGCTTTTCATTAGGGATATCAACCCCGACAATACGTGCCATAGAATTAATTTCCTTTCTTAGCCTTGGCGTTGTTTATGCTTTGGGTTTTCGCAGATGACCATGACTTTGCCATGTCTTCTAATAACCCTGCATTTTTCGCACATAGGTTTGACTGAAGGTCTGACTTTCATAATTTTTCCTCCTGTAGCCTATTTGCTACGTTTTAGTTTTTGTATCTAAATGTGATACGCCCACGTGTTAAATCATAAGGTGAAATTTCGACCATAACTCTATCGCCTGGTAAGATGCGAATGTAATGCATACGGATTTTACCAGAAACGTGGGCTAGAATTATGATGCCGTTTTCAAGCTTTACCTTAAACATAGTGTTTGGTAAGGCTTCAACGACTGTCGCTTCTACCTCGATGACTCCATCTTTTGCCATTAAGTTTCCTCCTAGATTTTCGTTAGAATTTCGTATCCATCTTTAGTGATAACGATGGAATTTTCATAATGGCTCGATAATTTGCCATCTTTCATTTTGGCAGTCCAACCATCTTTTAAGACGCGAACTGCGAAATGTCCTTCTGCCACCATGGGTTCAACAGCAAGACACATCCCCTCTTTAAGAACTGGTCCAGTTCCTGCTGGTCCATAATTTGGAATGTAAGGATCTTCATGAAGAGAAGAACCAACTCCATGACCAGTATATTCTCGAGGGAGAGAATAACCGTTACTCTCAGCGTGCACTTGAATTGCATGCGAGATATCGCCTAAGTGATTGCCTGGTTTTGCAAATTTCATTCCTTCAAAGAAACATTCTTCAGTTACTTTGACTAAACGCTTTGCGTTTTCCATGCAGATACCTACAAGATAGGTTCTACAAGCATCACCGACATAACCATTTAGGGTAGCGCCTACATCAACTGAGACAATATCGCCATCTCTAAGGATTCTTTTTTTAGAAGGGATACCATGAACAAGTTCATCGTTTACGCTGACGCATACTGCGCCAGGATATCCATAATAATTTAAGAAGGTTGGAGTGGCTCCATTATCGCGGATGATTTTTTCGCACATATCCGCAACGTCTTGAGTAGAGAGGCCAGGTTTGATTTTGTCTTTAATGCCTTCGAAGACGAGGGCGACAACACGCCCGGCCTTTTTCATCAACTCAACTTCGCGAGGAGATTTGATGATAATCATCAATTATTTCCCCTCAAGAAGAGCACATAACTCTACGAAGAGATTATCGCTTCCGACCATTCCGTCGAATGTCTTAAGTAAACCTTTATTCTTATAGAAAACAAGAAGAGGTTTAGTGGATTCTTCGTAATGAGATAAGCGAGTAGTAAGTGCTTCTTCATTATCATCTGGGCGTTGAACAAGTTCGCCACCACAGATATCACAAATGCCATCTACCTTTGGTTTAGCTGTTTCGATGTGATATGGAGCGCCACAGACTTTACAGACGCGGCGACCGCATATTCTACGAATAAGCTCAGCCTTAGGAGTTTCGATGTCGATAGCATAGCTAATTGGTCGATCAATTTCCTTGGTGAGCTTTTCTAAAGCTTCTGCTTGAGGAATAGTTCTTGGAAAACCATCTAACAAATAGCCTTTTTTACAGTCATCGCGAGAAAGTCTCTCTTTGACTAAGCCAATGGTGACATCATCTGGCACTAAATGACCATCGTTGATATAACTTTGAGCAATCTTTCCTAAAGGAGTTCCTTCTTTGATTGCTTCGCGAAACATATCTCCGGTAGAAATATGTGGTATATCGAATTTCGCGATAATGCGTTTTGCTTGGGTGCCTTTACCCGCTCCAGGTGGGCCCATTAGAATAATGTTTAGCATTGTTAATTATTCCCTTCCGGCTGTAGCTTGGACTTCATCGAATGATTTACCAGCTAATAAGCCATCAATTTGATTAGAAACTTCGATAGAAACACCGACGGCGATGATTAAGCCTGTACCACCAATGGCAAGAGAGGAATTGCTTCCAAAGATGCCACTTAAGGTTAAGACGACTGGTAATGCAGCAATAAATGTTAAGGCTGCTGCACCAATACAGGTAACACGGTTAACCACTTTTTTCACGTAACGTTCAGTTTCATTACCTGGTCTAATGCCTGGAATATATGAACCGTTCTTGCGGAAGTTTTCCGCGAGGGTTTCTGGAGAAATTTGAAGTGAAGCATAGAAGAATGTGAATAAGATAATGAGAGTTACATAGATAAGTAATCCCCAAGGCATCTTCCAGCCACCTGGCATTTCATACATTTCACTGTATGAGAAGATCTTTAACCACGGAGGTGTGCCATCACCTGTAGAAATAAATGAGGCAATGACTGTAGGAGCGGCCATGATCGATGAAGCAAAGATGACTGGAATAACTCCAGCAGAGTTTACCTTAATAGGAAGGAAACTTGCTTTGGACATCGAGGAGGTTTGACCACCACTTTTTCCGGAGTGTTGAACTGGTATTTTTCGCTTCGCTAGTTCGATGAAGACAACGAAGGCAAGGATGAGGACGAAGGCAAGGATATATAAAGCGAATTGGAATGAACCTTTAATAAGTTCAGTCGATTCTTTATATGTTGTACCAATCCACATGTTGAAGGCACCACTAATTTGAAGTGGAAGACTTCTAACAATACCAGCAAAGATGACCATGGAAATACCATTTCCGAGACCTTTTTCAGTGATTTGGTCACCGAGCCACATAACTGTCATAGCACCTGCTAAGAGGATGGTGACAATATATGCGTAGCTCCAGAAATTGAGTTCCATGTTGATAGTGATATAATCACTATTTTCCATTGTTTTGATAATACCATATGCTTGAACAGCACCAAGTAAGAGGGTGAGATAACGAGTAGCCATCTCAGTTTTCTTACGACCATATTGACCTTGCTTAGAAAGTTCGGTCAAAGCTGGAAGAACATCCTTTTGTAAAAGTTGGATGATAATTTGGGCTGTAATATATGGCGAGACACCTAAGGCGAAGATGGAGAAATTAGATAATGCTCCACCACCTAAGAGGTCCATGAGTGCGACCGCATTAGCTGAATTTAAAGCTTCTGAGAGTTGTCCGGATGGAGTAACTCCTGGAACGGTGATCGCCGCACCAATGCGGATGACAAAGAGAATCATGATCGTAAAGAAGATACGACCAACGATTTCCTTATTTTTGAAGATAGAGGCGATTTTCTTCATAATTAGATCTCCTCAGCTTTACCGCCGAGAGCTTCAATGGCTTCTTTAGCTTTCTTAGAGAACTTGTGAGCTTGAACGGTTAATTTAACCTTAAGTTCACCGTTACCTAAAACTTTAACACCATCAAATTCTTTCTTTACTAAACCACATTCTTTTAATAAAGCTGGGTTAACAACTGTTCCTTCTTTGAAGCCGTTTAAGCTAGAAATGTTAACAATTGCGTATTCCTTACGGGAGCCGTTTGTAAAACCAAATTTTGGTAAACGACGATATAAAGGAGTTTGACCACCTTCAAATCCAGGAGCTTTAAGACCGCCTGAACGGGATTTTTGGCCTTTGTTACCAGTACCGGCATTCTTACCGTTACCAGAACCCATACCTCTACCCTTACGGTAGGCTTTGGTCTTTGCGCCTTCAGCATTCTTTAGTTCATTAAGTTTCATCTTAATACCTCCTATTATTCAGCCTTGGCACGAAGTGCTTGGACTTGTGAATATGATTTTAAGTTAGTAATACCGTTTGTGGTTGCGCGGATAATGTTGATTGGAGCGCGTGAACCATAAACTTTAGATGTAACGTTACGAATACCTGCTAATTCAAGAATAGCACGAACTGGACCACCAGCAATAATACCAGTACCTTCAGGTGCTGGTTTAAGGAATACTTCACAAGCACCGAACTTACCGATGATTTCGTGGGCGATAGTTCCGCCTTTAACGATATTGAGGTTGTAGGTATTACGTTTAGCAGCTTCAAGAGCTTTCTTAATTGCATCTGGGACTTCAGCAGCTTTTCCGGTACCAAAACCGAATTTGCCTTTCTTATTTCCGATGACAACTAAGGCTGAGAAACGCATTCTACGTCCGCCTTTAACAGTTTTGGAAATACGGTTGATGTCGACGACGACTTCTTCGTATTCTTTAACTTCTTCTCTTGGACGTCTACGATCATGACGATCACCATGTGGGCGACCATCTTTACCATGAGGTCTATTACCTGCTGGACGATTTGGACGATCTTCTTTAGGAGCAACTTCAGGAGCAGCTTCTTTTGCTTCTGCAACTGGTGCTTCAGCAACAACTTTATTTTCTTCTTCCATTGTTATTTCCTCCTTAGAACTTAAGTCCGCCTTTACGGGCAGCATCTGCTAATGCAGCGACACGGCCGTGATAGAGATATCCACCACGATCGAAGACGACATTTTTAATCTTCTTTGTTGCAGCAATCTTAGCGATTTCTTCGCCAACTTTGCTAGCGGCAGCAATGTTGCTACCATTTTCAAGCTTGAGGGCAACGCTTGATGCGTGAGCAAGTGTCACGCCTTTTGCATCATCAATGATTTGAGCTTCAATGTGCTTATTGGAACGATAGACACATAAACGTGGGCATTCTTTGGTGCCGTGAACTTTGGCTCTTACACGAGCGTGTTTTCTTTCACGAGCGACATTTTTGGATTCTTTTTTAATCATAAATAAATCTCCTTAAATTACTTACCACCAGAAGCAGCACGTTTGCCTTCTTTACGGATGATGTGTTCGCCTTTGTACATGACACCTTTGCCATTATATGGTTCTGGTTCACGTGTTCCACGAATTAAGGCAGCAGTTTGACCAACCGCTTGTTTAGATAAGCCTTCAACCACTACTTCTGTAGCAGATGGGCAAGAAATCTTAACAGTTGGTTCTGGTTTGATAACGATTTCGTGGCTGTAGCCAACGTTCATGACGATGGCGTCCCCTCTCATTTGAGCACGATAACCGATACCGACGATAACGAGTTCCTTTTTGAAACCAGAAGTGACACCAACGATGGCATCATTGAGGTTAGCGCGTGTTGTGCCGTGAAGTTGTTTGGTGTGCTTTTCTTCATTTGCTCTTGAGCAACGGATTTCATCGCCTTCAATCTTAACGGAAATGACGCTTGGAACTTTGACTTCTAAAGAACCTTTTGGTCCTTTGACGAGTGCGACGCCGTTATTAACGTCGACTGTGACACCAGCTGGGATTTTGATAACTTTTAAACCTATTCTAGACATAATAATTACCACACGTAAGCGAGTACTTCACCACCGACACCTAAGGTGCGAGCAGTTTTGTCACTTACGACTCCTTTGCTAGTTGAGATAATTGCAATACCTAAGCCTCTTAAGACACGTGGAAGCTTGTCAGCTTTCGCGTTGACACGGAGACCTGGTTTGGAAATTTTCTTAAGTCCGGAAATGACTCTTTGACCATTTGGACCATATTTGAGGGAGATGGTAAGTTCTTTTTTAACATCGCCTTCAACTTTGAAATCATTAATGAATCCTTCTTCGAGAAGAATCTTAGCGATTTCGACTTTCATTTTGCTCGATGGCATGCTGACGGAGGCATAGCGAAGTTGGTTCGCATTACGAATCCTGGTGAGCATATCGGCAATTGGATCTGTCATCATAATTACTTTTCCTCCTTTTATTACCAGCTTGCTTTCTTCATGCCTGGGATCTCGCCTTTATATGCGAGTTCACGGATACAGACACGGCAAAGATGGAATTTTGAATAAACAGCGTGAGGACGTCCACAACGTTCACAACGAGTATATTCACGAACTTTGAACTTTTTAGGTCTTGCACATTTGACCTTCATACTAGTTTTAGCCATTGTTTGTCCTCCTTATTTATGGAAAGGCATGCCAAGCTCAGCTAATAAGCTATAAGCTTCATCGTCAGTTCTCGCTGTGGTAACAATGACGATATCCATACCTCTAATCTTGTTGACCTTATCATAGTCAATTTCTGGGAAGATAAGTTGTTCTTTGACGCCAAGAGTGTAGTTACCATGACCATCAAAGGAGTTCTTACTTACACCACGGAAGTCTCTAACGCGTGGGAGTGCGATAGAAACGAGTTTGTCTAAGAATTCATACATTCTTACACCACGCAAAGTGACTTTACAGCCAATAGCTTGTCCTTCACGGAGTTTGTAGTTAGCAATTGACTTCTTAGCTTTGGTGATGACTGGATGTTGACCAGTGATGAGAGCAAGTTCAGCGGCCGCATCTTCGAGAAGTTTTGCGTTTGTGATTGCTTCACCAACACCAATGTTTAAGACGATCTTTTCAAGATGTGGAACCTCCATGATGGATGAATAATGATATTTGTCCATGAGGTTTTTCTTGATAGAAGATTCGTATTTATCAAGTAAGCGTGTAGACTCAGCGCGTTTCTTGTTTCCTTTAGAAACTTTCTTTACTGGAGCAGCTTTTGGAGCTTCTTTAACTTCTGCTTTCGCTTCGGCTTTAGGAGCTTCTTTAGCTGGTGCAGCTTTTGCTGGAGCCTTCTTCGCTACAGGTTTTGAAGCAGCTGGAGCTTTCTTGACTGCTGCAGACTTTGCTGCAGGTTTCTTTGTTTCTGCCATTTTGCTTCCTCCTAGTTAAGTTTGCTACCGCTGGCTTTGCTAACGCGGACTTTTTGTCCTTTTTCTACTTTATAGCCAACGCGGGTTGCTTTTTTAGTTTTTGGATCAACGACAGCGACGTTGCTGGCATCGATTGGAACATACATTTCTTGAATCGATCCTTCTGGGGATGATTGAGTTGGTTTACGATGTCTTTTATGGACGTTAACACCTTCGACAACGACTTTATTTACTTTTGGGTAAACAGCTTGGACAATACCAGTTTTACCTTTGTCGGCGCCGGCGATGACAACGACTTTATCACCTTTAACAATTTTCATGTCTGTTCCTCCTTATAAGACTTCGACGGCAAGGGAGACGATCTTCATATAACCTTCACCCTTATCACGAAGTTCACGGGCCACTGGACCAAAGACACGTGTTCCGATTGGAGCGCCTTCATTGTCGATTAAGACAACTGCGTTATCATCGAAGGCGATGGTAGAACCATCTGGTCTATTGATCGCATGTTTGGTACGAACGATGATACCTTTGACGATATCGCTCTTTTTAACACGGCCATTTGGAATGGCTTCTTTGACAGCACAGGTAACGATGTCACCAATGCTGACGGATTTACGAGTTGAACCACCTTTAAGACGGAAGACACGCACAGAACGTGCACCGGAGTTATCGGCAACAACTAAATTGGTTTCAGTTTGGATCATTGCTTATTCCTCCTTCTTTGCAGCTTTCTTAGCGGCTGGCTTCTTAGCAGCTGGTTTCTTTTCTGCATCTTCTTTAGAAGCGGCAGGTTTCTTGGCTGGAGCTTTCTTAGCAGCTGGTTTCTTTTCGGCTTTTGGAGCTTCCTTTACTTCTTCTACTTTGACTTCTTCAACCTTTGGTTCGACTTTTACTTCTTCGACTTTAGCCTTTGCTTCTTCAGCTTCTCTTTCTTCTTTAAGTTCTAAGGCAGCTTCTGCTTCAGCGACTTTAAGAGCGACTAAGGCTTTCTTATCGACGGAGACGAGTCTAAATCTTTTTAATGCTGAGAGTGGACGACAAGCCATAATGGTGACGGTATCGCCAACCTTGGCCTCGTTTTTCTCATCGTGCGCGTAATATTTATTAGAATATTTCACGCGCTTTTGATATTTAGCATGTCTTTTGTGAGTTTCGACTTCAACGACGATGGTTTTATCCATCTTGTTAGAGACGACAACACCTTGAAGAGATGTTCTACGATTTCTTTCCATTGATCTAATCCTCCTTATTTAATGCCGAGTTCACGTTCACGTAATACTAAGTATGCGCGAGCGATATCTTTACGAACTCTTCTAACTTCTTCACCGTGTTCTAATTGGCCAACGGCTTTTTTACGGCGGAGATTGAATAATTCCTCTTTGAGGGAGTAAACTTTTGCGTTTAATTCTTCGTTACTTAATTCACGAAATTCTTTAACTTTCACTTACTTACCCTCCTTTTTGGCGATTACTCTGCAGCGGCATGGAAGCTTATAGGCAGCTAAGCGGAGTGCTTCACGAGCAACATCCTCTGGGACACCACCCATTTCAAACATGACGCGGTTTGTTTTAACAACTGCAACCCAGTTTTCTGGATTACCTTTACCAGAACCCATACGAACCTCAGCAGGTTTTTTGGTTTTGGCAAGATGTGGGAAGATACGGATATAAACCTTACCTTCTTTCTTGGTATAACGTGATAAGACGATACGAGCACTTTCGATTTGACGATCAGTGATCCATGCGCCTGTCACAGCTTGAAGACCGAATTCACCGAAGGAAACTTCGTTTCCACCTTTAGAAAGGCCTTCGTATTTGATACCGTGTGGACGACGATATTTAACTCTTTTTGGTTGAAGCATATTATCTTCCTCCTTTTGGAGCTTCGTCTTTTTCTTCGACGTCAACGTCGCCTTTACAGATCCAAACCTTAACACCTAAACGGCCATAAGGAGTGACTGCTTCTGCGATAGCAAAGTCGATGTTGCTGCGGAGAGTTGTAAGTGGGACGATACCTTCCTTATAACCTTCGCTTCTAGCGATATCAGCACCGCCTAATCTACCAGAGATTAAGGTACGGCAGCCTTTAGCACCGGCTTTACGAACACGTTGAATAGCTTTCTTTTGTGCGGTTCTAAATGACGCACGATTTTCAAGCTCGGTAGCGATCCATTGAGCGACGAGTTGAGCATCTAAGTCAGGTTGTTTGACTTCGACGACATCAAGCCTCACATTGGAACCCTTGAGCATTTTGCCAACTTCTTTTTTAAGACGATTGATGTTGGCACCGTCTTGTCCGATAACGACACCTGGACGAGCAACGAAGATTTGAACTGTTACATCTGGTCCTTTGTCGGTTCTAGCGCTTCTTTCAATCTCAACGTGGGAAAGAAGAGCGTCTTTTAAGTTTTTGGTGAGATATTTACGAACTTTAATATCTTCGTGAAGGAATTTTGCGTAATCTTTATCACTTGCGAACCAGCGAGAATGCCAATCGCGGTTGATGCCAACACGCATACCAACTGGACTAACTTTTTGACCCATTGACTAATTCCTCCTTATCTTTCTTTAACCACAACTGTGATGTGGCTTGTGCGTTTGACGAGTCCTGAAGCGCTACCCTTCGCTCTTGGAAGGAAACGTTTCATTTTAAGACCATCATTTGCGTATGCTTCGGCAATGTAGAGATTTTCTTCATTCATACCGAAGTTATTGATGGCGTTGCTTGCTGCGGATTTGATAACCTTTGCAACAATTGGTGAAGCAGCTTTGTTTACGTTTGAGAGTAAGCCAAGTGCTTCGTTAACGCCTAATCCTCTAATTAAATCAATTACGAGGCGTGCCTTACGTGGAGTGACGCGAACGTCATAAGCGATAGCACGAGCGGAGGTGACTGCTGGCTTCTTTGGTTCTTCAACCTTTGCAGGTTTCTTTTCCTTTTTGGCCTTAGCAGGTTTTTCTTCGACTGGTTTAACTTCTTCCACTTTTACTTCTTCAGCTTTTGGAGCTTCCTTCTTTGCAGGTGCTTTAGCAGGTGCTTTCTTAGGAGCTGCTTTCTTAGCTGGAGCCTTAGTGGCGGTTTTCTTTTCTTCTGCCATATCTAGACCTCCTACTTATTAGCGGCTGCTGCCTTATCTTCAGCATTGTTACCGTGGTGACCTTTGAAGGTTCTAGTTGGGGCGAATTCGCCTAACTTATGGCCAACCATATCTTCAGTGACATACACAGTAATGTGTTCGCGTCCGTTATAGACAGCAAATGTGTGTTCAACAAATGAAGGGAAAATGGTTGAACGACGTGACCAGGTCTTGATGACTTCTTTTTTGTTAGCGGCGTTTAAAGCGTCGACCTTCTTAAGAAGGTATGCATCACAGAATGGACCTTTTTTGATACTACGTGACATAATTCATTTTCTCCTTTCATTATTTGTCATTGATTCTTCTAATAATTAATTTAGAAGAAGCCTTTTTGATGCGTCTAGTCTTAACACCGAGAGCACGTTTACCCCATGGGGTTCTTGGTGCATCACGTCCGACTGGACACTTACCTTCACCACCACCGTGTGGGTGATCGTTCGGGTTCATAACTGATCCACGAACAGTTGGGCGTACGCCTAACCAACGTGTCTTACCAGCTTTACCCTTGTTAACAAGGATGTAGTCTTCATTGCCGACGACACCGATTGTGGCACGGCAAGTATTTAAGACTTTTCTAACTTCACCTGAGGCGAGACGTAAGATGACGTGCTTTCCTTCTTGGCCAAGGACTTGTGCGCTTGTACCAGCAGCACGA
>CADBNT010000016.1 GCA_902796125.1 uncultured Erysipelotrichaceae bacterium | reverse complement strand
TTGGAAATCAAGATATTTACGTAATAATTCATTGATTGGGAGAATCTTTGGTGCACCATCAACTAAGCAAAGCATGATGATACCCATTGATGTTTGAAGTTGGGTGTTCTTATAAAGTTGGTTAAGAATAACTTCTGGAATTGAATCGTGACGAACATCGATAACGATGCGGACGTTTCCTTTACTAGATTCATCTCTAATATCGGTAATTCCATCGATAATCTTATCTCTCACTAAGTGAGCGATGTTTTCAATCATGTTAGCTTTGTTAACTTGATATGGAATTTCGTGAACGATAATTTGTTTCTTTCCAGTGTGTTCGTTTTCCTTAATTTCGCATTTGGAACGAATTGTAATGCTACCAGTACCGGTTTCAAAGTAATCTCTAATTCCGGATCTACCAAGAATAGTTGCACCTGTAGAGAAATCTGGGCCATATAAGTAGTTAGCCATGATTTCAAGAGGAGTGATTTCTGGATTCTTTGCTAGAGCAACAACCGCATCGATTGTTTCACCTAAGTTGTGGGTTGGAATATAAGTTGCCATACCAACAGCGATACCGTTACTACCATTTACAAGTAAGTTAGGGAATCTAGAAGGTAAAACGGATGGTTCTTGTTCAGTACCATCATAGTTGTCGACAAAGTCGACAGTATTACATTTAATGTCACGAACCATTTCGGTTGCGAGTTTGGTCATTCTGGCTTCGGTATAACGCATAGCTGCTGGTTCATCACCATCAACAGAACCGAAGTTACCATGACCATCAACAAGTGTATAACGCATTGCGAATGGTTGCGCTAAACGAACGAGTGTTGAATAAATTGCTGCGTCACCGTGTGGGTGATATTTACCCATAACATCACCAACGATACGAGCGGATTTCTTATAAGGAGATCCCGGTGTCATACCAGACATATGCATACCGAAGATGACTCTACGGTGAACTGGTTTACAACCATCTCTAACGTCTGGGATAGCACGAGCAACGATAACTGACATTGCGTAGTCTAAGAAGCTGTTTTTAACTTCAGAAGCTAAATCAGTATCTCTAAGACCTGGAACGATGCCTTCTTCGATTTTCTCAAGTTTTTCTTCATCGACTTCGGTTTCGTTAGCTTCATCGACTACTTCTTTTTTGATTTCATCTGCCATTGTTCTAATCTCCTTTCATTAGATGTCTAAGTTCTTAACGAACTTAGCGTATTTGTGAATGAACTCTTTACGTGGTAAGACTTCATCGCCCATAAGATCGGTGAAGACCTTATCAGCTTCAATCGCGTCAGATAAAGTGACACGAAGCATCTTACGAGCTTTAGGATCCATTGTTGTTTCCCAAAGTTGTTCGGCATCCATTTCACCAAGACCTTTATAACGTTGGAATGGGTATCCTGGTTTAAGGTCGAGTTGTTTTTTAATAACTTCAAGTTGTTCATCGTTATAGGCGTAGTATTGTTTGCCATGATAATCAACTTTATATAGTGGAGGTTGTGCAATATAGACATAACCTTCGGTAATTAATTCCTTCATGAATCTGAAGAAGAATGTCAAAAGGAGGATACGGATGTGGCTACCGTCAACATCAGCATCGGTCATAATGACGATTTTGTGGTAACGAACTTTTTCAATTTTGAATTCAGGATCAATACCCGCTCCAATTGCAACGATCATGTTACCAATTTCGGCGTTTTCAAAAGCTTTTTCTTGAGTTGCTTTTTCGACGTTAAGGATTTTGCCACGAAGTGGTAGAATGGCTTGAGTTTCTCTATCACGACCATTTTTAGCACTACCGCCAGCGGAGTTACCCTCAACGATGTAAAGTTCACATTTGGTTGGGTCTTTGCTAGAGCAGTCTGCTAATTTACCAGGAAGTGTTGTAACTTCAAGACCGGTTTTACGACGGACGTTTTCTTGCGCCATACGAGCAGCCATACGAGCTGTCGCAGCAGTTCTTAATTTGTTAACAATTGTTTCAGCGACTTTAGGATTTTCAAGGAGGAATCGTTTAAGTGATTCGCTGACAACTTGAGAAACAATCTTACGAACTTCGCTGTTTCCTAATTTGGTTTTTGTTTGACCTTCGTATTGTGGGTTTGGATGTTTGATTGAAATAATCGCAGTTAAACCTTCCAAAATATCTGAAGTTTCAAGATCGTCTTGTCCATCTTTAAGAAGTTTGACACTTCTTGCGTAATCGTTCATGACACGTCTCATCGCAAGTCTGAAACCTTCTTCGTGGGTTCCACCTTCGTGAGTGTGGATGTTATTACAGAATGAGAAAATTGTTGGGTTATAACTTTCGTTATATTGCATCGCTACTTCACAGTAGATATGTCCTTTGTTTTCATCACCAACCACATAGTTTCCGCGACCTTCGCAATAGATCACTTCTTGCATGATTGGTTGTTTGTTGAAGTTGATTGATTCAACGTATTCACGAATACCACCAGCATAGCAATATTCTTCAACAAGTTTTTGTTCACCTCTATCATCGATAACAACGATTTTGACACCCTTGTTGAGGTATGCCATTTGTTTTAAATGGTCACAGATAATGTTGTAATCGTAGACGGTTGTTTCGGTGAAGATTGTTGCGTCTGGTTTAAAGGTAACGGTTGTGCCTCTATCAGTGCAGTCACCAATACGTTTTAAGTGGTCAAGTGGTTTTCCGCCACGACCGAACTTAATGTAATAGATTCCGCCATCTTTATGAACGGTAACTTCTAACCATTCGGATAAGGCGTTAACAACTGAAGCACCGACACCATGTAAACCACCAGATACTTTGTATCCGCCAGTTTCACCAAATTTACCACCAGCGTGTAAGATTGTAAAAACAGTTTCAACGCCTGATAAACCTGATTTGGCAACGATATCAATTGGGACACCACGACCGTTATCTTCGACGGTAATTGTGTCACCTTTATTAATTGTGACTGTAATCTTGTCACAGAATCCCGCTAAGGCTTCATCGATAGAGTTATCGACAATTTCCCAAACGAGGTGGTGCAAACCAGCAGCTGCGGTTGTACCAATGTACATGCCTGGGCGTTTGCGAACCGCCTCAAGGCCTTCGAGAACTTGAAGATCCTTGGCGCTATAATCGGCGTCAGCGCGATCTTCGAGAGCTTCTTGGCTGTTAAGATCTACAGCAATCTCTTTCTCTTCTTCCATTAAGCATTCCTCCTTGTAACAATATGCTTTTTTACTTCGTAAATAGAAGCGTTTTTATATTTTGTTGAGGTAGAAGTAATGAACACCTGTTCAAACTTCTCCAAGAATTTGACCAATCTATCAGAATGTTCTTTGTCTAGTTCTGACATAACGTCATCCAGAACGACGATTGGTCGCTTGCCCTGATCTTCAATTAGGAAGTACGGGGCAAGTTTTAAGGCGATTACAGAGATTCTGTTTTCACCTTGGGAGCCATAGACGGAAATATCTTTTCCATTTAGCATCATCTTCATGTCTTCTCTATGAACTCCGATTTGAGTGATGTGATGCTTGATATCACTTTCAAGATTTCTTTCGTATAATGCGCGCGCTCGCTCGAGAAACTTATCATCTAACTTGGTAAATGGAGAATACTCAAGTTTTGCTACTTCGTTCTCGCCTTTAATAGCGGTGATTATTTTAGAAAGAACAGCGTTTATTTCACCGACATATGCCTGACGGTATTTACTTATTGCTTCTTGAACAGCAATCAGTTGCTCAGTTACAACATTAAGTTGTAACGTATCAATATTCTCGTTTTTGAGAATTGTGTTTCTCTCTTTTAGAAGTTTTTCGAACGTCATCAGGTTATCTAGGTAAATACGAGATTTTTTAGACAGGTTGATGTCGAGGAAGTTTCTTCTTACGAGAGGTGAATCGTTGAACATGAGTGAATCCTTTGGTTCGAACACAATCACGTTAACGAGTGATGATAACTCGGACATCTTACGAACCGGTTTACCATTACACATGATTTTTTTGCTAGAAGAGGTTAATAGAGCGACGATATCTTTTCGGTTGGTATCTTCTTCCACTCTCGCCTCAATCGTGGCAAATTGGCGCCTTTCTTTAATCAGTTCGACGCATTCCGAAGTTCTGAACGATCTCGCCAAGGACAAGAAGTGTATCGCTTCAACAATATTGGTTTTGCCTTCCGCATTATCACCAACAATGAAGTTAAGACCTCTCTCAAATTTCAAATCGAGACTATCGTAATTTCGGAAATTTTTAAGAACGAGTTTTCTGACAATCATGTTAGATAATTTTGAAAACCTTATTTTCGACCTCAATCACATCGTTAACTCTAAGCTTACGACCACGTCTATTATCAGGTTCGCCATTGATTACGACATTCGCGGTTTTAAGATAGCTTTTAGCCTCGCCACCAGAATGAATGATATCGACGTATTTGATGAATTGACCTAACGTAATGAATTCGGATGAGATTTTGATTTCAACGGTTTTTTTATTCATAAAAAAGTCGGTTTTTCGTCCTCGATGAACATTTTATCATATATAAAAATAAAAGGGAATAAATAATTCCCTTAAATTTCAATATGTTTTAGAATGCGTATTTTGATGCGTTATGCACGCAATGGAGTGACCAACATATCGATGGAGTCATCTTTGCTATTTCTAACAACAAATGGCTTCATTTCGCCTATAAATGCGATGGTCACATCTTCTGATTTATTTGCACGAATTGCATCGGCAACAAAGGAGGCTCTAAATGAGATTTCAAGGCGTTCTCCAGAGAATTGGAAAACAGATAATTTTTCATTTGCGGAACCCACTAATGATGAACGAGAAATCATCTCAACTTCATCTTCGGTCATTATTAATTTGACCACGCCATCGTGATCTGCTGAAAGGAGAGAAACGCGTTCCATAGCAGATAAAAATTCATGAGAATTAACCTCAAGGAAGAAGTTAAATGCCTTCGGAACAATGTTTTTTGTATTTGGATAATCACCGTTTGTAAGACGGGTTGAGATGACGGTGTTATTGAATGAGAAAACAGCCTTTTTATCGCTTATAGCGATAGTGACCATTTGAGCATCTTCAAAAGATTTGGTAATATCAACCAATTTTTTAGCAGGAATGTTAGCGGTAAAGTGAACGTTGTTATCGATGTCGATACTCTTTCTTGCTAAACGAGCAGTATCGGTAGCTGTTGCGGTCAAAACATGATCATGAGCTTCGAGGTTCACCGCAGTAAGAATAGGTCTTGTTTCTTTAATAGAGGCCGCAAATGCAGTCTGATCGACAAGAGCTTGGATATCGCTAGCCTTAGCTTCAAACACAGCCCCAGAAACGCTTAAATCAATTTGTGGATATTCATCTGCGCGGATTGAGTTTAATTTAAAGTTAGAACGTGAATCTTCAATCTTAAGAATTGCATTATCAACTAATTCAAATGTTGCTTCTGCTTCTTCTAAGTGTCTTACGACTTCAATGAGGATTTTACTTGCGACTAATGTTTCACCTTTTTGACCATTTCTAATAATTTGTTTATCACCAATCATATATGGGACAACTGTACAGATGGTCATGTTGTTATCACTGCCTGTTAATTCAAGTCCTCTATCAGTAAGTGAGATTTTTACATTATTTAAAATTGGTAACTCAGCTTTTTGAGGAATAGCTTTTGATACCATTAAAAGTCCTTTTAGTAATTGTTCACGATCGATTACGAATCTCATATTATTGTTTCTCCTTAGTTATATATTAAGTAGTAATAATAATGTGTGCGGATTATGTGGATAACTTATTATCGTACAAATTATTTTAGCATAATTGCTCTCGCGCGCACTACATTTTTTATTTATTTAAATAAGCACGTTATTTTAGAAGGGTTTTTATCTCGCTTATTGCCTTCTGTAAATTGGTGTTAGTTTTCAACGAGTTTTCCACTTTACTTACACCATTCATGACAGTGGAATGATCCTTGCCTCCGAACATCATACCGATTCTTGTAAATGGAACATCAAGCATGGAACGGATTAGATACATTGCCACATGTCTAGCAAGAGCGATGTCACCTTGTCTAGATTGTCCAGTGATTTGAGATGGCGTTTTGTTGTAGTATTCAGCGACAACATTTACAATTCTTTGTTCGCTTAATTTTTGCTTTGCATCTTTAACATCAATCAAAGATTGAAGTGCTTCCATTGCAATCTCCATATCAATATATTTTGTTGGTTTATAAGTGGTGATATAGAAGGTTAATTTGTTGAGAGCTTGATCAATGTCACGGATGTTCTTGGAGAACTTTTCTGCAACAAATTCAATGACTCTTGGATCAAATGCATTAATATCCATTGGACCGTTTTCAATCTTAGATTTAAGGATAGAAACGCACGTCGCAACATCCGGTTGAGAAATAGAAATAGTTAAACCAGAAGCAAATCTTGATTTAAGTCTTTCTTCAAAGAATCCTTTAAGTTCACTTGGGTGTTTATCACTTGTGATAACAATTTGTTTTCCGTGTGAATATAAACTATTAAAGATATCAAAGAAGAAGTAACAAGTTTTCTCTTTGGTTGCTAAACCTTGAATATCATCGATAAGGAGAATATCTTGGCTGAGTAAGAACTTTTTAAGTTCTTCAACCTGCTTTTCTCCTCTTAAATATTCAACAACTTCTTGAATGAAATCACCAGTTTCGCAATATAAAACCTTTTTACCTGGTTGGTTAGTTCTTACGTAATTTGCAATCGCATGAAGTAAGTGAGTTTTTCCTAAACCTGGGTTGGAATAGATAAATAATGGATTAAATCCTTTTCCTGGATTCGCAGCAATATACATCGCAGCTTGTTTGGCTTCGAGGTTACATTGACCAGTAATAAAAGTGTCAAAAGTCCAACCTGTGTTGACTCTACAATCTTTAAAAAAGATTGGTTTATCTTCTTCAACAGGAGCGACCTTCTTTAAATTTTCAGTAACATCAAATGTAACTTTGACGCTATGTCCGACGATGTCTTTAACCGACTCAGAAATAATTGAGTAATATTTGTTGCTCAACACTTGGACCGCTAAGCTGGAATTAACTGCAACGAGCATTTGATCTTTCTCAAAAGAATAAATGCGCGATTCGTTTAAGAAAACGTCAAAAAATCTAACATCTTCGACTTTTTCTTCGAGATTTTTCTTAACTTTCGCCCAGATTGAACCTAATTCACTTACAGATTCATTCATAAAAACTATCCTCTTTGTTTACAAAGTATACTCTTATATATAGCTAATTTAAATAAGAAAAATTAGGAAAATTATTTTTCCACATTAAAAAGGTATAAATTATATAGAAATAATCGAACTTTTCAGAGTTTTCCACAATTTTAATATAGTTTTCAAGTCCTCCTGTTGAAAAGTGTGGATAATTCTAATTGTTTGAATAAAACAGTTTTCCTCAAATCTACATTTCAAAATGTTAAAAAAATTAGATATAATCGAAACAAAATAGAAATTAACAACATTTTAAAATTAGTTATCAACATGGTGTGGAATCCACAACTTTTTTCAACAAAAGCGCTTTCATTTTGACTTGTTTTCATAAGTATTAATGTGGAAAATCCACAATTTATTAGAAAAAATATATAAAATAAGGTTCTGCGTATGTGCGCTCACGCAAAATATCTTTGACTATTCGCCCTTGCGTATATATAATTCATTTCGCGTGTTAATAAACACAAGGAGAAACCATTATGAAAAGAACATTCCAACCAAGCAAGAAAAGAAGACAACATATTCACGGTTTCCGTAGAAGAATGTCTACAGCTTCTGGCCGTAAAGTTTTAGCTGCTCGTCGTAGCAAAGGAAGAGCTAAATTAAGTGCTTAATTCATGAAAGTTGAAAATAGAGTTAAAAAATATTCAGACTTTCAAAATGTGATTAATCTTGGAGAACCAATTAAATCACCAACTTTAACCCTTTACTTCCTTAAAAACAATTTAGATCACTCTCGAATCGGTATATCCGTTTCGAAAAAAAGCGGAAACGCTGTCATTAGAAATAAAATCAAAAGGCAAATTAGAGCTATCATTTCTAAAGAAATGGATTTAAGCAAACCTCTTGATTACGTATTTATTGCAAGAAAAGGCTTTGATATCAACGATTTCCAAAAAACTCGTGAAGATATCAAACAATTATTAGAAAAAGTAGGACAAACTAGTGAAGAAGACTCATAAATTAGGAATATTAACCGTTGGTCTTTTAGCCGCTACATTCGCTATCAGTGGTTGTACAGCAAGCTTCTGTTCTAATGAAGAAAAGAGCAGAATTCTTTTTGCTGTTGAACCAGGCGTTTCGATGTACTATGAATCCGAAGCTGCAGCTATTGCTGCAAGAAAAGAGAATTATACTTACACCGATCCAGCCAAAGTTTGGTCTTCAAACGATAACGTATGGAGAATGGTTGAAACTAATTCCAACGGAGAATATACAAAATCAAATCAACTAGCAGCAATTATCAACAACGCAAAATCGAATGGGTATTATGTTCCATCCCTCGATTATTTTGTTGCATTAGACACAATTGTTGCTGAAAAGGCTTTAGCAGCCGCTAGTATCTCAGTTGAATCAGCAAGTGTTACTGATCTTCTTGGATATAACAAAGAAAACGGATATCACGTTCAAGGTGCCCTTGATAAATTCGGTTACCTTAAGTTCTATGGTGATGATGATATCGTTTGGGGTTACTACGATGTAGTAAACGCCAAACTAAAATTAGAACTTGGTGACGAAAAATGTCCATCAAACGACTTTGTGAATTTATACAAAAACACAATGAACACTGCCACAAATAACTATCGTTCTTGTATCGCTACAGTCGATGGTGAATATGGTAGCTATGGACAAAACGGCGCATCCATTAGCATCACCGGTAAATCATGGGGTGATGCCTGGCATAAAGGCGGAGCCGTTCTTGAAGGCTTAATCGTTTATCCAGTCGCATGGATGGTCGATCAATTTGCCTATCTTTTCGCAGGCGGAAGCAACTGCACACCTGAGCAACTCGCTCTTGCGTATGCAGGTGGTGTTCCACAATTACTAGCTTTGCTAGTAGTTACAGTTATTGTTCGTTTGTTCATCTTCTTAGTGACATTCAAAACAACCTTGTCACAACAAAAGATGCAAAGACTTCAACCTGAAATTGCTAAGATTCAAGCGAAGTATCCAAACGCCAATACAAATCAAGCTCAAAAGCAAAGAATGGCTGAAGAGCAGATGAAGTTATATAAGAAAAATAAAGTTAATCCTTTATCATCTTTATTAACTCTCATTATCCAATTCCCAATCTTCATCGGTGTTTGGGGTGCTATGACTGGTTCTGCAGTCCTTTCAACAGGTGCCGTTCTCAACTTGAATCTTTCAAGCTCAATTTGGAATACATTAACTAATGTATCTCAACTTCCATCCAACAATACTGGTTGGTGGACAGCTTTAGTGCTCATTATTCTAATGTCTGTGGCGCAATTCATGGCTATGAAAGTCCCACAATGGATCTCAAAAATTAGAACCAAAAAGGTTGCTCGCTTAGGCAAGAATCCAGCCCAAACATCTCAAAATAGAACAATGACTATTGTTAGCTACGTCATGTTAATCATGATTATCGTTATGGGATTCACTCTCCCAGCCGCTATGGGTGTTTATTGGTTTATCGGTGCTATTGTTAGCCTTATTCAAACACTCATTACCCAACTTCTCATTACGGGAAGAAAACCAAAAAATAACTAGGAGTTTTAAATATGAAAAACTATACTGCCAAAACCATTGAAGAAGCAGTAGAACTCGCCGCACAAGAACTCGGTATTCCAGCAGACGAAGTAGTCTTCACTGTTGTTGAAGAAAAGAAAGCCTTGTTTGGTAAGAAAGCTTCTATCAATGTTTATGAACTCACTGACGCGATTGAATTCGCTGAAAACTACGTTAGAAACGTAGTTGAATCATTAGGTGTTGGTGATGTTAAAACCAAAACCTCTTTAGAGGATGATATTATTCGCATTGAAATCGATTCCGACCACAACCCAATTCTTATTGGTAAAAATGGTGTGACTCTTCAAGCTCTTAATGAAATCACCCGCTTAGCTGTTTCTGGTAAGTTCCGTCGTCGCTTTAGAATTTTGCTTGATATTGGCGATTACAAAGATAGCAAATATTCTCGCGTCGCATCTATCGCACGTAGAACTGCAAAAGAAGTTCAAAAAACCAAAACTGATGTCACTCTTGATCCAATGCCATCAGATGAAAGAAGAGTCGTTCATAATGCACTCAGCAACTTCTCTCACATCGCAACCGAATCTTCTGGTGAAGGTCATCACCGTGCAGTTACAATCAAATACGTTGAATAATAGAGATTTATAATCTCTATTTTCTTTAAGATTATGTTTGAAACAATTGTTGCACTCGCTACAGCTCCTGCCAAATCAGCATTAGCCATCATTAGATTATCTGGTGATGATTGTTTTGATGTAGTCAGTAAATGCTTTTCAAAAGATTTAAGAAATGTAAAAGAAAGAACTGTTCATTTTGGCTTTGTTAAAGATGGAGAAAAGAACATCGATCAAGTTGTTTTATTAACTTATGTTTCTCCGCATTCATTTACAGGCGAAAATGCAGTAGAAATCATTTGCCATGGGTCTTTGCTTATAGCAAACCAAATTATCGCTCTACTTCTTAAAAATGGGGCAAGAATGGCCACTAATGGTGAATTCTCATCAAGAGCTTACCTTAACGGTAAGATAGACCTTATTCAAGCTGAAGCGATTAATGACATTATTAACGCTACAACAGATGAAGCAAAAGAATTATCTTTAGTCGCATTAGAAGGCAAAACATCTAAGATGTTTAAACCTATTAAAGAAAAAATTGCTGAAATTCTAAGTCAAATTGAAGTCAACATCGATTATCCAGAATACGAAGATATTGAAGAAGTGAATCGCGAAAAAGTCGAAACTACATGTAAAGAAATACTTTCTGACATCAATTCATTAATTGAACAAGGCGAAAAAGACAGAGTTTATCGTGAAGGTTTGAATGTCGCGATTGTTGGTAAACCAAATGTTGGGAAATCATCGCTTTTAAATGCTTTCTTAAAAGAAGATAAAGCCATTGTAACTGATATTGCTGGCACAACTAGAGATGTTGTTGAAGGCGAAATTAATATGGGCGGAGTTCCAATTCGTTTATATGACACAGCTGGTTTACACGAATCAAAAGATATGATTGAACAAATCGGTATCAATAAAGCAAAAGAAACTATTAAAAAAGCCGATTTAATCCTTTTCCTTGTCGATGAAACAGGAATCGATAATGATTTATACACTCTTATCAAAGATAAGAAGCACATTATTGTTCGAAATAAATCGGATCTTGTAACAAATAGAAAAGAAAACGAAATCTATATTTCAGCAAAGAAAAATGATATTGATGCGCTTATTAATAAAATTAAAGAAGTTATGAATATTGGCGAAGTCTCGCTTAAACCGTCTTTTAACAATACTCGTCAACTTGGATTGCTAAAATCTATAGCTAAAAACTTAGAAACAGCATTAAAAGATGTAAAAGATAATCAACCAATTGATCTAGTTGCTACTTCGATTATGCTCGCATATAACGGAGCATTAGATTTACTTGGTGAAAATAATAAAAATGATTTAACAACAGAAATCTTCTCTAGATTCTGTGTAGGAAAATAACAGATGATTGATTCACATTGTCATATCAATGACGATTTATACTTCGATAAGTCAAAAGAATACATTGAAGAAGCTCAAAAAGCAGGCGTTCAATCGTTTTTTGTCATTGGCTGTGATCTAAAAACGTCACTTCGAGCAGTAGAACTCGCTAAGAAATGCGATTGCTGCTATGCTGCTGTTGGAATTCACCCTGAAGATGCCCTCAAAGCAGGCAAAAATGACCTAGAATTAATTGAAAAATTATTATCCGAAAAAGTTGTAAAAGCGATCGGAGAAATTGGTCTTGATTATTACTGGGAAAAAGATGAAAAAATGCGAGATTTGCAAAGAAAATACTTCATTTCTCAAATAGATTTAGCAAACAAATATTTACTTCCTGTTGTTATTCATTGTCGCGATGCATATGGTGAAGTTTTAGAAATTTTAAAAAATCATAAAGTCATTCGTGGTGGAGTCATGCATTGCTATGGTGGATCGAAAGAAATGGCTGTTGAATTTATCAAATTGGGATTCGTTATTGGCATTGGAGGAACATGTACTTTCAAAAACGCTGTTCATCCTAAGGAAGTTGCAGCTTCAATTCCAAATAACAGCTTCGTTTTAGAGACTGATGCACCTTATTTGGCGCCTACTCCTCATCGCGGAGAGCCGAATCACTCCAAATATATCCCACTTATTAGAGATCAAATCGCAAATTTAAGAAATCAGACGGTCGAAGAAGTTGAAAAAGAGACCGATGAAACTTTTAAACGTATCTTTTTATGAAAAAAACATTGGATGGTATTTTAGTCGTTGAAGGTAAAAGCGATGTTTCTTTCTTGTCCAACTACATTGACACGGAATTTGTGACCACGAATGGTTCAGAAATTAGTAAAGATACCATTGAATATTTAAAAGAAGCCTCTAAAACTAAAAAAATTTATGTTTTAACCGATCCTGATTCACCTGGAAAAAGAATTAGAGATGTTTTAGATGCAGAAATTCCGAATTTAAAGCATTGCTTTATCTCAAAAGAAAATTCGATCAAACACAATAAAGTTGGAGTCGCGGAAGGAGATATTAACGAAATACTTGAATCACTTTCTTTCGCTCTTACTTCTAAAAAAGAGTATCAACAAAATATTTCAATGAACGACCTTGTTGAACTAGGCTTATGCGGTGGTGTTAACGCGCTTGAAAATAGGGAATTAGTTTCAAAGAAACTACATATTGGATTTTGTAATAGCAAAACGTTCTTAAAAAGATTAAACTATTTAGGAATAAATAAAGAAGAACTTAAAAAGCTTATATGAAAAACGTTGAAGAATATTTCTCATTAATCAAAACGTATAAACTCCTTGCTAATAAATCGCTTGGACAAAACTTTTTAGTTAATTCTGATACTGCAAAATCTATTGTCGATTTATTAGATGTTGATGATTCAGATAAAGTTTTGGAAATTGGTGCGGGACTAGGTTCTCTTTCCTATTTTTTGGTTGAAAAAGGTAATGTAGATTTAATTGACATTGATGAAAGAATGCTTAACTTTTTAAACGAAAATTTTGCTAATAGGGATAACGTTAGAATCCGAAGACAAAACATATTGAAAGAAGACTTGCCTTCTTATTCTAAAATTATTGGTAATCTTCCTTATTACATTACTTCAGGAATTATTGAACATATCTTGCTTAATGCGGTTAATGCTAAAAAGATTGTTTTAATGACGCAAAAAGAAGTATATCCAAAACTTTTGTCTAGCTTTGCTAGCCCAATATCTTTACTTTTAAATTATGTATGCAAGATTTCATCTCCGATCAATGTAAATAGAAATAACTTTACTCCTGTTCCACATGTAGATTCGGTCGTCTTTTCACTTATTCCAAATGAGAATATTAAAAACGAAGATAATAAGCTTCTATATAAACTAATTTCTAGACTCTTCTTATATAGAAGAAAGACAATTCTTAACTGCTTAACATCGATTATCAAAGATAAAGATGAAGCCGCCAAAGCATTACAAGAACTACGTGTTTCTAATGACGCTAGAGCGGAACAACTTGGAATCGATTTTTACTTAAGTTTATTAAATATATTGAAGTCCAAAGGACTTACATCTAAAATTGTGTAAAGAATTATGTTTGTAAAAGCTAATGCCAAAATTAATTTATATCTCGATGTAACGTCTAAAAGAGATGACGGTTACCATGATTTAGATATGGTCATGCTTCCTCTTGAATTACATGACTCTATTTCTTTTGAACATGTTTCATATTTAAAAGATAGTTACATAACTTGTGATCATGTTGAGTTACAAGAAACAAAATATAATCTCATTAATCTCACTCTTGAAGAGATGAGAAGAAGATACAAATTTAAAGACAATTTTAGCATTCTAATCCATAAAGAAATCCCTATCAGCGCTGGTCTTGGTGGTGGCTCATCTAATGCTGCTGCAACCATTAAGGCAATTCGTTCAATTTGTAAGATAAAAATGGACGAAAATGAAGAAATTGAATTAGCGAAATCTTTAGGAGCAGATGTTCCATTCTGCCTTAAAAATAAACCCGCTCATGTTGAAGGGATTGGTGAAAAAATCTCTGCAATTTCCCCAAAAAATACGTATTTTGTCATTATTATTAAGCCTGAGAAAGGTCTTTCTACAAAACGTGTTTTTGAAGAGAGTGATAAGCTTCCTTTAGAGCACGGAAATGTTGATGATGTTATAAGAGCTCTTGAGACTGGCGATGACGATTTACTCGCTAAATCAATGTTTAATTCTCTTGAGAAAACATCCATCTCATTAGTTCCTGAAATTCAAGAAATTAAAGACATGCTTAAAAAAGATGGATTCAAGATGGTTTTAATGTCCGGATCTGGTAGTTCTGTGTTTGCTCTTACTCGTGACCACAAATTCGCCAGTGCTAAATATAAAGAATACGATAAGAAAGGTTACCAAGTTTATCTAACCAAGACTTTATAAAATGTTATTCATCGATTGCTATGGTAAAAACGTCTATATAGATGGTGAACTCGTCGGCTATATTGCTCCTGAAGGCGATATGTTTGCAAATGGTCATAAATTTGGCGAATTATCTCCTGAAGGTGACATATATATCCAAGGCGAATACGTCGGCTACATAGAAGATAATAATGAGATATATGTGCGTGAGAAACTAGCGGGTTATGTTTCTCCAAGTAACGACCTTTGTTTCGATTCTAAAGGTCTTAAATAAGCAAAATAAAAACCTCCAGGCAAACGCTTGGAGGTTTTAAGTTTATAAAACTTATTTACGGTTCCTGATTGCGGCTTGAGCAGCAGCTAAGCGAGCAACTGGAACACGGAATGGTGAACAAGAGACATAGTCGAGTCCTACTCTATGGTAGAAGTCGATGGAGTTTGGTTCACCACCAGTTTCACCACAGACACCAACGTGGAGGTCTTTTCTTGTTGAACGTCCGTCTTTAACAGACTTAGCAATAAGTTGACCAACACCTTTTTGATCAAGTGTCTTGAATGGATCTTCTTCTAAGATCTTGTTCTTATAGTAATCTGGTAAGAACTTGGAAGCATCGTCACGGCTGAAACCAAATGTCATTTGGGTTAAGTCATTTGTACCAAATGAGAAGAATTCGGCTTCTTGAGCGATTTCATCGGAGAGTAAGGCTGCTCTCGGGATTTCGATCATTGTACCAACATGGT
>CADBNT010000015.1 GCA_902796125.1 uncultured Erysipelotrichaceae bacterium | reverse complement strand
TATGGTTATTATCTTTAATAGAAACCATATGGGATTTTTCTTTTAAGGTAGCTTTACCGTTAGACATCATAACGGCAGTGCCTGCGATTTCAAACATTTCAACATCGTTTCCAGCATCACCAAAAGCAATGATTCTTTCTTTTGGAATGTTATAGTATTCGGCGATTAACTTTACAGCGCTTCCTTTAGAAATCTTCTTATAGAATAATTCAAAATATGGTGAACCTGTCCAAAACCTTGCTTCTAATCCAGGATATTTTTCAACAATCTTACTAATAGGGGTTGTGTCTTTCATTTCCTCTGGAGTTTGCACAATCATAGTCATTGGATTTTTATCAAGCGTTTTATCTAAATCCCCAAACTTAATATCCATCCCGTCATACCAAAAGAATTTCGCGAGATACTGATCTGATTTATCAACCCATATTTCAGTATCTGTTTCACACATGACATTTAAAGCATATGGCTTTACTTGTAGATAAACTTCTTTTACAACATCTTTTGGAAATTCAAATTCAGAAGTAGGGAAGTTTTTATCTTTTGGTGAGAATGTGTATGCGCCATTATAGCAAATAAGTGGAGTGTCGAGCATTAGCTCGTTATAGTATCTCCACATTGCTCTTGATGGACGACCACTTGCAAGAATAATCTTATGACCTTTCTTTGCTAAAGATAATAAATATCTTTTAGTGCGATATGAAATATTCTTCTTATCGTTAAGAAGAGTACCATCCATATCAAATGCAATTAAGAATGGTTCCATTATTTATGATATAAGCCAATGGCTTTTTGGACTCTTTTAAGAGTAGCACTAGCGATAACTGATGCTTTTTTAGCACCTTCAGCAAGAACTTCATCCACTAAGCCAGAATTAATGATTTCATTATATCTTGCTTGAAGTTTGGAGATTTCTTCGCACACAACATCAGCGACAGCGCGTTTAAAGTCGCCATAACCTTTGCCATCAAATTCTTTTTCAATTTCATCAAAGGATTTACCAGTTAATGAAGAAAGTATTGTCATGAGGTTAGAGATACCAGGTTGATTAACTGGATCATAATGAACTTTAGCGAGCATGTCTGTCACTGCAGACATGATTTTCTTTCTAATAACTTTAATGTCATCTTTAAGATAAATGTCTCCTTTTGGATCAGACTTAGACATCTTCTTAGTTGGATCTGATAAAGACATGATTCTAGCACCTACTTTAACCATTTCAGCTTTTGGCATGATTAAAATATCGCCATATCTATTGTTGAAACGTTTTACTAAATCTCTAGCGAGTTCAACATGTTGAACTTGGTCTTCTCCAACTGGGATTCTTTTTGAATCGTAAATAACAATATCTGCTGCCATAAGTACTGGATAGGCAAATAAGCCAAGTCCAATAGCTTCTTCTTTCATCTTTGATGACTTATCTTTAAATTGAGTCATTCTAGAAAGTTCACCCATATATAGATAGTTTTGAAGAATAATGGCGAGTTCACTATGATCAGGAACATCACTTTGGAGGAAGATGGTTGCGGTCTTTGGATCTAAACCTGCTGCAAGATAAAATGCTACTAAGTCTCTTGAATTATTTTTTAGTGTTTCTGGTTCAATTGGCAAAGTTAAAGCATGTAAATCAGCGACAAACAAAAATGTATCGCCTTCTTTTTGAACTTTAACAAAGTTACGAATTGCGCCGATATAGTTGCCAAGAGTTAATTGGCCAGTTGGTTTAATGCCGCTTAAAATATGATCCATATATTGTATCCTCCTTAGTGGCTAGAATATTATAAGAATATCGTCATTTAGTGTCAATTGAGGTTAGATTAATACAAATTGATAAAACAATTTGCTTTGTGTATACTTGTTTAGCGATGATTACGATATATACTTCTCCAAGTTGCTCAAGTTGCCGTAAGGTTAAAAAATGGTTCGAAGAACAAAATATACCTTATAGGGAAAAGAATATTTTTGTTGCAACACTAAATCCAACCGAACTTAAGGATATGATTTCTAAGTCTGAGAATGGTACGGATGACATCATTTCCAAAAGAAGTAAAATCATCAAAGAAGGAAACGTTGATATCGATGATATGACAATCTCTCAACTCATCGAATTTATTAGAGAAAATCCTTCGATTCTTAAACGTCCAATTATGGTCGATGATAAACGCATTCAAGTTGGTTATAACTCTGAAGAAATTAGATCGTTTATTCCACGTGCTCAAAGAATCGCTATGATGGCATGTAAAAACTGCCTTGATTGTGATTTAAAAAATAAAATTAATTAATTATTATTTATATGATAGTCGTCTTAAGACGACTTTTTTATTTTATTATCACTAAAATAAATTATATGATATCATATAGTTGGAGATAGGTGATTAGGATGAGTAAAAACAAGATTCTTTATATTGCAAAATACAATAAGGAAAATTACAAAATGTATCAATTCCGTGTTAAAAAGAATGAACTTGATTTCATAGAAAGACTTGATGGCATCTCAGATAGAAACGCCTATCTTTTAAACTTAATCAAAGAAGATTTCTATCCTTCAATTCTAACTATCAAACAAATTAAAGAGAGGATTCGTCCTATTATTGAAAAATATAATGTCAAAGACGTCTATTTATTTGGTAGTTATTCAAGGGGCGAAGCTAATAGAAATAGCGATGTTGATATTTATTGCGATTCCGGAAACATCAAAACTCTCTTTGATTTATCAGACTTTTCTGACGAGCTTGAAAAGGTACTTGGCAAAAAGGTAGATGTAGTTACTATTGGTTCTGAAATGCATCCATATTTCAAAGAGCAGTTAGAAAAGGACATGATAAAAATATGTTAACTATTAAAGAAAAAGGGCTTTTGTTTTATATCATTAAGCATTGCTTGAGAGTTGAAGCAAAAATTGAAGGAGTGTCGAAAGATGCTTTTCTTAATAATGAAGATATTAAAGAGATCGTATGTTTTAATATTTTTCAAATAGGTGAATTAGCCAAGAACTTTTCATCCGAATTCTTATTAATTCATAACAAAGTGCCTTGGAAGTCGATAAAAGGCATGAGGGATATTGTTGGCCATGGTTAGGGCACTGTTGATATGAATAGAGTCTGGGAAACGGCTACAAGCGATATAAAAAAACTTCGAACATATTGCGAATCTATAATCGAAGAAAACGAATAGGTTTAGCGTTTATCTTTTAAATATATTTCCATCGCTCTTTTAAGTTTACTTGAAGCGAATTTTATATATTTCAAATTATAAATTTTTAAGAATTTTTCTATATCTTTTTGAGCTTTTTCTATGTTGTTGGATTCGCATTCAATTTCGTAATCTATTTCACCTAGACAAACGCTTTTATCTATTGAGATAAGAGAGCCTTCAAATGGGACATCTAAACGTGTAGTTTCCATGCTCGTGAACATGAATAATTTAGATACATCAACATGGAG
>CADBNT010000014.1 GCA_902796125.1 uncultured Erysipelotrichaceae bacterium | reverse complement strand
GTCGACCATTTCCATTAAGGTAACGCCTGTTTTTGTTTCGCCTTCATAGATAGCTCTTTGAATAGGTGCGGCACCTCTATACTTTGGAAGAATGGAACCGTGAAGATTTAAAGCTCCTTTAGTTGGAATGTCTAAAAGACCTTGAGGAACGATTTGGCCATAGGCCATAGTGAGAATCAAATCAGGTTTTAAATCTTTAACGAATTCATAGTCCAAACGAATCTTTGCCGGTTGATAGACAGGAATGCCATATTTTTTCGCAACTTTCTTAGTTGGGACTTCCTCTAGAATTCGTTTACGACCAACTTCTTGATCTTCTTGGGCAATAAGAGCGACAACATTAAAACCATCCTGAATCATAGATTCTAGGATTTGAGCACTCATATTAGGTGTGCCCATATAGACAATGCGGTAATCTTTAACGTTTTTCATCGCTCACTATTATAAACCAAGTAATAGTAAAAACTATTCAAATAATTTTTTTATGGTAATATATTTACCAATTGGAGAATAACATATGTACTTCGAATACAAACAAGTTAAAAAGTTCTTCCAAAGCGCGGAAGACCTTTTAAAATCTCGTAAAACATTGCAAGAGATTTTCCTTGCTGCTAATACCCTTCACAAGAAGGAAAAAGCAATTACTTTCATTAATGAAAAAGATAAAATCGTTTCGATTAAATATAAAGCTTATCGAACTTACTGTTTCGAATTTGCATCACGCATTTCCCAACATTTAAGTGAGCTCCCAAGTGGATCAATCGTTGGTTTAAAAGTTAAAAACTGTCCAGATTGGCCATTCCTTTTCTGGGGAATTCTTATGAATGGGTTTGTGCCATTCTTAATCGATGCTAAGCTTCCAAAAGACAACACTGAACACTTAATTGAACAATCAAAAGCTTCTGCTATTATCACAGAAGAAATTTTCTCTTATAGTGTTCCAAGTGTTAATCTTGCTAACTTAAAAGACACTAAAGTTAACTACAAGTTTGCGGTCAAATGGGCGGATAAAGTTATCTTCTGTTCTTCTGGAACAACTGGTAACGTTAAACTCATGATTTATAACGGTTCAAATCTTTGCCATCAAATCGCTGCAGCTATCGATATGCCAGAAACCACTGGTGACATTATGTATCCAGGCGAATTAAATATTCTCGCCCACATTCCATTCCACCACATTTTCGGTTTCGTGGCCGTTTTCCTTTGGTACACCTTCTTTGGTAAAAATATTGTCTTTGTAAAAGACTTATCACCAAAAGAAGTTTTATCAACTTGCCAAAGATGCGGAGTCACCCACGTTTATAGCGTTCCTTTATTCTGGGATTCACTTGCCCAAAACATCATTCGTAAATCGGAACTTGAAGGACCAAAGAAAGCTGATATTCTCAGCAAGATGATCGCTTATAACACTCATCGTATTTCTTCTCAAGAAGCTGGAATTGCTTCTACTCAAATTGCTTTAAATCAAGTTCAAGGTCAACTTCTTGGACGTAAGATTCGCTTCTGTATTTCTGGTGGAGGCTATCTTAGCTATGACACCATGAATGTCATTAACGGTATTGGTTATCCATTATATAATGGATATGGAATGACCGAAGCCGGCGTTACATCCGTTGAGCTTTCCCCAAGAGTTGAATATCGTCTTAAAGGAAGCATTGGTAAGCCATTGCACGGTATTGAATATAAACTTGTCGATACAAAACCACTTCAACCAAACGTTGGAGAACTCATGATCAAATCTGAAATTATTCATGACCATGAAATTATCGATGGTGTTGAACAACACCCAGTTCTTGAAGATGGTTTTATGAGAACAGGCGATATCGCAGAAGTTGATGAATCTGGCTTCTACTACATTAAAGGCAGAATCAAAGACATCATCATCAACGAGAACGGCGAGAACATCTACCCAGATGAACTCGAATCATATTTTGCTGAAATTCCAGGCATCGTTAGAGCATGTGCTTTAGGCGTTCGTAAAGGTAAATCTCAACACGAAACAATTACTTTAGTAATTGAAATCAGCAATGATGTCACCGAAGAAAAACTTATTGAAATGAAGGAAAAGATTGACGAAATCAATAATGGCCTTCAAAACGAAAAACGCATTAAAGATTTCTGGATTTCCAAAGAAAAACTTCCACTTACTGCTTCAATGAAAGTGAAGAGATTCCAAGTTAAAGAACTTCTCAAGATTAAACCAAAGGCATTCGTTAAATTTGGTGAAAAGAAAGAAATTAAGCACTTCGATGGATATCGAAATGAAGATGTTGAACCAATTGTCTTAAAGGTTAGATCAATCTTTGCGAAAGTTCTCATTCTTCCAATTATTAAGGTTAACGATGAAGACCACTGGATCAATGATTTAGGCGGCGATTCAATGTCTTACATTGAACTCATCGGTGAAATCGATAAACAATTTGGCATCACTATTCCACAAGAAAAATACGCTGTTTTAACTAACGTAAATGACTTTGTAGAACAGATTCTCATCTTAAAAGATGTCAAAAAGACAAAATAATATTTGTTAGTTTTAATTAAGTTTGCTAAACTTATGAACGAATTATTGAGAGGTAGATAACAAATGGCTCAAATTAAATCACAAATTAAAAGAATCCGCACCAACGAATTAGCACGTCAAAGAAACGTTTCTTATAGAAGTAGAATTGCTACTGCATCAAAGAAGGTTCGCGTTGCAGTCGAAAAGAAGGATGTGGAAGCCGCTAAAGAAGCTCTTAAGGTCGCAACAAAGCTCATCGATAAGAGCGTTACAGCCGGTGTCTATGCTAGAAATACAGCTGCACGTAAAAAATCTTCTTTAGTCAAACTTGTGAATTCCTTAGACAAATAATTAATTTGGAAAATTAATAAGGAATAATTCAAATCCATAGAAGCGGTCAACTTGGCCGCTTTTAATTTGATAATCTAAATAGTATAAGTCGTCGAGCGCGTGTGCGACCTGGCGACGAGAAAGATTTCTTGAATTGCGAAGAGTAACCCCTACTCTCCCTTCTGAGGTTGCGAGTTCAGAGGCAATCTCTTTTTTATCTAATCCTCTCGAAGAAAGAAACATCACTTGGTTAATGAATCTAAATTGAGTTCCAAGCATTGGAATTAAAGTATCCGTGGCTCTAGAACCAAGAAGTTTAAGATCACGGAAAATGGATAATGCTAAAGCGTTATCGCCTCTAAGAAGAGCGTTTGATATTTGAAAAACATCATCTTCGAGAGGTTTTGCAACCATCATTGTGACATCCATTAATGAAATTTTATTCTTATATAAACATAGTTTATCGGCTTCATTAATAAAGCGTAGTAAGTCACCATCAACTCTGCTAATAAGTTCATTTACGGCAGCAGGTTCAATCTCGACATTTCTATCTTTAAAATATTTACGAACATAAAGTGGCCATTCTTCTTTAGTAATATTCATGAAGTTAAGAATTTGCCCGTTTTCTTTTACATAGTTGAAAATATCGATTTTTTCATCGATTGAGGCGCCATGATAAATAAAGACGAGATCAACTTCGTCTCCAGATGAGGTTAAAAGATTAAAAATCTTTTCTTTATCTTCTTTTTTGCCACCATTAGTTAAAAAAGTGGCATTATCCACTACAACCGCTTTGCGTTCATAGCCAAGAGGAAGAAGCGATGCTTCATCGATAATGGAATCAATTTCGTCTTCATCTAAATCAAAGCGGACAACATTAAAATCATCAACCTTGCCAAGACGTTCAATGAGGATCTTTTTAAGTCTTTTCTTAATCATTGGCGATTGTTCGCCATAAAGAATGTAATTCACAAATTGAATTATACAACATTATGAGATAAACGAGAGATAAGAAATTGTTCCTTCAATGCTCGTTTGACGGATTTTTATATTGAGAGCGTTAAGTCGTTCAATAACTTCTTTGTGCGGATGCCCATATCCGTTTTTAGCTCCGACTGAAACAATTGCTTCATCAGGATCTACGGCTTTTAAAAACTCTAAAGACGATGAAGTTTTAGAACCATGATGACCTAATTTTAAGATGTCAGATTTGATATTAATATTTTCGTCAATCAAAGCCTTCTCAACATCGATTCCTGCGTCACCCATAAAAAGCCAATTTTTGCCTATAAAATTTGTCTTAATAACCAACGAATTATCGTTATCGTCTTTTCCTTTTAAATTATTGAGATTATAAAGAGTTAGATCACCAACTTTATACGGAAAAGCATCCTTATTTTGATTGGTGATATAGTTATAAACTTTGAAATTCTTCATTAGTGATTCTGCTGCGCCATCATGATCAAAATCTCCATGCGTTACGATAAGAGCATCAATGTGGCTAATTTGTTTTTTATTTAAGAAAGGAATAAGCGTTTCTTTTGCCATATCGAAGTTTTTATTTCCACCCGTATCAATCATGACGACTTTATTATGATTTCTAATTAGGATTGAATCGCCTTGACCAACATTAATAAAATAAACTGCATTGGTGATGTTTTTCACTGGAACCATAGCGAACAACAATAAGCCAACCATCGTAAGACTTAGTTTTTTTAGATGATTAATTCGTTTAGATTCAAATAGATAAATTCCATAAGCAAAAAGTAGATAGTAAATAAAACAAAACCAAATTCCAAAATCGCCAAAAGATAATGAGACATCGATTCTCGAAAAAGCATCTATAAAGAATAAGATAGCTTTGCTATATCCATTTACAAGTCCATATATTGGTACTCTTAAAAAGGAAATTACAGTTAGTAAAACAAATAAAGCATTTATCGGAATTAAAATGATTTGGAATAAGAAGGTTAATAAGTGAATCTCACCACTCGAGAAAGTCGAAACTGGTAAGAAGAATAAATAAATAAGAATAGGCGTTACTATGCGCCTTTTTAGTTTCTTAATTCTGGAAAGCGATTGATTAAGAATAAGTAACACTAATGTAAGGGCATAGCCAACTAGGAAAGCGCTGTTGAATGCGAGGTGATAATCAATAAGAAGCAAAAGAATTATTGAATATGATATTGGATGTATGGGGATAGTTTTCTGGATTTGAGTAAATGAATAGTTTTTCAAAAATCTTAATAATGAGACTATCAGCACTCGTATAACGCCTATTTTTGGGAAGGTAAAAATAGCGTATGGAACGCAAAGTAAAATTGGAATTAACTTGGCATATTTTTCATCGAATTTTAAATTGATCAGTTTTTCAATTAAATACATTAAGAAATGAAGATATACTCCACTTAATGATAATAGAAACACCAGGTTTAATTGACCCGCCTTGCTAATTGTGTCATTTGAGTAGTCCTTGTTGTTGAACAAGAAAGCGTCAATTAAAGTGGCAGTTTCATCATCAAAATTGCTTAAAAAACTTTGTCGAACTTTCTTTAGACGAAGAAAAGTTGATAACGTAGTTTTAATATCTTTAGAAGATAGTTCGCGGTAGACTCCTTGATCATTTAAATACTGTTTGAAATCAAACTGGGATTCAAAAGAGTTCATCACAATTTCTTTTGTGGAAGAATTGATAGTAAGAAAGTCGCCTACTTCACGATCATTATCCTTTTCATAAACGTAGAACTTTTCAAAATTTGATTCAAAAATGAAGTAATTATCCTTGGCGAGTATTACCATTCCTGAATAATTTTGATCTACTGGGTTATAAGTTATCTTTAACTGAGATAATCCTATACCGCCTGCGAAGAAAATAATGATAAAAAAGAGGGATAGTTTACTTTTACGAAAACGGTAGAGACAAAATCCAAGAAAAAGAAGCGATATAACGATTGAAAAGACAATATTATTTCTAAGGAAATAAAGTCCAGCAATAAAAGAGATAACTACAAAGAGCAATCTCATGAACTTAAGCAAATATAATTCTTAATTTTTTCAAAAGTTGCATTGCCGATTCCGGAAACATTTTTAACATCTTCAATGCGACCAAATTTGCCATTAGTTTCGCGATAAGAAACGATTGCTTTAGCACTAGATGAGCCGATTCCACTTACAGTTTGCAAGTCTTCTTCGCTATCTGAATTGATGTTAACTTTAACAATCGGTGTTAAAGAACATACATCGCTATTATCGTACTTCGGTGCAATATAAAACGATAATGAGTCAGAAAGAAGATAACTTGTATCGTAAGCACGTTCGTCTGCATTAGAAGTAACGCCACTTGCTGTGGAGATTAAATCTCCAAGAGTTGTGTTAGGCTCTAGGATGTATGTACCTGCACGCGTAATTTCTCCTGATATAGAAACGCTTATGATACCGCTCGCAGATGAACTTGCGACTACTGTTGAAGTGTAATTCGACGTATTTACTCCTGGATCAACGACTTGGAAGATCACAATCATAACTACACATGTGACTAAAACAGCTATGAAAATCTTGACCATATTTTTACCTCCTACCCATAAATAGGACGTAAATAACAAAATTGTACCAACAAATTTAAAAGGTGGACAAAGTCCACCTTATTTTTTTATAAAGCTTAAATTCTATTTAATTTGAGCAAGTTTAGCTTTATTGTCTTCTAATTTCTTTCTTTCTAAATCAACCTTTTCTTTTGGAGCTTTAGAAACAAAGTTTGGATTATTAAGCATCATCTCGCCACGCTTAATTTCAGCTTCTAAGAAGGCAATGTCTTTAGCTTTCTTAGCTTCCTTTTCTTCGTCTGAAATGTCATCTTCAATAAATAAAGTCGCGTTGTTATAGACGTATTTAATACCTTTAGAAGAAGCTTTGGACGCTATTAGGAGTTCTTTAGCAAAGCTAAATCTACCTAAATAGACGGAGAATTCATCGAAGAGCTTATTACTAGTTTCAATGATGAATCTGAGTTTGTAATTTGGAGCGAGCTTATTGCTAACCTTATAGTTACGGATATCTTGAATCATCTTATAAAGCATCTCAACATTCTCTAAATCATTTTCATCTTCTTTTGAAAGTTTCAAAGCTTTAACTTCTGGGTAAGTTTCAAGCATGATTGATTTTTTATGTTCAGGTAGAGCTTGATAAAGTTCTTCTCCAATAAATGGAGCGAATGGATAAATCATAATAATGATATTCTTAAGAATATCAACCAAGATGGTTTTCACAATGCCTTTATATTCTTCATCATCTCCTTGAAGAGTAACCTTACTCATCTCTAGATATGAAGAACAGAAATCATCATAAACGAAATTATATAAATGGGTGGATGCTAAAGAGTATTCATATTTCTCCATAGCAGCTTTGACAACCTTGATAGTTTTATTTAGCTTACTAAGTATATCTTTCTCAACTGGTTTAACTTTGTTAAAGTCAATTGTAACTCTCTTAAAGTCTTCGCCAATTACATCTAAAACGTAACGAGCAGAGTTCCAGATCTTATTTAGATAATTAGAACTTGCTGCAACTTTTTCATCGATGTAGCGGATATCTTGTCCAGGAGCAGACCCTGTTGTTAAGAAATATCTAAGTGCATCAACACCATATTTATCGATAACATCGAGAGGATCGATGCCGTTTCCAAGGGACTTAGACATCTTTCTTCCTTGGGAGTCACGGATTAATCCGTGAATAAGGCAATCCTTGAATGGAGATTCACCTGTAAATTCAAGAGAATCAAAAATCATTCTGCTGACCCAGAAGAAGATAATGTCATAAGCAGTTACTAAAAGTGAATTTGGGAAATAACGCTTAAAGTCAGGTGTCTTTTCTGGCCAACCTAAAGTTGCAAATGGCCAAAGAGCACTGGAGAACCATGTATCAAGAACATCTTCATCTTGAACATAATTTGGATCTTTAATTTCTTCTTCGCTGACGAGAACTTCGCCTGTTAGCTTATTATAATAAGCTGGAATACGATGTCCCCACCAAAGTTGACGAGAAATACACCAGTCATCAACGTTTTCCATCCATTGACGGAAAGTATGATTAAATCTTTCTGGAACAAAGTTAACGGTTGATTTTGCTAATGCTTGTTCCGCAAGTGGACGCATACGCACAAACCATTGTTTAGATAAATAAGGTTCAACAACTGTGCCGCTTCTTTCGGAATGACCAACTGGGTGAACGATATCTTCAATCTTTTCAGTGCGTCCATCTTTAGTAATCTTTTCTACAAGTTTTTCACGGCATTCATATCTATCCATGCCTTTAAATGGACCGCAGATGTCGTTCATCTTAGCATCTAAATCCATACATTTAATGCGTGGGAGATTATATTTTTCGCTTAAGGCGAAGTCATTTGGGTCATGGGCTGGTGTACATTTCATCGCACCAGTACCAAATTCAATATCAACATATTCATCACCCATAATTGGAAGAGGTTCTTCGTTTGCAGGGTTAATGACTTTTTTGCCAATTAAATGTTTATATCTTTTATCATTTGGATTAACGAAAACTGCTACGTCACCAAACATTGTTTCAGGACGAGTGGTTGCAACAATCAAATATTCATTTGATCCAACGATTGGATAACGGAAATAATAGAACTTTCCCTTCGTGTCTTCATAGACAACTTCGATATTACTTAAAGCGGTTCTAAGCTCTGGATCATAGTTGATGATTCTTTCACCACGATAAATAAGTCCTTTGTCATAAAGGGTCTTAAAGACGTGCTTTACGGCGTTACTAAGTCTTTCATCAAGTGTGAATCTTTCACGCGTATAATCGAGCGCTAAGCCCATTTTTGCCCATTGTTCATGAATGTTCTTAGCGTATTCAACTTTCCATTCCCAAGCTTTTGCTAAAAAGCCTTCACGACCAAGGTCGTATCTAGAAACGCCTTCTTTACGAAGTTTTTCTTCAACTTTAGCTTGAGTAGCAATGCCAGCATGGTCCATGCCTGGAAGCCAAAGCACATCGTATCCAGTAAGTTTTTTATATCGAGCAGTTATATCTTGAACAGTTGTGTTCCAAGCATGTCCTAAATGGAGTTTACCTGTAACGTTTGGTGGCGGGATAACCATTGTAAATGGTTCTTTGGATAAATCACCAGCGGTAAAATAGCCTTCTTTTTTCCAGAATTCATATTTACCTTCTTCAACTTTTTTTGGATCATAACGTTTATCTAACATATGATTTCCTCCTTGGCGCATAAATAAAAGCGCCCTTACATAAGGACGCTATTAACGCGGTACCACCTTAATTCTATAACATAGTTATAGCACTCAAGTATCTTTATCGCAGATATACGGAATGTTCCCATTCAGCCTCGTAGGCGACATCATCATAGTTCTAGGCAAGGCTTCCACCATCCCTTGCTCTCTATTCTAGAGGCTTATGATGACCTCCTGGTCATAAGCGAAATCATTATACAATTATTTTAATAAACTAACAATTGCGTTTTGGAGTTTCTCTATTAAGTTGTTCTTTAAAGAAGACATCTTAATGTAGTTATCCGCTCCAATGGATTTTAAATATTTATCTAGTTTTGCATTTTCACTTTGGTTGAGTTTGTCAACTTTAGTAGCAACAAGTAGATATTTGATCTTGTTTTCTTTTAGAAATTCATAGAAATCTTTATCGTCTTTGCCCATCTCATGACGCGAATCGATAAGGAAGACTACTAATTTAAGATTTGGATTAGCAAAATAATCTTCCATCATCTTACCAAAACTAGCGAGATGTCTGCTACCTGATATGGTATAACCATATCCAGGAGCGTCCACCAAATAGAATTTCTCATCTACTTCATAATAATTAAGTAGTTTAGTAAATCCTGGTTTAGAGGAAGTGTGGGCAAGTGATTTATTCGAACACAAAGAGTTGATCAAAGTTGATTTTCCAACATTTGATTTACCCACAAAAAGCACCTCGGCAAGGTCCTTTTCAGGTTTATCGTTTACCGAAGGTGCTGATTTGATAAATTTTGTGTTTCTAAAATTAATCATGAATTGCTACTTTAACAGCATCATCAACATTTTTCATAAAGATGATATTGATTGAGTCTTTGACTTCTTTTGGAAGTTCATCGACCGATTTTTTGTTCTCATCTGGAACAATGATGGTTTTAATGCCACTGCGAAGAGCGGCGAGTGATTTTTCACGAAGTCCACCGATTGGAAGTGCGTGACCTCTAAGGGTAACTTCACCAGTCATTGCGACGTTATTATCAACAGCTTTTCCTGTCAAACAGGAAATAATGGCGGTTGTAATAGCAATACCGGCACTTGGTCCATCTTTTGGAACCGCTCCTTCTGGAACGTGAATATGAATATCATTTTCCGAGAAAATCTTGCTATCGATTTCATACTTGTTCGCGTTAGCGCGAATATAGTCTAAAGCGATAGAGGCTGATTCTTTCATGACATCACCAAGTTTTCCAGTAAGAATTAGTCCGCCTTTACCTGGGAAATAATTAACTTCGATTGGAAGAATATCTCCACCGTATTCGGTATAAGCTAGACCAGTAACGACACCAACTTGCTTATTTTGTTCTTTCTTGGTGTTTTCAAAAATTGGAGTGCCAAGATATTTTTGAGCAAGTTTTTCGTTAATGGTAACTTTCTTAATATTTTTATCAGTGAGAATATCAACAACAGCGTTTCTCATAAGGGTCGCAATCTTTCTTTCAAGATCACGAACACCAGCTTCACGAGTATATTTCTCGATGACATATTTTAAAGTGGATTCGCTTATAGCGAATTGACTGGCTTTTAAGCCATTTAATTCGAGTTGCTTTTTAACTAAGAAGTTCTTAGCGATTTGAATCTTTTCAAATTCGGTATAAGAGTTAACTTCGATAAGTTCAAGTCTATCGCGAAGAGGGGCAGGAACATTTTCAAGATAGTTCGCTGTACAGATGAATAAGACATTGCTTAAATCATATGGCTCTTCAAGATAGTTATCGTTGAAAGCAAAGTTTTGTTCTGGATCAAGAACTTCAAGTAAAGCACTGGCAGGATCACCTTTATAAGATGAAGCGAGTTTATCGATTTCATCTAAAAGGAAGACAGGATTAGTAACACCAACGCGTTTCATTCCAGAAATGATTCTTCCTGGCATAGAACCTACATAGGTTCTACGATGCCCTCTAATTTCTGCTTCATCAGAGATGCCACCTAAAGAAGCTTTGAAGAATTTTCTTCCTAAAGCTCTAGCGATTGATCTTCCAAGCGAAGTCTTACCGCATCCTGGAGGTCCATAGAAGCAAAGAATAGGAGCTTTTAAATTACCAGTCATTTTCTTGACT
>CADBNT010000013.1 GCA_902796125.1 uncultured Erysipelotrichaceae bacterium | reverse complement strand
GAAAATAAAGGAAGAGAAGCTTCTAGAATTGAAAGCTTTCTTTCATCTTTCATTTGTTGAAATTGAAGTGGCGTTCTAGGCATCTTGTTCTACCTCAGGATTACTTTCTTCAATAGTTTTTTGCTTACGAGAATATCTCACGAGTAGATACGCTAATGTTACACCAATTGCGACAAAAATTGGAGCAAGAATCCAGTCTAATAAGTTCGCACCATTTTGAATATAATCAAACATATCTGAATTAACAAAAATTGAAACTAATGAACCAGCAACAAAACCAATAATTGTATAGTGGGTGGATTGAGTGTGTTTTTTAAGTAAATAACTCATTAAATATGAGAATAAGAAGAAACCAATCACTACACCTAAAGCGAAGATTCCAAGTAATCCAAAGAATCTTCCTGGATTTTCTTTGATGGCATCAAAGTGCACTAAATTCAATATTGGTTTATAAAAGCCGACAACAAGAAGTAACATTGATGCAGAGAATCCTGGAACAGTTAGACCAGAAGCACAGATAACACCTAATCCTAATAAAATTAGATATAGATAAAATGGTGTTTCAGCAAATAGGTTTTCAACGACGCTATTAAGATTAAATAAAACTGAGCAAACTCCAATCGCACCAGCGACAAGGAAAGCAATTATCATTACAACAATATTAATTGATCTAACCTTTTGTCCTTTAACGTTGTCGACAATTCCTGGGAATGAGCCGATGATAAATGCTGCAAACAAACAAACTATTGCAAACATGCAATATTCAAATGCTAATTGAAATGGTTTTATTAAACCTGCAACAGCAAGAACAACGCCGATACCAAATGGTAAAAGAATCAATAGATTCTTAAGGAATAGTTTTGAAAGTAATCCGCTAACCGCATCAACAATCTTTTTGAAGCAACCAAAAACAAGTGCAATGGTTGCTCCAGAGATCCCCGGGATGATTGCACCTGCTCCAATTCCTAATCCGACTAAACCATCTTTTAATATGGTTGGCATTTTTCTCATGGCTTTAATTTTAGCATATTAATATTCACTTTGTGATATAATCACTTTCAATCATGAAACTTATAGTTGGATTAGGTAATCCAGGAAAAGAATATGAAGGCACTCGCCATAACTGTGGATTCAGAGTTGTGGATGCTTTTGCTGATCTTTTGAGTATCGACATTGATCGAGACGGTTTTAAAGGTGTCTATGGTAAGTTCAAACTTGATGATGAAGATGTCATTTTATTTAAACCACTTACTTTTATGAATCTTTCTGGTACCGCAGTCCAAGAAATAGTTCATTATTTTAAGATTAAACCTGAAGATATTGTTGTCATCTTTGATGACATGGCTTTAAAACCAGGACTTATTAGATTAAGACTAAACGGTTCAAGCGGTGGTCAAAAAGGAATGCAAAATATCATTGATAATTTAGGCACGAGTGAAATTAAAAGAATCAGAGTCGGAATTGGTGAACCAGAATATAACGCGATTGATTACGTTTTAGGGAAACCAACCAAAGAAGAAAAAGGCAAAATCGATGAGGCAATTGAAAAAGCAAAACTAGCTTTAAGAGATTATCTCAATCGTGATTTTCATTACGCAATGTCAATTTATAATGGTGGTGATAACACTTGAGTGAGAGCTTATTAAAACTTGTTTCAAAATCAAATGCCGCTACCTCCCTTCTTTCTCAAAAAGGGAATTTTGTCGTTGATGACACGATTGGTGTTTCCTTGATTTTTGCAGGGATTTTTAAAGCAAAACCTCAAAATTTATTCATCGTTACAAGTAACTTATACAATGCTCAAAAGATAACAAATAACCTATCTTCACTAATCGGAGAAGATAACGTTTTACTCTTCCCATCAGACGATCTTTTGAGAACCGAATTAGTAAGTGCATCTAAGGAACTTTTATCGCAACGACTATTCGTTTTAAATGAATGCTTCAATGATAAAAAGAAGATTATAGTCGCTCATACATCTTCATTACTTACTCCACTCCCACTTCCTGTCGAATTTAAACGTTCTATATTTAATTTATCAATAGGAGAAACGTTTGATCTTCAGGAATTAAAAACTTCATTAGTGAAAGCAGGTTATTCTCAAGTTAACAAAGTTAACCAAAGCCTCCAGTTTGCTTCTAGAGGAGATATTCTAGATATCTTTTCAGTTAATTACCCAAAACCAATTCGTATTGAGTTTTTTGACAACGAAATTGAAACTATTCATTTCTTTGACGTTGCAAGCCAATCATCAGAAGAGGAAATAAACGAAGTAACTGTCATTCCTGCGACCGATTGTTTGTTTAGTGATTTAGAACTTGAAGAATTTAAAGTGAACTTAGAAAAACAACTTGTGAAAGATAGAGAACAATTAAGTCAAGATTTAGGAGACTTGCTAAAGCAAAGTTGTGAGCTTGATTTAGAGAATATAACTTCAAGAATCTATCACCCAAGAACTTATAAGTATTATCGATATATCAAGCATCACACTGCATCGATTGTAGATTATTTCGAACCTCCATTTGTCTTCATAGCAAACAAAAGACAGTTTCTTTCAACTGTAGAGTTCAATGAAAAAGAAGAACAAAAATACTTTACTGAGCTTCAATCTCAAGGAAGAATTCTTTCTCACTTAGAGATGCATTTGAAGCTAGAAGATACCCTGAAATATCATAAAGTCTTATACGCAAATCAATATAAGGAAAAGAGCGATGATATTGTTTTTGATGTTAGACCTGTCATTTATAGCAAAACGAACGTATCCAATTTAAAGATTATTGTTGAGTCATATCTATCTACAAATGAGAAGCTAGTTCTTGCTTTAGCGAACAAACAACAATTCGAAACAATTACGTCATTTTTAAAAGAAGAAAAACTTGATTATGAAGTGATTGAAGGCTTATCAATTCCAACTAAAAAAATTGGAATTACGATGAATTCTTTGGAGTCGGGATTTGAGCTTCCTGAATACAAGATTACTTATATATCCGCTAAGGAATTGTTTGGATTTCAAAACAAATCCTCAAGATTTCTGAATAGATTTAAAGAAGCAACAATCCTTAAAAATTATGATGATTTAAAACCAGGCGATTATGTCGTTCATGAGTATTACGGAATTGGAAAATACTTAGATGTTCAAACTATAGAAGTTGAAGGCGTTCATCGCGATTTTCTTCATATTCAATATTCGGGGACAAATGTGCTTTATGTTCCACTTTCTCAATTTAGACTTGTTAGAAAATACGCCGGAAGAGAAGGTGCCGAACCAAAATTAAGTAATCTTAATTCTGACGATTGGGAAAAGACTAAGTCAAAAATCAAAGAAAGAGTTAATTTACTTGCCGATCGTTTATATCAACTTTATTCAGAAAGAGCTTATGCAAAAGGATTTAAGTTTTCTGAAGATGATGAACTTCAAATCGCTTTTGAGAATGAATTTCAATATGAATTAACTCCAGATCAAAAGAAAGCTATCGACGATATTAAAAAAGATATGCAGTCCGATAGGGCTATGGACCGTTTATTATGCGGAGATGTTGGTTTTGGAAAAACGGAAGTAGCGTTTAGAGCTATCTTCAAAGCTATCTCGAATGGAAAACAAGCCGCTATTTTATGTCCTACAACATTATTGGCTAGACAACACTTTGAAGTAGCAGTGGAACGCTTTAGAAATTATGGAGTAAATATTGCTGTTATTTCTAGACTTGTTCCAGAGAGTAAACAGAAGCAATATATCAAAGATATAAATGAAGGAAAAATCCACCTAGTTATTGGCACGCATCGCTTACTTAGCAAAGACTTCGCCTTTAAAGATTTAGGACTTCTTGTAATTGATGAAGAGCAACGTTTTGGTGTTGAACAAAAAGAAATTATTAAAGAACTTAAAAACAATATTGATGTTCTTTCTTTATCAGCAACCCCGATTCCAAGAACTCTTCAACTTTCTTTGATCGGAGTAAGACCAGTCTCGCAAATTACAACTCCTCCAGATAATAGAACAACAATTCAAACTTATGTTGCGCCTTTTTCTGATGAAGTTGCAAGAGAACTTATGGAAAGAGAATTATCCCGCCAGGGACAAGTTTTCTATATTCATAATGTCGTTTATTCAATTAGTCAAACTGCAAATCATATTCAAAGACAAATTCCATCTGCAAGAATTGGAGTTGTTCATGGCAAGATGGATCGTGACGAAATAGAAGATGTAATGCTTAAGTTTTATGCTGGAGATATCGATATTCTGGTTGCAACTTCCATCATTGAAAACGGCATTGATATTCCAAATGCAAACTTAATTATTGTTGAAGATGCTGATAAATTTGGACTTTCTCAACTCTATCAAATCAAAGGTAGAGTAGGCCGAGGAGGAAGAATTGCTTATGCTTATCTTTTCTATCGTCCTCAAAAAGATATGAATACAAATGCTCAAAAGCGTCTCAAAGCTATTCAAGATTTCGCCGAACTTGGAAGTGGCTATAAGATTGCTCAAAGAGATTTGATGATTAGAGGTGCAGGAGATATTCTTGGCCCAGAACAAGCAGGTTTCATTGATTCTGTTGGATTAGATTTATATCTCAAACTTCTTAACGAAGTAATTGAAGAAAAGAAAAATGGTAAACCACATGAACAGCCAAAACCAGTTAAGTTCTTTAACATTGATGCTTATATTCCGAACGAATATGCAACAAAAGAAGACAAGATTGAACTATATCAAGATATAGAGAACGCTAAAACGGAGAAAGATCTTAACACAATTAAGCGAAGAATTCGTGATATCTATGGAAGGTTACCTAGCGAAGTTGAGTTGCTTTTAAACAAAAGAAAACTTGATATCAAACTAGAAGGAGAAGAGTTTGAAGATACAGTTGAGTATCCTGAAGCAATTGAACTCATTCTTTCAAAGAAATTCTCTTCTGTTAATGGAATAGGAAGTGCGTTATTTGAATCTCTTTCTCCATATCTTGAAAAGATACAAGTTACATATTTAAAAAGAGTTTTGAAAATTAGACTTAAAAAGGAAGGAAACTGGTTATTAGATTTTAAGACTATAGTAGATATAATCGTAACTTTATATGACCGCTTTCTAAAGAAATGATAATATATACCCATGAGATTAGATAAATATTTAAAAGTTAGTAGAATCATCAAACGTAGAACCATTGCAAAAGAATGTATCGACAAAGGTTTAGTTTTTGTTGATGGTAAAAAAGCCAAAGCCTCAACCGAAGTTAAAGCTGGCAACATCATTGATATTTCTAATCTCGGGAAATTTAGAATTATTAAGATTGCGGAATATGCAACTGAAGAAATTGCGAAAACGCTTTTTGAGAGGATCGAATAATGACTTTTGACTATGAAATTAACCCAAATAGTAAATATGTAGCCGCTGTTTCTTTCGGTCCAGACTCAATGGCACTTCTTCATATGCTAATCATGATGAAAGCAAACGTCATTGTAGCTCACGTTAACTACCATAAACGCCCTGAATCTGACTTCGAAGAGGAGTCTTTACGTAAGTTCTGTAAAGAGAATAATGTTCCAATTGAAGTGCTTGATTTGAAGGATCAAAAGTCGACTAAAAATTTCCAAGATTGGGCCAGAAAAGTTCGTTATGAATTCTTCAAAAAATTATCTGAAAAAGTTGATGCGGAAGCCGTTTTTGTCGCCCATCAAGAAGACGATGTTATTGAGACATTTCTTATGCAAAAAAATCGCGGAAATATCGTAAAAAATTGGGGAATTGCAAAGGAAATTGATATTTTCGG
>CADBNT010000012.1 GCA_902796125.1 uncultured Erysipelotrichaceae bacterium | reverse complement strand
CTCTTCGTCTTTAACATCGCTATTAGAAACTGGATTATCGTTTACTTCATCTCTAATTTTATCTTTGTTTTCTTCAAACGAAGCGGAATCACCTTTAGGTGTGGAGCCAAATTCAAAATTATCAACGCCATCTTCGTTAACAATCTTCACTTCATTAAATTCGTTTTCGTGATTACCCATATTAGTTAATATTTTATTACTTGCACGTCACACAAGTGTCACACACGCACTATAACTTCCTATAATACGTTTGAAATCTTATAAGAAATAATTTATAATTATTTTGTTCATATATTTAGACCACGGGCGGGCTGAGTATCCAGCGTCTTGAATTGGAAATAAGTGGTAAATAAATATACTGAGTTGGTATGTTGCGTGTTAGGGCATATCAATGTGGGAAGTATCGCCCAGAGCAATGTAGGTATCTAGAAACGTTCCGTAAATCCGGGGTCTAGAAAAGGACATTACTCACGCTCCACACAATTATTTATAATTGAACTGAGGCCGTCATAGGGTTGACGTAACACCAGTAGTTGCAGGACTAAGTCGACAACTACATTAGGTGTTTTCAACTTGGATGGCCTTTTATTATCTCCTTTTGAAAACACTAAAAGTTTGAAGAAAGGAGGCAAATCATGAGGTACAAAAAATACAAAGGACCAGATAAGTATCATTTTCGCTTTTATAAGAAATCTATTTTTCATCCGTTCATCGTTGTAGCAATAACTGAAGAAAAAGAAGAAAATGGCAAGTTATTTATAAGCGGTTATATGATGACAACTTCTCTAGTCAGAGCAATGGACAAGCCAGGTTGTTATAAACGGCTTCGCAAAAATCCAAATCCAAACGACGAAAAACCAAGTTTTGTAAATAAGTATCGAGTAAGCGACATACCGGCTCATTGTTTCACAAAACCTCATCCATCATGGCATTTATCAAAAGATGATGAAAAGATGATTGATGCTTTTGAAAGAAAATATCTAAAAAGACATTAATAAGTATCAAAAAACTCCCGATTCGAATCGGGAGCTTTTTCGCAAGAAGACAACCTTCCCAAAGGTTAGCCAAGCACGGAACTTCTTGCAATATGCATGTTCAATCAATAGATTTGGGAGTCATGCTATCGTAATTCGCCGCCCATCCTGATGGGCTTGGCCTATGGCCTGCATGTCCGCTTGAACGAATTACCTTGTGTGCGATCAAGCTAGCTTTCAGGAGTCGCACTTAATCAAAGAGGGGTCATCCTCAATTGAACAAATATGGGGCGAATGATGAGATTCGAACTCACGAATGACCGGTTCACAGCCGGTTGTGTTAGGCCTCTTCACCACATTCGCCAGCGGATTAAATGATAACTATTTAAACTCACTTTGTAAAGTGATATTTATAATCCTTGATCGATTTTTTCTTTCGCTAATTTTAAGATTGGAAGTTCTCTTTGTTTTACTAGTCTTCCTACCAAGACATCTTGCATCGATTCATATAGCTCAATTGCTTTATCAATTGGCACAAAGATAATCTTATTGATACGAATAACTTCATCTGGTTCAAGATGTTGTTTAACCTTTTCTTTTGCTCTTACTAAATAGTAATAATTATGATTTTTTCTTTGAATGAGATTATAGTAATCATCCACTTCTCCTAAAAAGGAGATAACTTCACATTTATAACCAACTTCTTCTTCAATTTCTCTTTGAAGAGCGTCTTCGTGAGATTCACCTTTTTTAATGCCTCCGCCTGGAGTTTCGTAATAATCACGTGGGCCAAAACCATCATCATCTTTTAGATATTCTAAACAGACATTGTTATTCTCATCTAAAAGGATAGCTCGAGCAATTTCTCTAGTGTGACTTACACCAGTGAAACGATATTGATCGTCTTTGAACTTAAAGAGTGGTTCCATGCTAATAATTGTATCAGTATGATATAATTCTTGCGATGAAAAAAGGAAACGACTCTCCAAGTTTAATTAGACTGCTTCTAACATTTATGAAGCTAGGTCTATTTTCTTTTGGAGGAGGCGCGACCATGTTAACGCTTATTCATGATGAACTAGTAACTAAGAAAAACTGGTTAAATGATGAAGAGCTTTTAGAGATGACTGCTATAGCAGAATCTACTCCAGGCCCTATTGCAATTAACCTCGCTACTTATCTAGGTTATAAGAAAAGAGGATGGCTTGGTTCAATCTTTGCTACTTTAGGCGTTGTTATCCCAACTTTCGCCATCATGTTCGCGGTTGCTCTACTACTTTCTAACTTAATGCAATTTGAAGCTGTTCAATATGCTTTCATGGGTATTAAGTGCGGAGTTGTTTTTTTAATTGTTAGAACAGCTTTTGTTTTAGCAAAAGGTCTTAAAGGCGATATTGTTGGAATCATCGTATTTATCATAGTGGCAATCCTAATGACAGCATTTACTTTATTTGCCGTTAATTTCTCGGCGATATATTTCATTCTTATCGGTGGCTTAATTGGCATTATTTTCTATGCTCTATTAAGAAATAAGAAAGGAGAGTCTAACAAATGATTTTTTTAGAACTCTTCTTTGAATTCTTTAAGATTGGTTTGTTCACCATAGGTGGTGGCTATGCCATGATACCTCTTATTAAAGAGGCTGTCTTAAATCATAACTGGCTTAGCGAAGCTGAATTTTTAGACATGATTGGTATTAGTGAGGTCACTCCTGGACCAATCGCTATCAATATGGCGACATATATAGGCGTAGAACAAGGTGGACTTTTCATGGGTCCATTTGGTTCATTCCTTGGCGGACTTATTGCAACTTTTGCGGTTATTCTTCCAGCCTTTATCATCATGCTTCTAATTTCAATCATTTTAAAACGAGTTATTAAAAATAGATTTGTCCAAGGTGCGCTTAAAGGCATTAGAGCAGTCGCAGTTGCTTTAATTCTTTCCGCTGGAATAACTTTATTAAGCGATGTCTTATTCCCAATTAGCATTGCTAACGGAAATATATCGGTCTCATTTAATAAGACGCCGGTATTCATCTTCTTATTAATTGCTTTCTTCTCATTTGTATTAACAAAAGTGATGAAGAAAAAACTGCAGCCAATCCTAGTAATAGTTGTATCTGCAGTTATTGGAATTGTAATTAATTATTTACTCATATTACCTGCTTAAGCAGGTTTTTTATTATTCGCCAATGCGGAGGGCGACCACTGGATCTTTATGAGCAGCTGCTCTAGCAGGAATAAGTCCTGAAATAAGAGTGAGTAAGATAGATATACCAATGATGATGAGTGTGTAATTCCATGGAAGATAGACAATCGCTCCAACATTCGCGAATAAGTTAATGACGATATTTATAATCGCACTTAGACCGAATGTAACTAGTATTCCAAATACGCCAGAAATACTACCGATAATAAATGTTTCAACGTTGAATAAGTTAGAAACGTCCATCTTACGTCCACCAAGAGAACGGATAATGCCAATTTCTTTAACACGTTCAACAACGCTTACATAAGTAATAATACCAATCATAACGGTTGAAACTACTAAGGCTAAAGAGGTAAACGAGACCAACGCAATCGTAATAATTTGAATCATATTATTAATTAAATTAATAACGATTTCTAAGTTATCGTTATATCTAACATTCTTTCTAGCGTCGGACTCAATATATTCAATTTCTCCGTTAGCGCGTTTCACTGCTACTGAACTATCACCGTTCCACTGGTCTAGATAATCGGTAACTAGATGTTTCTCATCAAAGGAAAGTGGATAGAAACTATAATCGTTTGGTCTTTCTATTCCACCTATGCTTCTAGACGCAGCTTCAAACTGGGCATCTACTGATAAATTACCTAGTAAATTAGCAATGATGGATGAACCTGAAGTTGAAGTATCATAGTACATAACAAGGAAGGCTGCACCCATAGAAGGAGTAACTGTGCCTTGGTATGCATAATTATATTGATAAGCGCATGTTGCGATAGGTTTATTTAGATAAGCTTTCTTTTCTACTTCACTTAATGAATCGAACCATTCTTGACGTTCGTTAATATAATTAACCACTTTTGAGTCTTTACCATTTGCAATAAATTGCCTATCAAACTTTGGAGAAGTGATAAAGCCAGTTTCAAGACATCCATAAGAAACGTTTTCTTTTGCTCTTAAAATGGCAGTAATTTTAATCTTTTGACGTTCTTCTGGAAGCTCTTCATCGTTTGCAAACGAGCCTTTATAAGTATATGGCATCATTGAAATGCCAGTTTCTTTAAAAACTTCATCATTTGGATAATAGTAGAATTCTTTATTCAGCAATTCATCATAAGTAAATCTATCTGGTTGAAGTTCAATCTCTTTGCCATTCACGTATTTATCGATGACATCAATAAATTGATCTTCAGAATAATAACCGACTTGAGCGAGGAAAATATCGGTGAGTTCGCTCTTTTTAGAAACGACGAGCATCATTTCGTTCTCGTCTTTGCAAACATAGCCACCTTCATTGATGATGTCATATTGAGAAAGAATATAGTCTTCATTATCAGGCATCGATTCAAATGTTGTTGTAAACATTGAAATCATTGATGAATATTTCGAGAATTCAGTTTGATTAACAATAGAGACATAAGCATCTTCTACTTCTTTTAAAGAAACTTGATTGACTTTTCCAATTGGATCAGAGAATTGAACATCAGTATATATGTTTGGCTTATAGCCAAGTCCATAGCCTTTTTTAATCGCAGAATAATATTCTGCTGGCATATTGTTAACAAAATCAATGTAGTCTTGATTTAAATCATTACGGATTGCTGCAGCTTCAAAGTTGTTCTTTGCATTTGATAAGAATTCAACCATGTAGTTGATGTTGATCTTGCCATCTTCTATTGATTTAACGACGGCTTCAGTTTGTTGCATCGTGGAAGCAAAGTTAAGAAGACTTCCTAAATCCATTGAAGATTCTGTAACAGTAACAGGGTTGCCTGAAAGCATGTCATCTTGCATGCTACTAATGTAACCGCGAACACCGGTAGAAACAGCGAGAACTGTCGAAACACCAATGATACCGATAGAGCCTGCTACACAGACTAAAGCGGTTCTTTTAGCTTTGCTAAGAAGGTTTCTTCCTGAAAGGAGGAAAGCTGTTCTTAGTTTCATTTTAGCTTTCTTAGAAGCTGGTTCTTTAACAGGTTTAGTTTCATCTTTTCCATCAAATGGATTGGTATCACTAGTAAGTTCACCATCTTTCATTGTGATAATACGAGATGAATACTTTTTAGCTAATTCTGGGTTATGAGTGACCATGATGACCAAACGGTCATTGGCAACTTCTTTTAATAGATCCATAATTTGGATGGATGTTTCTGAATCAAGTGCACCGGTTGGTTCATCAGCAAGTAAAATTTCTGGGTTATTTACTAACGCACGAGCGATAGCAACACGTTGCATTTGACCACCAGAAAGTTGATTTGGTCTTTTCTTTGCTATATCACCTAGACCAACTTTAGTGAGTGCTTCCATTGCTCTAGCGCGTCTTTCATCTTTAGAGACACCACCAATAGTTAAAGCTAGTTCTACGTTACCAAGGATATTTAAATGAGCGATTAAGTTATATGTTTGGAAAACAAAACCGATGGAGTGGTTACGGTATGTATCCCAATCTCTATCTGAATAGTTCTTTGTTGATTTTCCTTCAATGATTAAATCACCGCTTGTGTAGCGGTCAAGACCACCAATAATGTTAAGTGTTGTGGTTTTACCACAACCAGAAGGTCCTAAAATGGAGACAAATTCATTGCGTCTAAAGTTGACGCTTAATCCTTTTAGGGCATGAGTAACATTATCGCCATTTACGTAGTCTTTTTTAATTTTACGTAGCTCTAGCATAGCTCATCACTCCTTTG
>CADBNT010000011.1 GCA_902796125.1 uncultured Erysipelotrichaceae bacterium | reverse complement strand
CTTGAACTTGTTAACAAAGTTATCAATAGTTCTGAAAACTCTTCAAGTGGTCATGGAGCAGTTCCATATGGTTGCTTAAATGATTTATTAATCTGGCACTTTAACGATTTACCAGATGAATACGAAATCCATCGTAATAACATTATCTATAACAATTTCCAACATACTAGAAATCCATTTATCGATTTCCCAGAATGGGTTAGCTATATATGGGGAAGACCTCAATCAAACCCAACTAGCTCTTCAAGCAAATATAATCCAACTGGAACAGCAAATCCTAGTAGTGACACTATTAACGATTTAAATAGTGGTTCAACAGTTGCTGTTACAGGTGTTACTTTAAATAAAGCAAGTGCTACCATTGAAAATGGTAATACACTTCAATTAACTGCTACTGTTTCTCCATCTAATGCAACTAATAAAGCTGTTACTTGGACAAGTAGCAATACAAGCGTTGCAACTGTTTCTAGTAATGGTTTAGTAACTGCTCAAGGAGCAGGAACCGCAAAGATCACAGTTAAGACTGCTGATGGTAACTTTACTGCACAATGTAGTGTTTCCGTAACATCGTCAGGCGTTTCAGTAACCAGTGTTTCTTTAAACACCAACTCTCTTTCTTTAGAAGAGGAAGAATCATCTGCGCTTGTTGCAACTGTTCTTCCGGCAAATGCTGATGATAAATCGGTTACCTGGACAAGCAGTAATACAAGTGTTGCAACCGTTAGTTCAACTGGTGTTGTTTCAGCTATAAAAGCTGGAAGCGCAACAATTACAGTTAAAACTAACGATGGCAATAAAACTGCTTCATGTACCGTTACAGTTACTGAACCAGTAGTGCAAACCAATTTCACCTTTACGATTGATATCAGTTATTTCACAACTGCTTCATATGAAAACAACAATGGTTCTAAACAATCCACGGCTGTTTTAATCGATGGAGATGGTTCACAAAAAGTTACTTGGTCAAGTTATCAGATTAAAAAACCATCAAGCAGTGCTACAGAGATGCAATGGCAAAAAGCAACTTCCTATATTCTTATAGAAATTCCATATAGTAAAGTTTTGACATGTAATATTGTCTCTTCTGCTGGTAACTTTGTTACATCTAAAGATGAATCTACTGGATATTTCAAAATTGCAGAAGATGGAACTGCTACAGGTCATGTAACATCAATTGAAATAGTTTATTCTGCTGATTTAGTTGCAGTTATTGGTGTAACTTTAGATAAAAACACATTAGAACTTGATTCTGGTAGCTCTGCTTTACTTACTGCAACCGTCTTGCCTACTAATGCATCTAATAATGGCGTTGTTTGGTCTTCAAGTAACACAAGTGTTGCTACTGTAAATGAAGGAACAGTAACAGGCAATATTCCAGGTAGCGCAGTTATCACTGTTACAACAACTGAAGGAAACTTTACTGCTACTTGTTCAGTTACTGTTGTTTCAGTGCCAATTGCAGTCAATAAAGTTGCTACTTTAGCACCTGATGGAGTTAATCCAGGCGATAAAGTCATTATTGCTGCACAAACAAGCGCTGACGCTGCGACAGCTTATGTCATGAAGAATCAACTTATTGAGAATAGTACATATTCATATGTAAGCACATCCGTTTCGGTTAGTAATCACTCTATTGCATATACAAGTGCTGCTACAGTTTGGACTGTTGGCGGTGAAGCTGGTGCATTAACCTTCTTTGATGGTACGAATTATCTATATGCTTATACTGAACCTAATCCAAACTACGAGGGTTCTTATTACCGTAATATTGGTTTATCCACTGATCCTGTTGGAAATAGCCTTGTTTATACTTGGAATGTAAGATCAAATTCTAATGGCTATAGTTCAGACATGGTTACTCAAGTTCCAGTTGATAATAAAAATTACAACGTTTATATGGAATGGTATAGCGATCATTTCTGTGGATATAGTAAAGTCAATTCAAGTTGTCTCGTTTGTTTCTATAAGATTTATTCGGCGGATGACTTTGCTCAAGACTTCGTTAATAGAATCACTTGTGATTCCACTGGATCTACTGCGCCTGTTATGACTAACACATGGTCTGATATTTCTAACCTTTATGATTCCATTTGGTCTACAAGTGAACAAGATTTACTTAAGAATGCAACATTCAATGTTTCAGGAAGCGGATCTTCTACAGTCGTCACTCCAACTGGAAGTACAACTCAAATTGTTGCAAACGCAATGTCAAAATATGACTACATGGTTGGAAAATACGGCACAGCTACATATAGCGATTTCATCCATCGTAATCCAGCTCCAATTGGTAATACATTTATACATTCATTTGTAGAAGATAGCACTAATTACTTAATAGTAATTTCTGTCACTGTTATTTCAATGCTTGCTGTCACTGGATTTATAATTATCCGTAAAAGAAAACTAACTAAATAAAAATATTTCTCGTAATGAGAAATTGGATTCTTTAATATAATAGCGGAGGTATTCCTCATGAAACTAAATAAATTATTCGCAGTATTAGGTTTAGGCTTATTTGCTCTAGCAAGCGTTGGAGCAGGTTTAGCTTTAAGCGCGAATGACGCTAAAGATGTTAAAGCTGCAGCAGACCCAACTCCAACAAGCGATGTTACTCAATATGTTGATTTAAGTAATGTTTCTTGGTGGTTTGAATCCAGCCAGTATTTAAATGTTTGGGTATTCCATTCCGACGATACTGGTGGACACTGGATTACAAACGATCCTGTTGCATACAAGTCAAGCAGCCATATTGGTGGTGGCGTTTATGAATTCACATTAGAGACTGGCTATAGCAAGTTTATTATTGCTAGAGTTTATGAAGTTAGCACTGGTGTTTGGGATTGGGGTAGCAATCAATCTGAAACATTAACATATAGTGATACATTTAACCTTTATAAGGTTACTAATAATGGTGCTGATAAATCTAAACAAGTTGATAAAGCTTATCTCAACACCATTGGTATAAATGATGAAGTTGTTCTTGATACTAGAGAAGCATCTAGTTACTGGCACAATGACGATGCAAATACATATTTATATTCTGTTTATGGAAATTCATATTCAGTGAAAAAATTTACTAGAAACGCTGGTTCAAACGTTTATGATGGTAAGTTTGTTGCAGGATATGTTGAAAAATTCTTATTTGTTAGAGGCAACAACTTTACTGGTGCCGCCTCAGATTTTACTGATCCAGACATCGTCTGGAATCAAACAGAAGACATTTGCTTTGGCGATTCCAATCTTTCTAGCCGCTTTGTTGCATTGGGTGGCAAAGCTAGTGAAGATCCAGGTGCAAAGGTTACAATTTGTGCTTTTGAAGCAGTTAATGTGACCATGTATGGTGAAGCTTGGGGTTATCAATTCCTTCAACTTCCTATCTGTAGTGATGCCGGTGGTTTAATAACTGGCTGGGAAGATCAATGGACTGCATCAAAAACGGCATTTAATGCAATCAAAACTACTGCTTATTCCACTTTCCATCTTTCTTTAGCTACCTATCTTCAAGAATTATCGACAGCTAGTTTGGCTCTTGGTGGTCAAGCAGTTAAACGTTACGATACAGCAATCGTTAAAAATCATTTAGATTTTGCTACATATGATTTCCTTAGTAGATCCCCATCAGCAGTTCCTGCAAATGTAACTCTTTCAACATCAGATACCACAACACTTATTACAACAATTACAGTTGTTACATTAGTGGCAATCTCTTCAATCCTTGTATTTGTAGTTATTAAGAAAAGAAAATATAACTTCTAGTTATATATAAACAAAGAAAAAGGCACTTCGTAATGAAGTGCTTTTTAATCAATTGTATCGATATCTGGAACAATGGTAATGTCGTAATCTGGGAATTTTTCTTTTAGATCACCATATACGTGCTTATAGAAAGAATCCCTTTTCTTATTTGAATAATCTAATACAACATCAATTGACATCGATTTGATATCTTTATGAAGATGGAAGCCATGTACTTGCAAGACTTCTTCGTGAGAAAGAATGATTTTACTAACTTCCTTTTTAATAGCTATTGATTCTTCATCTTCTACATCTGCATATATACCTACGGTAAGAATGACTCCGCATTCCATATATACTTTAGTGGTGATGTTTCTAGTTAACTCATCTATTTCTAAAGCGGTTAATGATCCTGGAACTTCAACGTGGACTGAACCAAGCGTCATTTCTGGTCCATAATCATTTAAATATAAATCAAACACGCCTTTAACTTCTTTGAATGATTTAACGATTGATTTAATCTTGGTTTGAATTTCTTTATCGTAACGTTTGCCAATTAACAAATTGGTAGTTTCTAAAATCATTTCAAAACCGGTTTTAGCGATGAAGACGGAGATGAGGATACCTAAATAACCTTCAATCTTCACTTCCCAAATCATAGAGACAATAGCGCCTATTAAAGTAGCAGTGGTGATAAGTGCATCAAATAATGCATCTGTACCTGAACCTTTTAAGGCTAAAGAATTAGCTTTTTTAGCTTGATGGCGGGTATATAAACCTAAGGCGATTTTAACAACGATTGCGATAGACACCATAATAATGGTGATGTATGTATAACTTGTTTCATCAGGAGTGATGATCTTTTGAATTGATTCATATAAGGCAAATGCAGCAGTGGCAATGATGATGCCTGAAACAATGAAACTTGCGATATATTCAATTCGACCATATCCAAAAGGATGCTTTTTAGATGGTGGAAGATGCGCGAGCTTATTGCCAATAACGGTAACTGTTGAGCTAAGCACATCAGTAAAGTTATTAATAGAATCAGCAATGATTGAGAAAGAAGAGGCAAGTAAACCAAAAACAATTTTGATAATGCCTAAACCAATATTGGTAAATATACCAATTAGACCAGTTCTTCTAATAATCTTTGAGCGGTTCACGTTTTCCATAATTCAAATAATACAACTTATTGCCTAGTTAGTAATAACTAAATTTTTATTGATGTCGCTAATGTGTTGACAAATGCAATACAAATATTTACCATATAAGCGGATGTAGAAGGGATAGGGTTAGTTTATGGCTAATGTTAATGTAAGAATCGATGCTGATATCAAAAGAAATGCTGAAAAAGTCTTTGCAAGTTTAGGAATAAGTGCATCTACAGCAATCAATATGTTTTATAAACAAGTTATACGAACTAACTCAATTCCTTTTGAACTTAAAGCTGCTGATATTCCTAATAAGGAAACTATCAAAGCTCTTAAAGAAGCTGAGAAAATAGAAAAAAACAACACCGGAAAAAGTTTTCACAGTGCTGATGAGCTAATGAGAGATTTACTCAAAGATTAGTGTCTAAATAATTACTTTCTTCTTATTCCTTTGGAATATACTGCCTTAATGGCTCCTTTTTGTCTTAAATACATTGCTCTTTGGAATCTCT
>CADBNT010000010.1 GCA_902796125.1 uncultured Erysipelotrichaceae bacterium | reverse complement strand
TCTCACTCGTGGTTTAAAAGATCTCGGATTTAAAGTCATCGTTGTAAATGATGGTTCTGATAATAGATTCGACGATATTTTTAAACGTGCTGAGAATAATGCAGAAATTATTGCTTATTCAAAGAATAAAGGTAAAGGTGAAGCCCTTAAGACTGGATTTAGATACATTCTTGAAAAACATCCTAATTACGATGTTGTTATAACCGCGGATGGTGATGGACAGCATAGAATCAAGGATATTGAAAGAATTGCTGATAAGTCTTTAAAGAAAGACAAAATCATAGTTGCAGAAAGAAAGTTTGATGTTAAAGTTCCAATCAAATCTAAGATTGGTAATGATTTATCCAAATTCACTCAAGCAACAGCCACTTATCGTTATCTGAGTGATAACCAGTGTGGTTTAAGAGCATTTCCTATGAGATATCTTAAAGATATGATTAGAGTTGGTGGCTCTCGATATGAATATGAAATGAAGGTTCTTTCTTATCTTCAAAATAAAGAAATCAATTTTGAGACCATTTATGTTCAAACTATCTATGAGAACAACAATTCGACGACGCATTTTAGACCAATCAAAGATACGTTGCTTATCCAAAGATCATTGCTCGCTCTTAACTTAGTTAATGTTTTTCTATTTGCTCTTCAAGCTGTTGGAGCGTTTCTATTTTCTACATATGTCTTTAATGACAACCCGTTTAAATATGAAATAGCTATGTCTTTAGCATTTGTAGGAGCTTTAATTCTTGAACTTATCGTTAAATCCATCATCTATCGACCAAAGAATGTAAAAAAGCTTATTTTTAGAGTTGTTCTTATCGATTTACTTATCCTTGTGGCTGTCGCAGTTTCTATTACTCTCTTTACAAGAGTATTGGAATTGTCTATATTTTTATCTTACCTATTCTGTTACCTCCTTATCATCTTCCCTCTCTTCTATATGGTTAAGGGAGCCGCACTTGTTTATGGAGCACAGAATAGCGACGATAATGAACTTTAGAGGTGTTATTTATGAGTTATGAAATCGTACTTGATTCTACTTGTGATCTTGGTAAAGACATAAGAAAAGAATATGGCATTTATGAAGATTTTCTTCATGCTTGTTTAGAAATGCCAGGAAACAAAGAAGAAAAAGCTGATCTTGAATGGAACAACTATTCCATTGAAGATTATTTCAAGATTGTTAGAGCTAAACCAGGTCAAGTTAAGACTGCCTTTGCCACTCTTGATGAATTTGAAAGAGTTGTCACTCCAATCTTAAAAGCTGGAAAAGACGTTATGATCTTTGTCATTTCTAGCGGAATTAGCGGAACTGCAAACGGATATCGTAGTCACGCTTCCATCGTTTTAGATGATTTCCCAGGAAGAAAGATTGAAGTTATTGATACATTAAAATATTCCGCTGCATCTGGTCTTCTCGCTATTGAAGCAGCCAAAAATAAAGCTAAAGGAATGTCTTTAGAAGACAATGTCAAATGGTGTAATGAAGCTAGATATAATCTTCATGAAATCGGTCCAATGGACGACCTTCGCTTTTTAGCGAAAAATGGCAGAATTGCTGCTGGTAAAGCCTTCTTTGGTCAACTTGCTGGAGTTCAACCTGTCGCGGACTTTACACGCGATGGTATGTCTAAACCACTCGGTACTGTTAAAGGTGCTGATGCTGCAAATAAGATTGCCCTTAAGTACTTATTAAAAGTTGCTAAAGATTTAGAAAATCAAACGGTTGTTATTGCTCATTCTTGCCGTAAAGAAAGAGCGGAATTATTTAAAAAACAACTTCTCGAAGTTGCAAAACCGAAAGAAGTCGTTGTTACAAGTGTTGGTCAATCCTGTGGTGCGAATATCGGCCCAGGACTTTGTGCTTATTTCTTCTTTGGTGAACCACTTTCCGAAGATGGTTCTAAAGAAGCTAAGCTTTTTAGTGAGTTAAAAGGAAAGTAATTAATGCCATTTTGGGGTTACATAATTATCGGTGTAGTCGTCGCTTTACTTTTAGGTGGAGTAATTGCATCTTTTATTATTGTTAATCCAATCGCTCAACGTATCTTTGATAAACAATGGATTCGTAAAGACGGTGAAATGTTTAAAAGAGGTTGCTCTGATGAAACAGTCGACTTCCACTTAGACATGTTTAAGCAAGGTATGGCGTATCGCGAAACTGTCTTAGATCACATTAAGGAAGTAGCAATACTTTCTGAAGGTCTTAAGATGGTAGGAGAATATTATGACTTTGGCTTTAAAAAAGCCATCATCATTCTTCCTGGTCGCGCGGAGACTTGCTATTATGGTGCTTATTACGCTCCAACATTTATCAAAGCTGGCTATAACGTTTTATGTATCGATCCAAGAGCGCACGGCCTTTCTGAAGGTAAAGTACTAACTCTTGGTTTTAAAGAATCTTTAGATACGATTGAATGGGCTAAGTTCTTACACAAGGAATTTGGTATTGAACATGTTTGTTTATATGGCTTATGTGGTGGAGGAACTTGTGCTTGTCTAACTTTCTTAAATAAAGACTGCCCAAGTTATATTGATAGTTTTATCGCTGATTGTCCTTATTATTCTTTCTATGACGTCAATAAGCGTCATATCAAAGATGAAGGAAAGCCAATTTATCCATTTATTTGGTTAATGATGCATAAGATCAAAAAGTATTGTCATGTTTCAGGCTATAAAGCTGCCCCAATTAAATACATCAAGGATGTTAAAGTTCCAACTTTGTTTTTAGCGGGTGAAAACGATATATTCTCAATTCCAACTAAAGTTGAAAAGCTTTATAAACGTTCTGGAAGTGAGAGAAAATCATTCGCACTAATCTCACATGCAAGACATTCTCATCTACGTTATGACAACCTTGAAGAGTACGAGAAAAATGTTATTTCGTTTTTAGAAAGCAACTAATAGTTGTTTGTTTAAAATAAATATAAAGTGTATAATTACGTCCAGTAAGAAAGGAGAAAGACAATGAAAAATAATCGACTTCTTAAAAATAAGACACTCATCGTTGGATGTGGCCGATTAGGTTGTTCCATCGCTAACGAATGTTGTAGCGAAGGTAAAAACGTAATGGCTGTTGATTTCAATGAAGATTGTTTCGCTGGTCTTTCTAATAAGTTTAGTGGCTATACCTTTGTTGGTGATGTTACTGACTTATCCGTTCTTGAAGAAGCTTATATTGCTTCTGCTAAAGAAATTATCATTACAACTGGTGATGATAACGTTAATCTTTTCGTTGCCTATGTCGCAAGAAAGATTTATGACGTTCCAAATATCTATGTTCGTCTAGATGATCCAAATAACGCAGCCTTAATCCAAGGTTTAAAGATTAAAGCTATTTACCCATTTGAATTATCATTCGACAAATTTAATTTGATTAGAGGAGGTAGCAAATAATGAAAATTGTTATTTGTGGTGGTAACCACGCTGCCGACTTTATTATCAAAACCTTCAAAGGTCATCAGCATCAATTAATTGTTATTAATAGCTCCCGTGAAGCTGCTAGATATTTAACTAAAGTCAATCAAATCCCTGTATTTCACGGTGATTATTGGCGTAAATACGTTCTAGAAGACGCTCATGTTGAAGGAGCGGATATCTTTGTTGCCCTTGGCTATAAAGACTGCGATAACTTTGTTGCTTGTTTATCCGCCAAAAAGCTTTTCGGAGTTAAGAAATGCATTTGTATTGTCAATAACCCAAAGAACGTTGATATCTTCCGTGAACTTGGTGTTGACTCGGTCATTTCTTCCACTCAGATGCTTGCCTATTCCATTCTTTCAGAAGCATCATTAGAAAACTTAATCAAAGCAGTTTCGCTTGAAGACGATAAAATCGTCATGACCGAAATTATCATCAAAGAAAACTATGAGATTGCTCATAAAAAGATTATGGATATTTCCTTCCCTAAAACTGGAAATATTTCCTGTATCTATAGACAACCAAATGTCATTATTCCAAATGGTTCAACGTTAATCCTTCCAAAGGATAAACTCGCGTTTGTTTCCACCCCACAAAATCAAAAGGAAATTATTAATTTCATTCAAAGAGTTAGAAAAAATTAGTTTATGAGAAAACTTGCATCCGGCTATCGTTTAATTTTTGGATACTTAGGTGTCTTTTTAATCGTGGTCGGAATTATATGCTTAGTTCCTTTATTCATGCTGATTGGATATCCAGAAGAAGCAAGTCATGCGATTAACTTCATTATCCCTGGATGTGCCTCGTTAGGCGTTGGTATTGCTTTAATGATGCTTATCGTTGGTCGAGATAAGGCTCAACTTGGTAAACATCAAGACTCTGTCTTACTTGTCTTAATCTGGGTCAGTGCGATTTTAGTGTGTGCTGTTCCATTTGCGATGAGCAAGATCCAACTCGGCGATGTTGGAATGACTTTTACGGAAGCGGTCTTTGAATCAACTTCTGGTTTTGCGACAGTTGGCTTAACTCGTTTACCAGAGGCAATGTTTAATTACCGCATCTATTTATTCTTTAGAATACTTCTTCAATTCTTTGGTGGTATTGGACTTGTCCTTGTTG
>CADBNT010000009.1 GCA_902796125.1 uncultured Erysipelotrichaceae bacterium | reverse complement strand
TCTCTATCTTTTAAAACAGCAGAATTAACTCCGTTAATGTCTTTTCCATCAATATAGATTGGTCCAGCTGGATAACGTGGACCTTTTGAAACTTGATGATTAGAAAGAATGATTGATTCACCATTTTCTAATACAAAGATATTTTTCTTTGGAATACCAATTTCTTCGGCGATTGCGCCATGAAGTTTAAGCATACGATATTCGCCATGTATTGGCATGAAGAACTTTGGCTTCATTAAGGTAAGCATCAAACGAAGTTCTTGTTTTGATGGGTGACCAGAAGAGTGAACAGCAAATAAAACAGAGTTCACGAGTACTTCCGCGCCTCTACGCATTAATTTATTAACGACTTTATCGATTAAAACCCCATTTCCAGGAATTGCGCTTGATGAGAAAACAACTGTATCTCCTGGAATAATAGATAAATCTTTATGTTCACCATTGGCAATGCGGGATAACGCGGCCATTGGTTCACCCTGTGAACCAGTACAAAGCACACATATTTCTTCTGCTTTATATTCACGGATTTCTTCGATAGGAATAATAGATGTATCTGGAATTTTAATATAACCAAAGTCTCTAGCGAGTTGGACAACATGTTCCATACTTCTTCCAACAATAGCGATTTTGCGATTATGTTCAACGGCTACTTCAACAATCTGTTGAATACGAGAAATATTGCTGGAGAATGTTGAAAGAATAAGTCTTCCAGTCGTGTTATCGAATATATCTTTAATTGACTTAAGGACGTTTTTCTCACTTGGAGTGTATCCTTCTATTTCAGCATTAGTAGAATCACTTAAAAGAAGATCAACTCCTTGAATACCAAGCATAGCGATTTTATCTAAATCAATAGTTTGACCTACAGGAGTTAAGTCGATTTTAAAGTCTCCAGTATGAACGATTCTTCCTTGAGGAGTGTCTACAACAATTCCATATGAATCAGGGATGGAGTGAGTGACATGGAAGAATGAAACGCGGAATTCTCCAACGTTAATAACTGAATTAGAGTCATATTCAACTATGTTGATTGGCTCTTTAATGCGCATATCCGCGAGCTTATTTTTAATTAATGCTGCGGCAAGGCGAGGAGCATATATGACTGGTATTGTTAAATTTTGCACCAAAAAAGGAATACCACCGATATGGTCCTCATGACCATGAGTGATAAACAAAGCCTTAACTTTTTGTCTTGATGATCTTAGCTTTTGATAATCAGGAATAACATAGTTAACTCCTGGAAGATCAATACCAGGGAATCTAACACCAGCATCGATGATGATGATCGAATCTTCACTTTCAATGCAATAGGTGTTTTTTCCGACTTCACAAAGACCGCCTAAGGCGTAAACAGAAATGTTTGAATGAGGTGCTAAAGACATAAAACCACTAAAAACTACAACGTGAATTATCTTCGTTAATGTATTGTTAGATTTAGAATAAACGATTATTAACTTTATTGTCAATAAATTTTAATTTATTAAAGACGGACGGAACCTTCTATGACTTTGAATGGATCTTTTTTATCGATGTGGTCGTAATAAAGCACACCACTTAAGTGATCAATTTCGTGTTGAAGAACGATAGCTTCATAGCCACGAGCAGTGATAACTTTTTCTTTTTTATCTTTTGCATCGATAGCCTTAACTAAAATTTTGAAGTGACGATAAACATATCCTTCATGATTTTCATCAACACTTAAACAACCTTCTCCAGCTTGTAGATAAGCAAGTTTCACAGATTCAGAAATAATATGAGGATTGATGAGGCGGTGGTCAACTACTTTAGTTTCACCATCTTCTTCATAAGTAAAATAAACAGCAATAACATCTATGTTACGTCCTACTTGAGGAGCGGCAAGACCAACTCCTTCACGGATTTTATATTTGCTCGCGAGTTCTTCATTTTGACTCATGACAAGGTAGTCATGCATGTCATTTACTAACGCAATCGCATCATTGAGTTTATCTTCACTTACATCAACGCTTCTTGCCCTAATTGATTTCGCGGTATCTTTTACAATTCGGAACATATTATTCATACGTGAAAGTGTATCATATTTGATACAAATTTGTTAACATTATTGCATGAGTAACGAGCTTATCGAACTTCTTCATAGTCTAAAAAGTGAATTAGAAAATGATCCACGAGTTTTAAAATTGGCGGATTTAGATAAGAAGCTAAATGAAAACGAAGAAGTCATGAAACTTGCCTATAAAAAAGATATGGCAAGTGTTAGCTTTGATGATGCTTTAAAGCACTTTGGAGAAAACTCTATTGAAGCTAAAGAAGCATTAAAGAAACTTCATGAAGCTAAATATAATTTAGATATTCATCCTTTAGTGAAAGAATATCAAGCAGCTTATAAGGAAGTTCGTTTACTTTATGAACATATCTCAAAAGAGTTATTTGGAGAGTTTAAATGATTCGCATAACTGGTGGAAAATATCGTTCTAGATTATTAGATACTCCAAATACTTCTTTAACTAAGCCTACTATGGATAAAGTTAGAGCCGCAGTCTTTTCTGCTTTATCTCAAGATAAATTAGGCAATGTTTTAGATTTATTTGCTGGTTCTGGCTCATATGGTTTTGAAGCTTTATCTAGGGGAGCGAGTTCTGCGACATTTGTAGATAAATCTAAAGACGCTATAAACGTAATTAAAGCTAATGCGAAAAAGTTAGGAGAAACATCTATTGATGTTAATATGACTGATGCTATTAGCTATGTAAAAGAAACTAGTAAGAAGTTTGATGCTATATTCATCGATCCTCCATATAAGCTTGAAGTATATGAAGAATTAGTGAACGTAATTACTTCCCGCGAACTTTTAAATGAATGCGGTATAATTGTTCTAGAAAGTGAGAAGGAGTTATCTCTTCCTCTTGAAAAATTTTCTAAAAACAAGTTTTATAAATACGGTCTCGCGAAAATATATATATTAAGGAAATAAGAATATGAAAAGAGCTATTTATCCAGGTTCATTTGATCCAATTACAAATGGACATCTTGATGTCCTAAAAAGATCTTTAAATGTTTTTGATGAAGTTATCGTGCTTGTCGCTGATAACCCAAATAAGAAATCTAAATTCTCCGCTAAAGAAAGAGTAGAAATGATTAAGGATGCTACTAAAGGACTTAAAGGTGTTTCAGTGGATTCTTATTCAGGAATTACCGTCGAATATGCTAAAGCACATGATGCAAAATGCTTAATACGTGGATTAAGAGCAGTCACTGATTTTGAATACGAATTCCAATTAAGCGCGACAAATAACTATATCGATGATGATGTCGATATAGTCTTCTTTATGTCTCATAATGAAAATAGTTTTATTTCCTCTAGCACGATTCATGAGATGTATCGTAGCGGTGTAGACATTTCAAAACTAGTCCCACCTTCAGTTATAGAAGCTTACAAGAAAAAAGAGCTTTAAGCTCTTTCCCAAGATTTGAAATTACAATACCCAACTCCTAGGTTATAACACTGGGAGTTTTTATATGGTAAAGCGTTTATCCTAAATTCAAAGTAGGCAACGCTTGAAGCATTTTGAGTCCAATAGAATTTTACTTCAGTTGTAGAGGAAGAAATCTTTCCTTCACTAATAGTGTATTTACCAAGATAGTTATCATTTGTGTCAAAGAAATAGACATAAGCGGTGTCTTTATTTTTCTTTGGAACTTCAGAATTGTTTGTCAGTTGCGAAATGCCGATTCTTATTTCTAATTTAGCACCTGTATGAGTGAACTTTGGTGAACCAAAGCCGTTACCGTTTTGGGTAAACTTAAGACCACCAGCTTCGTTTCCATACCACGCAACGCTAGTTTTATGACCGGTTTCACCATCATCGCATGAATTACGATAGATAAATCTAAAGTCACCAATGTCATCTTCGAAAGCATAGTTATACCAAGAAGACGCATCTTCGCTTAACGTTGTCTTTAGGTTAATTGGATTACTAGCGTTTTTTGGCGCTCCCATCGCGTAATAACCTAAATCACTATAATAATAGTGTTCATCAAACCAATCGCCTTCTCTTTCTCCACCTTCACTAGTAGAAGAAGAATGAGATGTAGTGGTGCTTGATGTTGGCTTAGTGCTTGAGCTTGTTTGGCTAGATGAAGTGGTAGCAGAACTTGCTGTCGTAGCTCCAGTAGTAGAAGATGGAGCAGTTGATGTGGTAGGTGTTTGGGAAGTGACACTTGTAGGAGTATCACTCGTGATAGATTGCTCACTAGAAGTAGGCAAAACACCTCTTCTACATCCAACTAGAAGAGCAGAGGTTAAAACTAATAATGCTACCGACTTTTTCATAAAAAATAAAAAACAGAGGTTTTATCCTCTGCTTTTAAAATTACTTTGTTTTCTCTTTAGAGAAGTCGCCTTCATGTTTCCAACAATCAAGGAGGGTTTCAGCTTTCTTATAATCAGAATCACCAGTGACTCCGAAGAAGATTTCACTGACACCGAGTTCTGGAGAAGTTTCGGTGAAATCAACAAAGATGATAGTTGGAGTTAAGAAGTTCTTTGGATCGACTTGTTCAACAACTTGAAGATCGTCTTTTTTGACAAATCCATTTAAGTAGTAGTCAGTGTTATAACCAACACCAGCTGCATATTCAAAGAATTCATCGTGTCTGTTCATATATTGAACAAATGCGGTTTCTTTTGTTGTTGTTTCAGATGTAACTTCATCTGTAAAGATGGTAACCATGTTGTAGCTAGAATCATCTTTTGGATTGAAGGTGCCATTGAAGTTGTCTTTGAATACTTCAAATCCGCCTTTAACATCATTACAGACGGAGCAGGATTCGGAAACGAAGACTAAGAAGAATTTGTTTCCAAGGCCGAATTCATCAGTGACATCTTCACCGTTTGACTTCTTGTAGATATAGTCTGTGACTTTATCAGCTTGAGAAGATTCTCCACCAGCTAAGCTGTATTGGAATTGACGATAATAAGTTTCACTTGATGATAACTTTTCGTTAAGACCTTTGATGCCATTGACGATTGAAGGAATAGAGAAGATGATGCCAAAGATAACACCAACAATTAAAAGTGGTTGTACCCAAGCGGTTTCTTTAATCCAACGCCAGATTCTTACAAAGAATGCTCCAATTGCTCTAAGAACGATCATATCTATTTACCTCCTTCAAAGGCATGCGACAAGTATTTTAACACTATATAAATATAGGTGCAAACTTTATTTTTAGCAAGACATTAATGTCTCGAGAAAGACGATTTCACTATCATTTTATATTAAGTTTGCTACAATAATTGCGGTATATGTCGAAAAAACGTCACAGTTTACAAAGTAGAGTTAACTCATTCCTCTACGATCATATATGGCTCAAGTACGTTATTGAATACGGCGTAGCCTTTTTTATTTCCGTACTATCTGCTGCAATCTTCGCCTTTGGCGTAATCTGCTTTTTAAAGCCAAGCGCAAGTTCGTATCAGTTCACAGAGCTTATCTCTGGAGGCTCTAGTGGTCTTGCTCAAGTTATTGCATTAATTTTCTCCCTTTGTGGAGTTAATATCGAAAATAATCCAAACCTTATCTTCTCTATCGCTTATATGCTCATCAACGTTCCGTTAATCATATTGGCCTTTTTTGGAGTTGGTAAACGCTTTGCGTTATTTACACTTGTTAACGTTGGCTTTGTCTTTTTATTCTCCAACATCATGGTTGGTGACTTCTTCGAGCAAGTCGCTATCTTTGTTGATTCAAAAGGCGGACTTATTTCACGTGCTTTATTTGCAGGATTATGCACAGGTTTCTCTAGTGCGATTGCCTACAAGTGGGAAACTAGCGCGGGTGGATTTGATATCGTCGCCTACTATTTGTCATTACGTAAATCTACATCTGCAGGCAAATATAGCGTTTTAATCAATGCAGGAATCATGGTTTCGTTCGTACTTCTTAACGCGACAAGCAATAGCGCGACTATCATTGGAGAAGGTAGTGGAACTTACACCATTTCTTCATGGGCAATGGCTGTAGCAGTCATCTTCTTCTCTATTATCTATTTGTTTACTGTTATGCTAGTCGTTGATTTTATCAATGTTAGAAATAAAAAGGTCCAAATTCAAATCATTACATCCAACTCCGATTTACCTCGTTTATTACTTGCGAATGTTCCTCATGGTGCAACTATTGTTGATGCAAAAGGCGCTTTCTCAGGACAACCTCGTAAGATTGTTTATATGGTCGTTTCTTCCCTTGAATTTAAGAATGTCATTTCACTAATCAAGCAACTTGATCCTGATAGCTTTGTTAATGTCACTCCACTTCAACAAGTTTATGGCCGCTTCTTCGTTAAACCAATCCGATAAGATTAAAGTTATAAAATGGATATTCTTTGGACTTAGTGTTGCTCTAACTCTATTTTTAATTATCAATGGGGCAATTTCAGGCGATAATTCTGCTGCCGAATCCAACTTTTTTGCTAAGATATTTGCAAACATAATTAATGCCTTCAAAAGTGACACGATAAACGACTCCAATTTCGAGTCTTTCGCGAGCGTATTAAGAAAACTACTAGGGCACTTCTTAGCCTTTTCAGTTGATGGCGTTTTTGTCTCATTAACTTGCTTTTATTTTTTAAGAGAAAAAGAATGGTCAAAATGGTTCTATCCAATCATCATTTCTTTTGGGGTTGGTTTATTTGTTGCAGGTTTAAGTGAGTTTCTTCAAGTTTTTACTGCTGATCGATATGGAAGTTTTATTGACATTGGCATCGATATGGGTGGTTATGTTCTTGGGATGTTCGTCGTTTTTCTAATTCAATTTTTCACTCATAAGTTGATTGTAAATCAAAAGAATACCGAAAATTAGGTTTTAACTTTGTTAATTCTATAAATTATATATACAGTGTATAATTTTTGCTTATCAAATATATTTTATTAAAAGATTATTTGCCATATAATTATTCTCGTTAAAGAAAGAGGTAAAAATATGCCATTAGTTAACTCAAAAGAATTATTTAAAAAAGCTTATGATGGTGGATACGCTATTGGTGCTTTTAACTGCAATAACATGGAAATCGTCCAAGCTATTACAGAAGCTGCCAAAGAATGTAATTCCCCAGTTATTCTTCAAGTCTCTGCCGGTGCAAGAAAATATGCTAAACCAGTTTATTTAAAGAAAATGGTTGAAGCTGCTGTTGAAGATACAGGTCTTCCAATCGTTCTTCACCTCGACCATGGTGCAGACTTTGAAATTTGTAAAGATTGTATCGATAACGGATTTACATCAGTTATGATCGATGCTTCTAGCAAATCATTTGAAGAGAATATCGCTCTTACAAAGAAAGTTTGTGAATACGCTCACGCTCATAAACCATATGTTACAGTCGAAGCTGAACTTGGTACTTTAGCAGGCATCGAAGCTGATGTTAAAGTTGAACATGGTGCAGAATCATACACTCGCCCAGAAGATGTTGAAGAATTCGTTAAACGCACTGGATGTGACTCCTTAGCTATTGCTATTGGTACATCTCACGGTGCTTATAAATTTAAACCATCTCAATGCACAAGAGATCCAAAGACTGGAGTGCTTTGTCCTCCACCATTAAGATTCGATATTCTTGAAGAAGTCTCAAAACGTCTTCCAGGATTCCCAATCGTCTTACATGGTTCATCTTCTGTCAACCAAGAATACGTCAAGATTATCAATGATAATGGCGGCGCACTTGTCGACGCTGTTGGTGTTCCAGAAGAACAACTTGCTAAAGCCTCTAAATTAGCAGTTTGTAAGATCAACATTGATAGTGATCTCCGCTTAGCGATGACTGCTGGTATCCGTCAAGATATGAAGGAACATCCAGAACACTTCGATCCACGTCAATACGTTGGTCTTGGTCGTAGCTACGTAAAAGAACTCGTCAAACACAAAATTACCGATGTTCTTGGCAGCAAAGATAAGGCTTAATCAAAATTTGATAATTAAAACCTCACATTATTTGTGAGGTTTTTTCATCCAATCTTTTGGTTTTTCAATCGTTTTTAATTTATCTACCGTGTGATTTACATAGGAATACTTATCAACTTCTATTCCTTCGATAGTTTTATATTTATTATCAGAAACATTTCTAAATGTTACAGAATCTCTAACAATGTCTTTGAGGTATTCCGGTTTTGAAGCTGTGTATAAACAGGATAGTACTAGCGCGTTTCTAAAGTATTTGCCATTTCTTGATAAGAAATTTATATTTACATGTAGACCTGCTTTCTTAATAAGAAAATATAACATCATAGCAGCAGTTCTGGTATTGCCTTCTCTAAATGGATGGATGTGCCAGAACTCTGATACAAAATAGCAAATTCTATCAATCTTTTCTGTTGGATTTAGTTTTTCCCATATCACAGCCTTAAATTCTTTTTCTAAATCTTCTAAGGCTTGATCAATATAAGAAGCAAATACATAATCAATTGATTTGCCATCAAGTATTGATTCACCTTTATAAATATCGATTGTTCTTGGTTGTCCGGCCCAGTCATAAACCTTATCAAATAATTTTTGATGAATTATCAAACAATCTTTGATTGTTGCAATTTCAAAGCCTGTTTCTCTAAGGTTATTTATTGCAATGGATGCAAAGGCTGTTTCAGCATTATCTAAAGATTTTTGGTCTTTTATACCTAGTCTGTTTTTTAAAATGCCTGTCTCAAAGTTTAAATATGGATCTTTCATTGTTGTCTATATAACCTTTCCATTGCAAATTGAGCAGTTTCATAATCAATATCGCCTCTGGAATATAGACGAATAATCTTTTGAGCGTTTTCATCTGGCGGCACGCCATCAACTGTAGCAACAGCAGTAGCAAAAGCTAAATCTTGTTCTTCTTTTGTAGGAAGTGATAATTCAAATGGAAGGCCATTATGATTAACTGACGCTGTTAAAAACAGCGATATTGCTTGACTGGTTGTTAAACCTAATCGAGCAAACACGATGTCAGCTTGTTCTTTAATGTCTTGTGTAACTCTAGTGTGTACTGTTTGTGTTTTAGCCATATTTGTAGACCTCAAATATATTGTATCACGATTGCGATACATTACAATATTTATAAAATAAAAATCCCAAACGTTTGGGATAAAAGACTAATGTCTCCAATTGTCCAAACACAATAGAGTTTGAAACACCAATTGTCGGGACACACATATCGGCAAAATAATATTTGCATTTTCTTATCAAGTTTTGCTTTATAAATTGCCGATAGATGATATAATAATGCCATGAAGTATTTAACAAGTACAGAGATTAGTAAGATCTGGGGAGTTTCTGAAAGAAGCGTACGAAACTATTGCGCTTCCGGAAGAGTTGTTGGGGCATATTTAAAAGGGAAAACATGGATGATTCCTGAAAATGTAACAAAACCAAAAAGGCAGAATAGACATTCAAACAAAATGCCAACATTACTAGATGTTCTCTTTAGAGAAAAAGAACATTCAGTGAAAG
>CADBNT010000008.1 GCA_902796125.1 uncultured Erysipelotrichaceae bacterium | reverse complement strand
GCCCCAACCATCACCACCAATGATCCAAACGGATTTGTCGAGGAGATCTCTTTCATAAACGAGAACTTTCTTAACTTCTTCATCTTTAGATGCTTTAACAAGTTTGACAAGTTCTGGAATAATCTTACGAGCTTCAGCTTTGTTCTTAATGTTATCGAAGTATTTCTTGATAGCTTCTTTAAGAGGTTCTTCAACGGAATCTCTAGATAAAGCTGGTTCAAGGATATCAATGATTTGAGATAAACGGTAATCAACTGTTGCTCTCATACCATAACCGAATTCAGCATTATCTTCGAATAAGGAGTTTGCCCAAGCAATACCTTCACCATTCTTATCAGTGCAGAATGGGGTAAGTGGAGTAGATCCTGAATAGATGGAAGAACATCCAGTTGCGTTAGCAACTAACATATCCTTACCAAATAATTGAGAGACTAAGCGGTAATATGGAGTTTCACCACAGCCTGCACAGGCACCGGAGATTTCCATATATGGCATAAGGAAGCCAACACCCATAACTGTGTTAGTTGGAAGAATGGCTTTATATTCAGTATGTTTGAATAAGTAAGTAGCAGCTTCTTCTTGTGGGAATTGTTCCTTAGCTTCTGCCATGTAAAGAGCCTTCTTGCCAACTTTGTTGGCGTGACATTCTGCGACACAAAGACCACAACCGACACAGTTCTTTGGTGAGATTTGTAAACGATATTTGAGGCCCTTTAAGGCTGGCATCTTAGTATCAAGAACATCGTTTTTAACGATTTCTGGAGCGTTCTTAAGTTCTTCTTCATTAAGTAAGAATGGACGAATTGTCGCATGTGGACAAACGAACGCACAGTTATTACATTGAATACAATCGTCTTTATTCCAAACTGGAACTTTATCAGCGATTGAACGTTGTTCTTTATAGGTGATGTCATTTTTCATCGTACCATCAAGAAGTTCGAATTTTGTGAATTCGCTGACTGGGATATTATCGCCATCAAGACCAGCCATAACGTTAACGTAACTATCGAAGTATTCGTCACCAGTTGTAGCGCGAACTCTCTTATCGTCGAGTTCAGCCCATTTTGGATCAACTTTGACTTCACGTAAGCCTTCTGTACCAGCATCAATTGCCTTCCAGTTAAGTTCGACAACTTCTTGGCCCTTCTTGGCGTAGCTCTTTTCAGCAAATTTCTTCATCCATTTGTTCGCTTCTTCATATGGCATAATGCCTTGGTTAAGATAGAAGAAGGAAGCTTGGAGAATTGTATTGGTGTGACGACCCATACCAATTTCACTAGCAATCTTATTAGCATCGATAACGTAGAATTTAGCTTTCTTAACCGCTAAAAGATGTTTCATACGATTTGGAAGTGACTTGATGAGTTGTTCGTCTGACATATCGGTGTTAAGAAGGAATGTTCCACCTTCTTTTAAGTTCTTCACCATGTCAAATTTAAAGATATATGTATCAAGTGAACAGGAAATGAAATCAGCGTTTTCAACATAATATGTTGAGCGTATTGGTTTTTTACCAAATCTTAAGTGGGAACGAGTAACGCCACCAGCTTTTCTTGAGTCATAGGCAAAGTATGCTTGAGCATATTGATGGGTAGCATCACCAATAATCTTAATTGAAGACTTATTAGCAGAGACTGTACCATCAGAACCTAAACCATAGAATAAGCAGGATGTGTATTCACCCTTAATATGGAATTTTTCATCAACTGGAATGGAAAGATGAGTAAGGTCATCGTTGATTCCAACTGTGAAGTTATGATGTGGTTTTCCTTTAAGGAAGTCATAGACAGATTTGACGTGTTTTGGTTGGGTGTCTTTACTAGAAAGACCATAACGTCCACCAAATACTTCAATCTTTTCTAAGCCGACTTGTTTTAAAGCGGCAACAACATCAAGATAGAGAGGTTCGCCGGTAGCGCCCATTTCTTTAGTTCTATCTAAAACAGCAATGCGTTTTGTAGAAGCTGGGATAACTTTGGCGAGATGTTTAGCGGAGAATGGACGATATAAGTGAACTTTGACTAAACCGACCTTTTCACCACTCTTACGAAGTTCGTCGATAACTTCGATTGTAGTTTCAGTAATTGAACCCATAGCCACGATGACGTATTCAGCATTTGGATCACCATAATAGGTGAATGGAGCGTATTCACGTCCTGATAATCTTGAAGCTTCTTTTAAGTATTTTTCAACAACTTCTACGACTTTGTCGTAATGTGCGTTTTGAGCTTCACGACCTTGGAAGTAAATGTCGTCGTTTTCCGCACCACCACGTGTGACTGGGTGAGTGTGTGGGTTTAAAGCGCGTGCTCTAAACTCTTCAACTTTATCCAGTGGAAGAAGTTTGCGATATTCTTCTTCATCAATGAATTCAACGTTTTGAATTTCATGAGATGTTCTAAATCCATCAAAGAAGTGCATGACTGGAGTAGAAGATTCAATGGCGATAAGGTGTGCCATAGGTGCTAAGTCAGCAATTTCTTGAACGGAGTGAGAGCAAAGCATTGTAATACCAGTTTGACGGCAAGCGTAGATATCTTGATGATCACCAAAGATTGAAAGTGATCTTGTAGCAAGAGAACGTGCCGAGACATGTAAAACAGCTGGTAAAAGTTCACCACACCACTTATAGATATTTGGAATCATAAGTAAGAGACCCTGTGATGCGGTATATGTTGTTGCGAGTGCGCCTGCTTGTAGTGCACCATGGACTGTGCCTGATGCGCCGGCTTCAGATTGCATTTCAACAACTTTCACTTTTGAACCAAAAAGGTTCTTCTTTCCTTGTGAGGCATAAACATCGACGAGTTCAGCCATAGGAGAAGATGGGGTGATTGGGTAAATACCGGCTACTTCAGTGAAGTAATAGCTACCAATGGCAGCTGCGGTATTACCGTCAACAGAGAGAAATGATTTCTTAATTTCCATTATAAAAACTCCTTAATCACATACATTATACGTATGTATACGTGGACGAGTAAAGAAAAAATCGGCGTGAAACCGATTTCATCATAGTCTAATGACTAACTAATTCTTTTTCTTTTCGTCAAGCTCAGCTTGAATAAGTTTTTTAAGAATCTTAAGATCAACAGCGCTCAATTCAGCGTTTTTATCAACTAGACCACCGATGGTCATCTTTTGGTAGATGAAGTCAGCAACGCCTTCATATTGTTCAACATTACCTTTGTTAATAATAACTCTAGGTTTCTTAGGAGACTTTTTAGATTCTTCTTCAATATAGGCATTTAAAGCTGGAATCAAATCCTTAAGATTGTAGGAAGGATCCATCGCAAGCATTGGTTCAAAGAATGATAAATTCTCAGCAATGATTTCTGGATAAATGCCTAAGCTATGAGAAAGCAACTCACAAGTGAGATATTTTCTTTTACTTGATTCAATCGCTGATAAATACTTTTTCGCAGTCGTCTTATTCATATTCTTTATTATATCAGTCTTTATAATGGAATGAATCTTTTACTTTAGAAGAATCAAACCATGATTGAACTTGGTCATATTCATCGAATATAGAAAGCACTTCTTCGCTTGGTTCTTCAAAGTTTTCATACATCCATTTTACAGCGTCTTCAGGAATGATTTTTGCAGGATTTCTTTCTTTATTTTGTCTTAAAATCACCGGCAAATCCTTCCTAATTATTACTAAAACCTTCTTATCAAAGCCAATGACATCTTTATATAAAAGTCGATACTTATTGAGGATATTTGTCGAATCAGCAATTACAGTTACATCTTGGTCTTTACTAGCGAATTCTTTAATGCGGTTAAAGTAGATTCTCCACATCTCTTCATCGTGGGTTAAATCAGAATATTTACCAGTTAGTTCTTTTCTAATTTCATCACTAGAAACAACGTGAACATGATGATGCGTTTTTCGATATTGCTCTGCCCAGGTAGACTTACCTGCTCCAGCAACTGCAGAAAGAACAATCAAAGTTTTCATAGTTATATTTTATATAACAAGGTAAGAAAAAACCACATCTATTGATGTGGCCTTATGTTTAATGGTACACCATGCAGGGATCGAACCTGTGACCCACTGATTAAGAGTCAGTTGCTCTACCAGCTGAGCTAATGGTGCATCGCTACAATAATATACTATCTAAAGATATATCTTTCAAGTAAAAAAGAGCTCGTATTTCTACGAGCCCTAATTTAGTTAATCTAGATTAGATTAGGCAATGTCACCACTAAGGAATGGGGTGAGTTGGCATGTACCGTCATTTGTGAAGACGCTAGCACCATTCATAACGAAACGGAGTGTTCCTTTAACTGTGATAGCATTACCAACGGATTTACCAAAGATAGCATCTCTAAATGTTGTAAAGAGATCGGTTTGATTTGCGTCAGCATCTCTCCATGTGTGATAGTCCATTGCAATTACGAGAACTTTTTCACCAACTTTGATTTCAAATGTATAACGATCGTTTGGAACTTGATCGGCAGATGTAATTGCAACACCATTTTTGTTCTTAACGTTACCGTTAAAGACACCGTCAACTGTGAAGACAGCGTTCATATCGCCATTGAATTGGCTGTAGCTATTAAGATAAGCTTCATTCATTGTCTTCACGGCAACTGGTTCGACCATTGTGCCTTGTTCAACTTTCTTAACCATGGAAATGTAACCAATTTGGACGTTTCCTTTATAGTTAGAAGGTTCGCCACGAACTTTAACCCAGTTACCAACTTCGAGACCTGGGAAGTATTTGTTGTTAAGTTTTGTACCACTACCGGCATAGATTTCACAATAGAGTGAGCCGTCAGCGATTAAACCCCAGTTACCATCTGGTGCAAGATATGTGACTTTACCAAAGGTGGTAATGTACATATAATTGTCGCCTGCATCGACGTTATTGGATTCCCAATAACCTTTAGCAGCATCTGTAACGTGTTGATAGCATGTACCTGCTTCGTTAAGACCTAAGATTTCGCTTAATTTGTATTCTGGGAATACACGTTTCATAGCGAGAAGTGAAACGTTGAATTTAACTGGATCGCCAGTTGTGTTACCACATTTTGGAGTGGCTGTGAATTCAAAAGAAGCATTTTCAGCGCCTTTGGCTGGGTAGTTGAATTCAAAGACCTTGTTGGTATCTCCACCTTCTAAGACGTGGAAATCATCAACTAAGCCAGTTGAAGAATCATATGTCCAGTCAACCAAGACTTCAGCTTTAACGCCGTTAACTGGTACTAATTGTCTTGCAACAACTGTGATGTTATCGTTTTTGTCACCATCGAGTTCTGATACTTGACCAGGAATAAGTGGAGTGACGTTTTCAATTAAGGCAAGGTTTCCACCAACAACCTTTTGAATAGCAGCAGCTTCGACTTCAGCACCATAAGATGTTGTGCCGCCTTCATTACCTCTACAACCGGCGAGACCTGCAACGCAGAGTGCACCGAGTGCAATTAATAAACTTTTTTTCATAAGTTCCTTTCTTATAGCTTTAAGCTATGTAGACATTTATTGGGTCTCCCCAAGCGCGTCACTATTTCTAATGACGCGCATATGTCTTAATTACATGTTATGGACGTAGTCCTTGAGTGTTGTATAAGCTTCATTAAGAACGGCTTCGTATGTCTTTTCGCCTTCCTTGCCTGCGCCAACATGGTTGAAGACGTTAGCAAGAATGTTCTTAACTGTAGCACGAATTGTACTTGATCCAACGAATCCTGGGTCAACGAACTTGGTCCAGCCTTTGGCTTCGACCATGTATTCATCTTCGTTGATTTGAGCAGATTCACGATAAGCAACAACGTTAGCGTTGCTATAATCTGTTGATTCAAGCATTTCCTTATATGCTGGAGCATTAGCAGCTGATTTAGCACCTGGGAAGTAACCAGTATCGCAAGCCCATGAAGCTTGGACACCACCTGTGGTGAAGTCAACCATTGCTGAGAATGCTTTCTTTAAGGTAGCAGCGTCACCTTGATCAAATAAGGCGAGGTTTGTACCTTGAGAAATAACATATTTGTTTTCGAGTTCGCCATCATCATAATATGGAATTGGAGCGAGTCTGAAACGTTGTCCGCCGCCAGTATTGTAGCTTAAGCCACCAGATGAACAGACGGTGAACATAACCTTGTTAGCTTTGAAAGCATCAGAGGAATAAAGACCACCAAAGTTAGCTGGTAAACCAAAGATTTGGCTAGAAGCATCGTCCATATCACCGAATAAACCATTGAAGAATGTTAATGCAGCGATTGTTTTTTCACGGCTATTGACTGTAACGCCTTTGTCGTTTTTAACGGAGGTGTTATTGAATTCAACCCAACCGTGTGGGTTCGCCATCTTCATATCTGCTTCAGAATAGGATGTATAAACGCCACCCCATTGACGGACAACTGTAATAAACATATTGTCACTTGCGTCCCAAGACATAAGACGGCATGTTTCTGGTGTAACATCGTGCATATCCATGAGGATATCGTCACCAGTAGAAACGTTATTTAAGACGAAGTTTGAAGCGTTTCCGGCTTCATCAACGTCACCATGGAGGTATTTACCACACATGCTGAGTTGTAAGTCACGAAGAGCTGGTCCTTCAGAGGCCCATTCTTGCCATGTTTCAGGAAGATCAGCGATGACGCCTTTAGAGATGGCGTAATCAACGAAGAAGCCGTTATAACCAAGAAGCTCAGTCGACTTATTGAATGGAAGACCCATAATTGAAGGAGTACCATCTGGTTGGAAGTGAAGAGTCATGTTTTCAACCATGTAGTTTTCATAGTAGTCATCCATTAAGTTTGTACCGTGTTCAGCATCGTATTCCTTAATGAAATCATTAAGAGGAAGTTGAACTTGGGTACGGATGTAACCTGCAAAATGATCTGGATAGCCATTTGCAACTGTTGGATAGTCAAGAGTTGGGATGGATTCGTTGATCGCTTTTTGAAGGTTTTCATAGCTTCCTTTTGAAGAAATAGCAATGTTGAGTTGATTTGTTTCCCATTCGTAGTCAATGAGCTTATCTAAATACATTGAATAGGTTGAACCAAATCCAGACCACATTTGAAACGCAACAGGACCACGGCCACCGCTACATCCGGCAGCACCACCAACGGTAACTAAACCAAAGAGGGCAAATGTTGAGATCTTTGAGAATTTGTGCATATTTTTTTCCTTTCTTGAAATTTTATATTAACACCTAGAGTGATAATACCTTGATTAGCCTTTAATACCTGAACGTGAGACACCGCGCATGATGTACTTACGGAAGAGGATAAAGACAAGGAACAATGGGGCGGTAACGACCATGGAACCTGCGATCTTAATGGAGTCAGCGCCATCTTGTTGAGTAGCGAATAATGACATAAGACCATTAGAGACAAGTTTCATTGAGTAGGTACCACTTGGATCGTATCTCCATGTTTCGTTGGCAACGAGGTTTGGCCAGACGTAGGAGTTCCAAGAACCCATCATAGAAAGAATGAGAATTGTCGTGATTGTTGGCATAGCGATTGGGACCATTACTTTTAGTAAGTATCCAATATCAGAGACACCATCAACCTTTGCAGCAAGATATAGTTCGTTCGGAATTTGTTGGAATGTTTGTCTTAAATAGAAGATATAGAAGACGCTAACACCGTGAACTAAGATCAAAGCCGCGAATGTGTTTGTCCATTTTAAGGAAAGCGTAGTCATGAAGTTTGTAATGACCATCATTTCACCTGGAATCATCATTGTAGCGAGGAGCAAGGTGAATAATAAATCTTTTCCTTTAAATTGTAGACGCGCAAAGGCGAAGGCTGCTAAGACAGCGGTAACAACAGTAACTGTTGTTGAGCCAATGGCGACGATAAATGTATTAAGGAAGAAGTGCGCGAATGATGGCTTATCAAATTCAATACCAGTACCTGTTTTGTACTTTTCAGCGAAGACAACAGCATAGTTTGATAATCCCCAATGGGAGAATCCAAGCATGGAGAAGTCAGCGTTAGCTTCAAAGGTATTGAATGCATCGGCTTCAATAAAGGAACCAATGACCATGATTACGAATGGGGCAAGCATAAATAAAGCAAAGATTGTTAAGAATAGGTAGACGACGACTTTCTTTGCGATAGTCTTAGCAAGGAATATTCTTTGAGCTTTTTCGTCTGCGAAATACATTACATGTTCAGCCATATCTAAATTACCCCCTTTCTAGTAATGCACGCGCTTTTTGCTTACAGCAAATTGAGCAGCAGTGATTACCATAATGATTGCTAAAAGGACAAGTGAACCAGCAGAAGAAATGCCAGGTTTCAACGAGTCACTAGCGAGGCGTTTGTAAATCCAACCAACGACCGGCATCCAAGTAGTTCCGTCGTCACCACCGAAGTAGTAACCATCAGCACTGACGCCTTGGTAGACGGCCATAACACCTGTATACATCTTGAACGCACCGATAAACGATGTGATAGTAATGTAAAGAATCTGTGGTGAGAGTAATGGAAGAGTAATTCTTCTCCAAATGGTGAATGAACTAGATCCATCAATCTTCGCCGCATCGTAGTATTGCTTATCAATAGTGGCAAGACCGGACATAAAGACAAGAATCTTAAAGGCGATACCGTTCCAAATAGAATAGACAACGATAACGATACCTTGTGTGAATCTACTAGCAGCTCCATTATATGGAGATATATCTTTACTTAACCAGTTAATTGGATCGACGTTGAAGAGGTTCTTCAAGACGATATTAACAAGACCACCTGGTGTTCTAGAGAACGCCATGTTGAAGATAAGACCTAACGCGATGGTGTTAGTAACGTATGGAAGGAAGAAGATTGTTTGATATAAGCCTTTTAAGGCTTTAATTGAATTAAGGAATGTGGCAATTAACAATGAAATGATAATTGTTAATGGAACTTCGATAATAACAAGCTCAGCGGTATTTAAAATTGTCTTTGGGAATACGCTACCTTCGACGAATAACTCAGCAAAGTTATTAAAGCCAAAGGATGGATAAACGATTGTACAAGAACCATAAGATGACTTACAGGTCTGAGACATCGCTGATATGAATTGCCCAAGAGCAAAGCTACCACCTCCTGGAACATATGTGAAGTCTTGAAGGAACGCATATAAGAAGGTGTTGATGATCGGGTAGAACATGAACATCACTAAGAATATGAGTGCCGGAATCAAAACGATCCACGCAGTTGCCCATTGTGGTAACGAAACACGACGACGTTTTGAAATAAGAGGTCCAACGACTTTTACTTCGTCAGCGACCAAAACGTCTCCGCTTGGCATCGGAGCTTCAGCTACTTTCCTTTCTTTTTTAAATAATGCCATAATTTTGTTTATAAATAACTAATGTTATTTAATCCTTTCACCTGTTTCTTCAAAGACGTACATACGTTTTGCTTTGAAGACGATTTCATCTTTTCCAAGGATATCGTTGCGAAGTTCGCTTGGAATAATAACTTTGACGTGGTTTTCTGGTTGATCTTTGATAGATCCGACAACAGTAATATCACGTCCGATATGTTCTAAGAGGTTGACCTTAACTGGTACATCACCTTTCTTAGCATCGTAAGTGAAAGCTTCTGGACGAACAGCGATTTTAACTAGACGATCCTTAACTTCTTCTTGGTGAGTGACTTTTTCTTTGACGACTTCACCAGATTCTTTAGTAACTTCAACTTCTTCTTCAGTGACTTTGACATAAGGTTTCTTATAGCAATCACCGGAGTCAATTTCTTTACCATTGAGATAAAGTTTTCCACCTTTGACTTCACCGTCAAAGACGTTAATAGCTGGAGAACCTAAGAATTTAGCAACGAAGAGGTTCGCTGGTTCATCATAGATTTTTTGTGGTTCATCGATTTGTTGGATGACACCGAGTTTCATAACGACCATAAAGTCGGAAATTGACATCGCTTCTTCTTGGTCGTGAGTAACGAAGACGGTTGTAATACCAGTTTCGCGTTGAATACGTTTAATTTCTTCACGAGTTTGAAGTCTTAAACGAGCATCAAGGTTTGATAATGGTTCATCAAGAAGTAAAACACGTGGTTTCTTTGCTAGAGCACGAGCAATAGCGACACGTTGTTGTTGACCACCTGATAATTCTTTTGGTTTACGATCGAGATATTTGTCGATATCAACGATTTTGGCCATTTCAAGAGCAATAGCATCCTTATCTTGTTTGGATAATTTTGTTTTTGCTTTTTCTTTTGCAGCTGCAGGATCTTTAGCTTTGAGTTCTTCAAAGTCAGCTTTAGCCTTTTCAAGAGCTGCTTCGGCTTCGACGAGTTCCTTTTCAACGTATTCGATATGTTCATTAACAGAAACAATACGTGCTTTGGAGTTTTCGATAGTTGCTTTTGCAATTTCGATAGCTTCTTCGAAGTGGGCGACACTTTCAGCATCATCATTAGCTTTTGCCTTTTCAAGTTTAGCTTCGGAAGATGCGATAGTCTTTTCAGCTTTCTTAATAGCTGCATTGAGATCTTTTAAATCTCTTTCTGAAGTTTTTCTGTCGCGTTTTAAGTCGACGACACGATTGCTTTCATTCCCGAATGGTCCTGGGAATCGCACATTGTCGAGTGGGAATTCGATGTTTTGTCTAACAGAAAGATGTGGATAAAGAGCATAGTTTTGGAAGACTAAGCCAATACCACGGTTTTCTGGTGGAACGTTTGTAACATCATCATCGCCAAACCAAATGTGTCCGTCGGTTGGTTTATGCAAACCAGCAATCATATAAAGGGTTGTTGATTTGCCACAACCAGATGGACCTAAAAGCCCGACGAGTTTCCCGTCAGGAATTGTAAAGCTCATTTGATTAACAGCAGTTGTTTCAACACCCTTTCGACCGACGAAGGTTTTAGTAAGATTTTCAATTCTTACATCCATGTAGTTTACCTCCTATGGTGTATATACGTAGCTGTAACTACAACAAAATAATAACACAGTTATAATTTAGTTACCAAAGCAAAAATATGTCCTTATATTTTTATTTATTAAAATATCCCTGTAGATAACCGTATTTTGCGGAATTATTCGTGTTTTTCAGGGTTTTTTTGAGATTCTTCAAATTCTTTTTTAACGTCCTCATCAATAATGGTTGAACCGACTTGGATAACCTTCTTATCAATGATCTTTGTGTTTTTATATTTTGCCATTTTGGCTTCAAGTTCATCAGCGTATTTAATCTCTTCTTCAGCAGAATCAAACCATACAGATTTTTGTTCATCGATGACGATTGTCATGGCTGCATAATCATGTGGAGCACGCTTATCTTTTGAAATTAATGTAGCGATCAAAAGAATAAGGATTCCAATGCCTAATGTAGCGAGAGAAGTTAAACCAATACCAACAATAAAGGCTGTGAATGCGAGCATGACAAATAATAGAAGTTGTCTAAATACAATTTGACGTTTTTTAACAGAAAAGCCACGCGAGGAAATAATACCAATCTTAAAAAATTTCTTCGCGAGTGTTTCACCATTTTTAAAGATTAATGGAATGGTAATATAGTAAATTCCATAGCTGAGTAAAACAGCAGGAACAACCATAATTACCTGCGACCATTTAGCGATATTATTTAGTCTTGAGAAGTAATCGGAATTATAAAAATGTCCAGTTGAGTTATAACAAGTTTGTTTAAGATATTTCACAACATCTTCTTCTTTGACGCCTTCTTTTAAAGAAATCTTTTCCATGAATGAATCTTTAGATTCGTCATAGATAAAATAACTAGATTCACCATCTTTAAAATCAAGAACATTATTCATAAACCATGCATCCGTATAGTAGTCACATGGCATAATTCCATCGATAGGCTCATTATAATGAGGAGAAACAAAATTGTCTGTTACAGGATCATATGTCTTTGCATCTGTTGGATTAGGAAGTTCAACATCCTGATTACATAAATAAGAATGATAATAATAGTAAAGATGTTCTAAATAGAATGTGTAATTTGTGCCATTAAAACCATATAAAGGAGTGACACTGCTACTTCTATTACCATCTAGTTTCTCAGTGAAGTCTTTGACTTCGATAACAACAAATTGATTATCGTCATTAGCTTGTTGAAATAAATAAAGGTGACTTGCGACCTGATATTGTCTTGCAAGCGCCATATTCTCTTCATAATGAAGAGAAGCGTTTGTAATAGGAAGAAACACCCAAAAAGCAAGCATGATGCCTGTAAAAGCAAAGAAAAGAGCATCGATAATAGCGGTTAATAATCTCTTACCGATATTAGCCTCAACTATTGTTGAAAGCTTTGATTCTTTTGGTACTTCCACTACTTGCTCTTTATTTTTCATATTTTAGTTCTGGCTCTTCTCCAGCAATGACTTCCTTCGGAAGATTATCTTCTTTAGCAATATATTCAGCTTCTTCAACAAAGTTATCAAATATAACTGAAGTAGCTAAATCAATAACAATAGTTCTTGCCACAAAATCATGTAGTGCAGCTTTCTTTGGCGATGCCATCATTAAGGCAAATGAAACAAGCAACATTATTAAAATAATAATGAAGATAACATAGAACGTTGTAATAAACGGAATAAGAAGTGCTGCACAGGTTAAGGCAAAAGGAACAAATCTCATCCATAATTGATTGTTTTTAAAGCGATATCCTTCGTAATTAGCAAGACCAAGTTTAAGAATCTTCTTACCGATGGTTTGGCCGTTTTTAAGGAAAAGTGGAATAACAATATAAATAACCGCCCCAGAAACTAAAGCACATAATGTCGCACATAATGAATAGCCAAAGTAAAACTTTCTTGCCACTTCTTGGTAAAAGTCTTCAGCTTCTAAGTAGCGATACGCTACTTGATAGACGCTTTTATATTGGACAGTGATATCTTCTCTAGTTAATTCCACTACTTTACCTTTGTCGGAGTTATATCTAGACCATTTTGGAGTGCCAATTTGAGTCTTATCATAATTGCCGTCTGCATCTTTTCGATAAGTGAAATATAAAGAAGATGTTTCGCGGTCTGGATCTTCTTCGGTAATGCCGAGGATGTTGTAATTAAACCAACTAACAGAATAAAAATCTTTCGGAAGAACTTCGCTTCCATCGTCTTTCTTAATTGGTTTATCAAAGTTTGGAGCGTAAGGCATTCCTTCTTCTACATCACCAGTTAAATAATGAAGATAGAAGTAAGAAACGTGCTCCTCATATATTTCATATTCATTAGTAGTATCATAGATAGTTACACTTTGATTACCTTGTTCATCTGTCTTTATATAACAAAGATTTGATTCAATCGTGTAATCAACCATTCGCTTATTTAAGTCGTAGCCACCATTGAACCAGAATATATTTTGAGCCCCAAAGAAAAGAAGCATCGCAAGAAGGAAGCCAATAGCCACGTCAATAAAAAAGGCACCAAAGCGAGTTGATGTATTTGCTAAATTCGTGTGACGAGGTAAAGAATATTTCCTTTGCATCATATAAATATAATTTAGTTATAAAATTAATCTATTTCAACAAAAAAGACCTCCGAAGAGGTCTATTTGTCATAAATAATTTAACTTATTTAATGATGTTGGTGACAGAACCAGAACCAACTGTACGGCCACCTTCACGAATTGAGAACTTGGTTCCCTTTTCAATAGCGACTGGGTGAATTAATTCAACGGTTAATTCAACGTTATCGCCTGGCATGACCATTTCAGTTCCAGCTGGAAGAGTAATGACACCAGTAATGTCTGTTGTGTTGAAGTAGAATTGTGGACGGTAGTTGCTTAAGAAAGCTGTGTGACGGCCACCTTCTTCTTTCTTTAAAACGTAGACAGAAGCTGTGAACTTGGTGTGTGGAGTAATGGATCCTGGTTTTGCAAGGACTTGGCCACGGACGACTTCGTCGCGGTTGACACCACGGAGAAGGACACCAATGTTATCGCCTGGTTCAGCGTAATCAAGAAGTTTACGGAACATTTCAAGACCAGTAATAACT
>CADBNT010000007.1 GCA_902796125.1 uncultured Erysipelotrichaceae bacterium | reverse complement strand
CGTTTAGAACAGAAGGTAAGTATCTTGACTATCGTCATCCTTCTTCAATTACTTTGGTAAAATCACTTAAAGAAGATTATGTCCGTCGCGACTTTACCATCAATGCGATTTATATTGATGAAAACTATAATGTTATTGACCCAAGCGGTGAAGGAATTGAAGATCTTGAAGATAGAATTATTCGCTTTATTGGCAATCCAGTTAAACGTATTAAAGAAGATCCACTTCGCATCTTAAGAGCGGATAGATTCGCTAAGAAACTTAACTTTAAAATCGATGATAAGACTAAAAAGGCAATGCAAAAATATCATTATTTGCTCGATGAACTTAATCCAAACAAAATTATTGAAGAGTTAAAAAAACTCGAAAATAAATAAATTTATTTCAATTCAAAAATCTTTTGATAGAATATACCTACTATGTCAAACGTTCAAATGGAAGCATTAGACTTCCGTTACTTACTATTAGAGTATTATCGCAAGCTCCGTTTAAATGAAAATGAACTCGCGACCATTTTGATGATTGATCACCTTCTTGAGCAAAAGAATACTTTAATTACCCCTGACCTTCTTTCAATGAAGATGTCATTATCAGTTAAAGAACTTGATAAGATTTTCGTTTCTTTAATTGAAAGAGGATTCCTTGATTTTACAACTGGTAAAAAGATTAAGGTTTCTCTAAAACCTCTCCAAAAGAAGTTATATGAAGTTTTTCAAATCTCTTTAGCAAAAGAACAAGAGACTCAAACTTCTGCTGAAAAATCAGCATATCTTAAAAACATTTACGAAGTTTTTGAAAAAGAACTTAAAAGAACCTTATCACCTCTTGAATTCTCTTTAATTGGAGAATGGGTTGATCAAGGCTATTCTGATGAAACAATTATTAATGCTTTAAAAGAAGCTCTTTCCAAAGGAAAGAAATCACTTAGAAGCGTTGATAAAATCTTGCTTCAATGGCAAGCAAGAGACGATATCGAAGCTACTGGCATAACTGCTGTAAGCAAAGACTGGAATAAAGATATCGAACGCACAATGGAAATCGCGAAAGCGAAATGGATCGATGACTAATAAAGAGCTTATCTTTAATTACTTAGACGAACTTTTTCCTGACGCGCATTGTGAACTTAATTACTCTAAAGATTACGAACTTTTAATAGCGGTGATGTTATCTGCTCAGACTACTGATAAGTCAGTTAACAAGGCGACCGCTATTTTATTTTTGAAATATAAAAATCTTGAAGAATTATCTAAAGCTAAATTAGAGGATGTTGAAGAATGTATCCGCTTTATTGGCATGTACAAAGTTAAGGCAAAAAACGTTATTGGAATCGCCCAAAAATTATTGTCTGATTTTGGTGGGGTTGTCCCGCATGACGGAGAAAAATTAATGACTTTACCAGGCGTTGGAAACAAAACTAAGAACTGCGTTTTAGCAGAACTTTTTAACGATCCATATTTAGCGGTGGACACCCATGTTCAACGCATCTCAAAACGCCTTGGCCTAGTTAAAGAAAAAGACTCTGTTGAAGTTATGGAAAAGAAGCTCGTTAAGTTCATTCCACGTGAAAGATTAATAAAAACGAACCATCAAATTATTTGGTTCGGAAGATACTTTTGTAAGGCTATTAAGCCAGATTGTAAAAACTGCAAGTTGTCCGGGATTTGCCGGGAAAAGAACTAATTTTTGCAGTAGATTTTATCAACAATAGGAAGGTAATCTAATCTAGGAGAAAAGCCTCTTGGAACTAGATGACCTTTTTCTTTTATAACGTCGTATGGGATAGATTGTCTTTCGCCATGTTTATAGAATTCAATCACGTATGCAGCATCTAATAAATAGACTTCATTTCTGGCTGCAAATTCGATGATGAAAAAGGCGATTCCTTGGTGCGCTAAAACTCTCTCTAAATGTTTGATTTGATGAGAGGTGATATTGTGAAGCGGAAATGAAGTTTTAATCTTGGTAGATTTAGCTTCAAAGTCGATGTAGCGACCTTTATAAACACCGTTATAGTCAGTGGTGGATTGCTTTTCAAAATAAGCGTTTGTGATTATGGCACCTTTTGTGTAATCAACTTTAACTACATTGATTGGAGTTGGACGTTTAGTGATGACACATAAGTCTTTTTCAAGATAATATTCGTTACTTAAATTGATGTCACTTTCTAAATCCATGCCTCTATTGGCACTAGAAAGAGATTTTCTAGCCTTTGATTCAGCTTTAGAAATATGGGTGACTTTCTTATTTGGGGTACCGTTTGGGTATTTAATCATTTAATAGCATCCTCAATCATATGATCGAAGTCTTCTGGGCTAACAGATTTATTAT
>CADBNT010000006.1 GCA_902796125.1 uncultured Erysipelotrichaceae bacterium | reverse complement strand
TTCTTGTTTACAAACAACAATTGGATAAAGAATGCCTAAAGTAATAAAAAGCAAGAATCCCCACCATAATTGATGGAAGAATAAAGAAAATGCGTTACATCTAAATGTTGATTCAGGCACATCTGTGTTATCCGCTACTGGAGCAGGCTTATTATTATCTACAACACTTGGAGTATTTGGTCCACCATTAGATGGTTCTCCTCCGATGCGTTTAAGAGATACAATCTTCTCTTCTCCGTCCTCTTCATTATATGAAACACGAACCTCATCTGGGTTAACTTGAGCGTTTTCTAAATGAGAGACGTATTCATTATCATCTTTCTTTTTAGACTTAACCTCAGGAGTTCTTTTAATTTCAACTGGTCTATCTTCATCTTCAGGTGGAAGAGGATTTCTCATCCATGATTGACCGCTTCCATCATGAAGCATAGGAAGCTCCGCGATTATTTGATTATAATAGGCTTCATCTTCCGCGGAATACTTTCTTACTTTTTTTGCCATATCTATTCTCCTTAGTGGGGTACAAATAAAAATAGTTTTATTTAGTTTATCATACTTTAACAATTTTTATACTGATTTATTCAATTTCACATTTATGTGTTTGTTATTTTGAAAAATATCACTAAAATATTTGTTGCTTATGGAAGAAGTTAGAGAAAACAAATTTAAATCTTTCTTTATTTGGTTTAAGAACAACTTAATGAAGACTACGAATGGGATGGCCATCGGTTTATTTGGCACTCTCATCATTGGCACAATCATTAATCTTTTTGCTCAAATTCCTGGCTGTGCTTTTATAGGCACTTGGGCAAAAGCTATCCAAGGTTTAATGGGCGCTGGTATTGGTCTAGGCGTTGCTCTTTCTCTTAAGAGAAATGGCGTCACTGTTGTTGCTATTACTGCTGCTGGTTTTGTTGGAAACTATGCTTTTGAATGGCTTGGCTTTAAGGATGTATTAGTTAATGGCTCAACTGTACCTGGTGGAGAAATCGGTGCTCAATTTGCTGTTAATTCCATTGGTGATCCACTTTCTTGTTATATCGCTGCTTTACTAGCTGCTTTAGCAATCAAATATCTAAACAAAAAGAAAACTCCAGTTGATTTAATCCTCATTCCTCTTGTTGGATTAATGACAGCGATTATCTATTCGTTATTACTTGCTGAATGGGTCCACTACATCACTCTTGGTATTAGTTGGCTTATTCAAGTATCTACAAATGCTGTACCTGTACTCATGTGCGTTATTATTTCTGTCCTTGTTGGCATGTCGCTTACCGCACCTATTTCAAGCGTTGCAATATGCGTTGCAATTCAAATTGGACTTACTCCACTTGCTGCAGGAGCAGCCTTAATTGGATGCTGCACTCAAATGGTCGGATTTGCGGTTCATACTGCTCATGATAATAAATGGGGTTCGGTGCTTGCAGTAGGCATTGGAACAAGTATGCTACAATTTAAAAATATTATTCGTAAGCCAATTATTTGGCTTCCAACAATAATTGTTTCAGCATGCTTAGGTCCTTTAGCAATGCTTTTCCCACTTGTTCAAGATGGAGATGTTAATGCTTTATCTGTTGGAGCAGGTATGGGCACTTCTGGTCTAGTTGGACCACTTAATTTCTTCTCAGTTCATTCTTATAACTGGGTAATGGTATTAGAAGTCATTGGCTTTGCAGTCATCGCTCCAATCATTCTTGTCTTTTTACTTGATTTATTATTTAGAAAACTTCACCTAATTGAAAAAGGCGACTTTTCACTAAGAAACGATATTTAATTCTTTTTTAGAATTGTTATAATAGTTTTAGCTTATATAATTGCACTTTTATAGCGTGCAAGTTTCTACAGGTGGCGATAAAAACCTACTATGAGCGGGGAGGTTTTATTTTATGGTAACCATTATTAAAGGAAACATCATTTCTGCTGATGAATTAGGAAAAATTAGCATCTTTGAACATTCCTATTTAGTCGGAGAAAACGGAAGAATTGCCGGTATTTTTAAGGAATTACCTGAAAAATATAAAGGTGAAAAGATTGAAGATTTCAATGATGCCTTAGTAATGCAATCATTCTCTGATATGCATCTACATGCACCTCAATACGCAATGCTTGGCATGGGCATGGATCTTCCTTTACTCGATTGGCTTAACACTTATACCTTCCCTACTGAAGCTCATTTTAAAGATAAAAGACTCGCTAGAAAGATTTACCGCGATTTAGCAAAGAAGCTCATTGAAAACGGTACAACTAGAGTTGCGATGTTCTCTTCACTTCATTTAGGTTCCACTATCGTCTTAATGGAAGAGCTTGAAAAAGCAGGTGTCTGTGGCTACGTTGGTAAAGTTAATATGGATAGAAATTCTCCAGAAATTCTTTCTGAAGGCACTGCTAAATCAGTAAGAGATACTCTTAAATGGATCGAACTTTCAAAGAAGTTTAATAACGTCAAACCAATTATTACTCCAAGATTCACTCCTAGCTGCACCAATAAACTTATGAAGCGTCTTGGCGAAATCGCTAAAGAATATGATCTTCCAATTCAATCTCACTTAAGTGAGAACACCGGTGAAATTGCTTGGGTAAAAGAACTTCATCCAGATACAGATTTATATTATGAATCATATGTTAAATATGGTTTATGGAACAATAGAACTCTTATGGCACACTGCGTCCACTCAAACGAAGTTGAACGTAAAGCTATAAAAGATGCAGGTGTATATGTTGTTCATTGCGCATCTAGTAATGAAAATCTCACCAGCGGATACGCTCCAGTAAGAGTAATGCTCAATGAAGGTTTACGAGTTGTTCTTGGCAGCGATATCGCAGGTGGAGATCACTTAAGCATGTTTGATGTAGTCGCTGCTACTATCCGCGCTAGCAAAGCTAGAGACATCATGGATGATTGGAAAACTCCATTCCTCACCCCAGAAGAAGCTTTCTATCTTGGCACAAGTGCTGCTAACTCATTCTT
>CADBNT010000005.1 GCA_902796125.1 uncultured Erysipelotrichaceae bacterium | reverse complement strand
TGACCTTTCTGAGATGTTAATCATGTTTGCAGCGGCTGTCTATTTTGTCATCTGCTTTTCTATTGAAAAATTCAAAATTAGCTATGTGTTTTATTTCTTATCGATGGTCATTGTAATTCCTTTAGGATTGCAATCATTCCTTTATCTTAGATTTTTACCATTTACGGATGGTGTTATTTTAGGAAAGACAGTTGGCCTTGGATTTGGTGGTATCACTGATACAACAACAGTGGTCTTTAAATATTTCCAATCTGCATTCTTATTACTATATGTTGCAATCGGCGTCTTCCTTAATGATATTGGCGCTTATTTCATTGGAATGCTTTTTGGTAAACACAAAATGAATCCACGTATCTCTCCTAAGAAGACATGGGAAGGATTTGTTGGTGGAATTGTTTTTAGCATTGTATTTTCAATGCTATTTGCTCTTCTTTTAAGTGCGGGTGGCTACCCAATTCTTCCAATGTTCGATCATCACCATTGGTACTTTGTTTTAGTTGTTTCTATCTTACTTCCTATTTTTGGTGATATTGGTGACTTCATCTTCTCAGCAATTAAACGTCATTATGAAGTTAAAGACTTCTCAAGACTTCTTCCAGGTCATGGCGGAATGCTAGACCGTATCGATTCTATTTTATTTGCTGCTGGTCTTGTGGCAGGTGTTATTTCCTTTATTCAATTTATTGGAGCGTATTAATGAGAAAAGTTTTACTTCTTGGTGCATCTGGCTCTATAGGTAGACAAAGTCTAGATATTATTGAGCAATATGTAGACAAGTTTTCCTTAGTTGCTTTTTCAGTTGGAAAAAGAAGTGAAATTATTCCTAAAATATTAAGAAAACATAAAGATGTTAAGCATGTTTATTTAATCGACCAAAAGAAAGCGGATGAGTATTCAAAAGAATATAAAGGCATAAATTTTTATTCAGGCGAAGACGGCTTAAGCGAAATCGCTAATAACGCTGATTATGATATGTGCGTTGATGCTTTAGTAGGTTTTGCAGGTTTGGAACCTGCATTAATCGCTTTAGAAAGAAATAAAATTCTTTGCCTTGCTAATAAAGAAGCATTAGTTAGTGGTGGAACACTTATTAACAAGCTTCTTGAAGAAGGAAAAGGAAAACTTTATCCAATTGATTCAGAACATGTTGCTTTAGCAAAATGTCTTTCTAAATGTAGAGCTGAGGATGTAAATAAACTTATCATTACTGCCTCAGGAGGAGCACTTAGAAACGTTCCTTTAGATAAACTTAATGATCAAAAAGCTTCTGACGCATTAAAACATCCGACATGGAAGATGGGTGATAAAATCACCATTGACTGTGCGACTATGATGAACAAAGGTTTTGAAATTATTGAAGCTTATTATTTATATCATTTCCCACTTTCTAAAATTGAAGTCATTATGCACGATGAATCTTTAGTCCATTCAATGGTTGAACTCAAAGACGGAAGTTTACTTGTTGATTATGGAAAGCCAGATATGCATGGTCCGATTGCTTATGCAATGTTTGAAGCCAATATCGACTTCGAAGTGAAACACATTAAGTCTCTTGATGAACTTAAAGACTGTCATTTCCATAAATACGATTCAAAGCGTTATCCTTGCACTGAACTAGCGAAGAAATGCTTGTCTTTAGGTGCATCTAAAATGATCGCATTGAACGCTGCAAATGAAGTTGCAGTAAATAAGTATTTAAAAAACGAGATTAAGTTTTTAGATATTGCTAGAATAGTAGAAGAGGTAGTAGAAAATCAAAAGATTTTAACTAACCCTTCTTTAAATGAAATAAAAGAAATCGATAAGGTTTCTAGAAAGGCAGCAGAATCATGTCGATAGGTGAGTGGATTGTTTCCATTGTTCTATTCATTGTCTCGCTTGGTGTTCTTATCACTTTGCATGAGTTAGGCCATCTTACTATGGCTAAGCTTTTTAATGTCTACTGCCAAGAATTTTCTATCGGTTTTGGTCCTGCTTTATTACATAAACGTGGAAAAGGAAAAGAAACTTATTTCTCCATTAGAGCTATTCCATTAGGTGGATATGTCTCAATGTATGGAGAAGAAATGGAACTTGAAGAAGGAGTAGTCGTTGGTGAAGAACGTTCTTTAGAAGGCATTAAAAAATGGAAGAAAGCCATTATTCTTAGCGCTGGCGTAATAATGAACGCTTTATTAGCTTTGCTGCTTTTCTCTATTTCCAATTTAGCGTTCCCACTTATTAGAGCAACAACAATTGCAAGTGTTAACGAATCTTCCATTATTTATAATGCTGGAATTAGAAGCGACGACACTATCGAGTTTTATAGCGCTCCTGGTTCTGAAGACATAAGTTTTATATATAATTACAGCGTTGATGGTGTTATTCATCAAGGTGCATTATGCATTGTTGATCCAAATGTCACCATAGGTGAAAAACATTATGTTTTAACTTATTATCCAGAAGGAACAAAGGCTGAATCTAACTTCTCTAGAGCCGCTAAATTATATGTTGGATTATCTCAAGAAGAAGTCATAGCGGATAAAGACGTCCTTGCGACATTTTCAGGATATTTCAATATCGATGGCGATAATGTTTCTCCAAAAGAAGGCGCTCTTCTTTATTATCCAAATTTCAAGATTGATCCACTTCAAGCTTATGATTCATCTTTATCTTACCAAGCCGTTATTTCATATAAATCCGCTGGAGAAGAAGCGGTTAAAACAGCAAATATAATTATGGCAGTGGAGCCAGTTAGTGAAGGTAGTGACAAATATCAATGGAAAGATATTGGTTTAAACTTCCAACTTAGACATGAATGGTTACCTTTTGGAACTAGAGTAGAGAATACGTTTAAAGATTTTGGTAATGCTGCCACTGCCGTTTTTAAAGGCTTAGGTATTTTATTCACTGGTGGAATTAAAAATATGTCTGGCTTTGTTGGCATTATGAAAATGTCCGCTGAAATATATGGCTCATATGCTTTCTCAACTTATTTATATTTCTGGGGTTTAATCTCCGTTAACTTAGCAATCTTTAATCTCCTTCCATTTCCTGGACTTGATGGTTTCTCATTACTTGTCACGGCGATTGAAGGAATTTCAAGAAAGAAAGTACCAAACAAATTTAAAAACATTATGTCGATTATTGGCTTAGGACTTCTTTTCGTCCTTATGGCTGTCATCGTTACGTTTGATATTCTTCGTTGGGTAGGGGTGATGTAATGAATAATCGTATGGTGCGTTTTCTAAATTCACTCAATATCAAAGATATTGAACGCTTTGATATGGACTTTGATTTAGTTGCAAGAAATACCTTTATTCCTGCTCAAATCGATATGTTTATTGTGAAGAACACTCCATGGGATTATTCGCTTTTAGAAGAATTCCAAGAAGGACTCAACATCATTGGCTATCCTTACACAATTCGATTTTCATATACGACTCGTCCAACCGTTTATGATGCGATTAAATTATTTGATGATTGGCATCGCTCACATAACCGCTTTAAAGCAAATGTAAGACTTGAAGGAACTGGCAATATCATTACCTTCATTTATCCAAGTGACGAGGCAAAAGAAAACGGCGAACAAGTTTTGAAAGACTTCAAGGACTTCCTTGACTTCCTTAATTACCGTTTTGATTTTGACACTGTCGTTAAGGAAGAAGAAAAAGAAGGCCCAGTTGTTTCTCAAAAGAAATTAGAGAAGCTTGAAGAAAAGGCAAATGTTGTTGCATCAGAAGAAACTGAAGAAGAAAAAGATGACACTTATTACAAGTCTCACGAAGAGATTGCTGAAGAGAATAACGAAGCTGAATTAAAGAACTTTGAACAGCAATATATCCGAGAATTGCAGTCAAATCTTAAGAAAATGCAATCGGAACATAAGTCTGGAAAATCATTTAATAGTAAGAAGGATGAATCCTGGCGAAATAACGTTAAATATAACCAAGTAGAAGATCTTGGAAGCATAGAAGTAGATACCGGAAACATCGATATTTATGGTGAACTTTTCGGTATTGAAAAGATTCGTTCAGGAAGACTCGGCAGTTTTATTACATGTGGATTAGGTAGAAACGGAAACGCAGTCGCTATTCGCATTAGCGAAAACCAAAATGTTACATTAGCAGACCTTGAATCGCTTAAAAACGGTATGTACGCCCGAATTGCTGGTTATACAACCGCTGATAGATTCTCTGGTCAACTAATGGTTAACGTAGTGGCTTTTGATTTACTTCCACCTCCTCCACCAAGAGATGATCCTTGCGAAGAGAAGCGTGTTGAACTTCATTTACATACCAAGATGTCTACAATGGACGGCGTTTCAACTATCACTGATTACTGCAAAATCGCTAAACACATGGGCCATAAAGCAATTGCTATTACTGACCATGGTGTTACTCAAGGTTATCCAGAAGCACAAGCAGCGTCTGAAGAAACAGGTATCAAGATGCTTTATGGTGCGGAATTATATATGGTTAACGATGAGTTACCATTTGCTTTAAATCCAAAAGACATTAAGTTACATAATGCAACTTATGTTGTATTCGACTTAGAAACAACTGGTTTAAGTGCACGTTACGACAAGATTACCGAATTTGGTGCGATTAAATTTGAACATGGTTCTGTAACTAAATCAGTAGACATGTTTATCAATCCAGAACGTCCAATTCCACTTAAGATTCAAGAAAAGACCAGAATCACTAATGACATGGTTAAAAATGCTCCAACAATCGCTGAAGCAATCGATAAGATTCTTGAATTCTTTGGTGATGCAATCCTTGTTTCTCATAACATCAACTTCGATATTGGCTTTATTAATGAAGCTTTAAGAGTTCTTGGAAGAGAACCACTTAAAAATCCTGCTATTGATACCTTATCTTTATCTAGATATATGTTTCCAGAAGCTAACCTACATAGACTTGGCAACTTATCACGTAACTTAGGAATCTCATCATATAATGATGAAGAAGCACATAGAGCAGACTTCGATGCTCGTATTTTAAATGAAGTTTGGTTAGCAATGTTAACTCGTTTAACTGAAAACAATTACGATTTGTTACATTCCGATTTAGCAAAGATTAAATCTTCTAACGCAATGCTTCGTCACATGAGAGCGTCCCATGTTACAGTGCTCGCCAAGGATAAGCAAGGACTTCATGATTTATACGAACTTGTTTCAAAGTCTCATATTGATTATCTTGCCGATGTTCCTAAGACACCAAAACGTGAGATTGCTGTTAGAAGAGAACACTTACTTCTTGGTTCAGCATGTTTTAATGGTGAAGTATATGATACCGAAACAACAAGAAGTAAAGAGACGCTTCTTAACGTCATGAAATTCTATGATTTCATCGAAGTTCAACCAGTCGCGAACTATTCATATTTAATAAACACTGGTAAGGCTAGTAGCGAAGATGAAATTAGAAAATATATCAAAGATATAGTTGAATGCGCGGATGAACTTGGTATTCCAGTTGTTGCAACTGGCGATGTTCATTATGCAAATCCTGAAGATAAGATTACCCGTGAGATTTATATTGAAGCTCCTGCTGTTGGAGGAAGACCTCATCCACTTTTAATTAGACATGGAAATTATGAATCTCCAGATCAGCATTTCCGTTCTACAAAAGAGATGCTTGATGCTTTTGAATTCTTGGGAAAAGAAAAAGCCTTTGAAATTGTTGTCACAAATACCAACAAGATCGCAGATATGATTGAAGAAATTAAGCCAGTTCAAAAGACTCTTCATCCACCTGTAATTGAAAATTCTCCTCAGATTCTTACTGATACTTGTTATGGAAGAGCAAAAGAGCTTTATGGTGATCCTCTTCCAGAAGCAATTGAAGAAAGACTTAAAAAAGAATTAGATGGTATTATCAATAACGGATATTCCGTTACTTATTATATTGCTCATCAACTGGTTAAGATGGCGAATAAAGATGGACACATCGTTGGTTCACGTGGTTCGGTTGGTTCTTCTTTTGCTGCCCATATGTTTGGCATCACTGAAGTTAACCCGCTTCCACCTCATTATCGTTGTCCAAAATGTAAACATCTTGAATTTATTGATGATCCTCAATATCAATCTGGATATGACCTACCAGATAAAAGATGCCCAGAATGCGGAGAAAAGATGATAGGGGATGGGCAAAATATTCCATTTGAAACCTTCCTTGGATTTAACGCTGATAAGATTCCTGATATTGATCTTAACTTCCCACGAGATTACCAATCCCAAGCCTTCGATAACACCAAGATTGTCTTTGGCGAACATAACGTCTTTAGAGCTGGAACAATTGAAACAGTCGCTGATAAGACCGCTTTTGGTTACGTGAGAAGATATTATGAAAATAAAGGTATTAATCCAAATGATGTTAATCCAACACTTATTTCTTATCTTGCTTCACATGTTAAGGATGTTAAACGTACGACTGGACAACACCCAGGCGGTATTATGGTTCTTCCAAAAGGACTATCTATTTACGATTTCACGCCTATTCAATATCCAGCGGATGATAAAGAATCTACATGGCTTACAACCCATCTAGATTATACCGCTCTTCACGATGCACTTCTTAAACTTGACCTTTTAGGTCACCTTGACCCATTAGCGGTTCGTCAATTATGTGAACTCACTAATATGAAGGTTAAAGATATTCCACTTAACGATGTTAAGGTTATTTCCTTATTCACATCTGATAAAGCTCTTAATAGAAATGGCAATTACCTTAGAGCTGAAACAGGAGCGACCGCTCTTCCAGAATTCGGAACAGTAACTGGTCAAGACATCTTAAAAGATGCTAAGCCAAAATCATTCGCCGATTTAGTTGTTATTGCTGGTCTAGCTCATGGTACTGACGTATGGAATAACAATGCTCGTGATTTAATCCTCAACGGACAATGTACAATCCGTGAAGTTATTGGTTGTCGTGATGACATCATGACTTATTTAATTAGAAAAGGTTTACCAAACAATATTGCCTTTAAGATTATGGAAGATGTTCGTAAAGGTAAGAAAGTTAAACCAGAATATGAAAAGTTGATGCGCGCGAATAACGTACCTGATTGGTATATCGATTCGTGTAACAAGATTAAATACATGTTCCCAAAAGCTCACGCGGTTGCATATGTCACTATGGCGGTTCGTGTCGCTTACTTTAAGGTTTATCATCCACTTGAATTCTATGCAGTATGGTTCTCCACAAGATGTAAGGCATATGACGTCAAGGCAATGCTTGGTGGAAAAGACAAGATGATTGAAAGATACGAAGAACTTAAAAAGAAAAAGAATCTTCGTGTCGAAAAACTTACTCCAAAAGAAGAAGATATTTTAGATATGCTTGTCGTTGCCATTGAAATGGCAGAACGCGGCTTTTCATTTAAGAAAGTTGATTTGTACAAATCAAAAGCTTCTGAATTTGTCGTTGATAAAGAAAACAATGCACTTATTTGTCCATTTACCGTTATCGATGGACTCGGTTTAAACGCTGCGAAATCAGAAATTGAAGCTAGAGAAGATGGAGAATTCTCCTCTAAAGAAGACTTACTTAAACGTACCAAATTAAACGGAACCAATTTAAAAGACTTAGAAGATATTGGTTCACTTGAAGGACTTGGTGATTCTGACCAAATGTCATTATTTGAGTTTGGTCTTGATCTATAGTTTCCAGGGCGTAGCACAGTTGGTAGTGCGCTTGGTTCGGGACCAAGAGGTCGGGAGTTCGATTCTCCCCGCCCTGACCATTAAATAAGATGCGCTCATAGCTCAGCTGGACAGAGCATCTCCCTCCTAAGGAGAGGGTCGGACGTTCGAATCGTCTTGAGCGCGCCAATAAACATAAAGCGTCGTTAATTCGACGTTTTTTATTAAAAAGATAGGCAAATATGCTAAAATGCAACCGATAGTTGCGGAATTGAAAACTAGAATTGGTGGTCGCAACCAATTAACAAACTATAAACTTTAGTCGTAGATTTCGGAGGTAACAAAAATGAATATTGAAATTGCAAACCGTTTAGTGGAATTAAGAAAGAAATCAGGTTTATCTCAAGAAGAACTCGCTGACAAACTTGGCTTATCTCGTCAGGCAGTAAGCAAGTGGGAACGCGCAGAGGCTTCTCCAGATACTGATAACCTAATCTGCTTAGCTAAACTATATAACGTATCTTTAGATGATTTATTAAAGACAGACGTGCCTGTGGATGATATCGTCCGCGAGCAAAAAGAAAAAACTGAAGAAAAGGAAAAAGAAGAAGCCAAAGAAGAATCTCTAAATGATAACGAAAAAAGAGGAGATCATATTCATATCTCTCCAGCTGGTATTCATGTTTCTAGCGCGGATGGTGAAGAAGTTCACGTTTCCACAAAAGGCATTCATATCGATGCTAATGATGGAACCCATGTCCATTTAGGATCTGATGAAATGAAACATATTCATGTTGAACGTCACGTTAAAGCTCTTGGAATTATCTCTTCTGTTACATCATTATTAGCTGTAGTAGCTTTTCTTCTTATGGGTTTCTTGATGACCAACGTTGGCTGGGCATATGGCACAACAAACGCTGGTTGGTGTGTTGGTTGGCTAGTGTTCTTCCTTGT
>CADBNT010000004.1 GCA_902796125.1 uncultured Erysipelotrichaceae bacterium | reverse complement strand
GTCTCAATAACTCCCTTCAATGTAAAAATCTGCTCATCATCATATTGCCAAGAGGAGTTTTCAATCATTAGATAAAGAAATAAATCGTTTTGCCTTATATATTCTCCAAGTGCCTTATAGCTTCTTTGAATTTGCAAATTAAAACAAAGATTAACCATATCGACATAATTCATTCCTAAAACAAGCTCATCGGATGCTAGTTCTTTTGGAAAAAATGGATAGACAATTTGATTAGCATCATCATCTAAACATTTAAAGTCATTGATTGATCGCGTTGAATATCCTGACAAGTGATAGTTAAAACCACGTATTGAAGCATAAAGGTCATTAGAATCTTTAAAGAAATCTTCATAGTTAACTAAGTAATTCACTCCATAGCCATCGAGCATATATCCATATTTATTTGTAATTGCTTCAACTTGCTTAAATGAGGCACTATAAACTCCATTAAATGTATTGTAGTTTTCTTGTCTCATGCTCATTACGATTTGGTTGCCGTTTGTAAGCGAAGAAAAGGCATCGGATATCTTGGTTGAAACACTACTAGAAATAACAATCGATATACCAACTCCAGTCAAAGATAGAGACAACATTGCATTAGAAATTAAACTTCGATACTTTTTACTTTTGTACTTTTGAAATGCAAGTTTAGCTTTAAAGTCTAACCCAAGAGACGACTTCTTAATTTTATCCTTACAGTCGATGATTTTTAGCGGTTCAATTGGCTCTAATTCTTTTTCAGTTTCGTTAACAATTTTCCCATCTATTAGTTCGATTTTAATATTTGATATTTGATCCGCTAAAGCAAGGTCGTGAGTAGCAACAATAACTAAAGATTTGCTTGAAATTTTCCTTAATATAGCGGCGATTTGCTGGCAATTTTGCTCATCTAGTGCTCCGGTAGGTTCGTCACACAGAATCACCTTTGGACTATTGACTATAGCTCTTGCGATAGCGACTCTCTGCTTTTCTCCACCACTAAGTTTGTTAACAACTTTTTTCTTTATATTTTTGATTCCTAAAATATCCAATAAATCCTCTATTCTTTTTCGCTTAATATGACTTGGTGAATTGTTTGAAGCATCAAGCGCAATACGAATGTTATCTTCAACTGAAATCAAATTTAGTAAGTTGAAGTTTTGAAAGACATACCCGATATTGTGAAGACGATAATCACATAGTTCATCTTGAGTGAGGCTCTTCACGGAAGTGTTATTGACTATGATCGATCCTTCATAGTCGTTGTCTACACCACCAATCATATTTAAGATTGTTGTTTTACCTGAACCGGACGCACCAACAAGACAGACGATTCCTTTATCAGGCAAATACAAATCTAAATTATCAATAATAGTTCTTGAACCATACTTCTTAGTAACTCTCTTAAGCTCAATCATCATTCGTCCCTCAATTCGTCCGAAAGAGAAATTCGCTTATAAATCAAAAGCGGAGTCAAAGTAAAAATAGAGATGCATATGCTTGCAACAACGAAAAGAATTATGATTAACCCTAAGGGGATATTCATAAAGTTCATGTATGGAATATCGATTAGATTATCTAAAGCAAACCTTTCGCTGATTATTTTGTTTAAGAAACCTTGGGTGAGTAATGCTAATAAAGTAGATAAGACGATTGAAATAAAGCAAAGAAGAAAATTCTCAGATAAATAAATCGAGATGATACTACTAGTTCTTGCTCCAAGGCAGGTCATGATTGCACTCTCTTTCTTGTTTTGAATAAAACTCGATAAGGAAATCATTCCTACGATTAAGTTAATTCCGATAAAGGCAATAATTACGAACAAAAACAAAGCGTTTGAAAAGGAAGATATAAAAGTTGCATAAGACTTTTGAATTTCATATGCGTTTGAGGTTATTTGGAATTCATCCTCGCTATTCTGAAGTGATTCAATATAAGAAAAGAACTTGTCCTTCTCATTATTTGAAGTAAGAAATACTAATGTTGAATATGAAGTTATAACATCGTCTTCTTTAGCATTCTCAATAAGCGATAAAAACGATGTTGGCTCATTTAAATAAGAAGATATATTTTCTGCTAATGTGTTTTCTAATTCATCATAAACAGCATCATATGAATAATAGATTTTCGGTGTATTAAGAAAGGCGAATTCTTTAACAACACCAGCAATTCTTAGATTAAATGTATATGAATAATCATCTTTTATTATTGGATTATCATTATTCCCAGTTTGATAAGAGAGAGTTACTGAGTTAGTGATTTTAAATAAGTCATCCACCGCTTTATCGCTAGTTAGATTTATTAACTTTAAGAATTCCTCATTCACCACTACATCTGTGATTGTATCTATCTTAAGTTCACCAGAGACTAGTAAAGACTTTCCAAATTCTTGAAGGGATTCATTTAGCAATGGAACCATCTCAAATCCGCTTATCTCTTCTTCAGCATATCTACCGATTGGATAAGGAGAAAAGAAATAGGAAAGATTAGGTCTAAAAATTACATCTTCAAACGAAGATAAATAATAATCTATGACTACATCATCAGGTTTAACTTCTTTCTTAAAAGAAAGAGGAGAATTTTCAAGTTCATAATAACTAGTTAATGAGGCGGTAGAATACGAAATGGCGAGGTTACTTGTTAAAGCGTTCTTTTGAGATGATTCAGATCCATTAGAAAAACCAAACGCTAATAAGATTGCTGCAAAACCAACAGTGCACGAT
>CADBNT010000003.1 GCA_902796125.1 uncultured Erysipelotrichaceae bacterium | reverse complement strand
TATTTTGCAGAACAATTAAAAAATAATAAGAATAAGAAACAGGTAAGGGAAGACAACAAAAAAGCCTGTCGCTTATTAGCTAGGGCTGTCGTATTCATCGCAAACACCAACTAATAAGTTGATGTACAAATAAGAAAAAGACTCCCTAAGGAGTCTAATTCCTAAATTGGAGCATTTCCGTCACTACATACCACTACTGTAGCAAGACACTCTTCTGCCCATCCACCCTTTTTCTCGACTTCTTCCCATTCCTCTAATGTACCATCATAAGTGATGGTTGAAAGTTCTTCGCATAATTCAAATGCTGAATTTCCGATATAAGTAACGGCATGAGGAATAGCAATAGAGGTCAACTTATAACAGTGGTGAAATGCACTGTCTCCAATATGGGTTAAATTATTAGAAAGTGTAACTGATGTTATATCGTAACAAGCCTGGAAAGAATAATCCCCAATAAATGTAACAGAATCTGGCAAGGTGACAGACTCTAAATCAGAATCTTCGAAAGCGGAATCTTCAACAAATAAACAATTATTATTAATATTTACTGATGTGAGTGAATCATCCTTAGCCTTAAAAAGAAGCATATAAGGATTGCTTTCGCTGCCTAAATAATAACCGTTATCATATTCATTAAAATGTTGTAAGTTGTCGCATTTTTTAAAGGCTTCTCCTCCATAAGATGTAAGATTATTAGGCAATGTAATTTGGGTTAAAGAAGAACAATATTCGAAGCAATCGCTTCCAATGGATGTGATATTGTTTGACAGTGTTACAGATTCTAAAGAAGTACACATGCCAAAAACGCAGTCTCCTATTTTTGTAACCGATTCCGGTAACGTAACAGTTTTTAAAGAAGAACAGTAAATAAAAGCACTGAATTCAATTTCCTCAAGAGAATTAGACAAAGTAATAGACTCTAAGTTTTTGCAATTGTAAAATGTGTGGTACTCAATAAAAGTTACTGAATCTGGGAGTGTGACTGTTTTAACTGCGTAATCACTACCAAATGATTGTGACCCTAACCTTGTTACAGGAAGTCCAGAATATGTTGCTGGCACCTCAATATCTGCAGGATGAGGTTCGACTAGACCGATAACTTTATAAGATAAACCATCACTATTAAGAGCATATTTTATATAATCAGTAACAACCGGTTCAGAAGAGCCACTTGTGTCAGTTGTTTGAGTGGTAGATTCGGATGTTTGAGCAGTTGTAGGATCACCACCTTTTTGCTGGCTACATGATCTAACACCAAAAATGATGCCAATAACAATTCCAGCAAATACTAAAAAGAATAAAATGATGAATAAAATTAAAAGAAATTTCTTTTTCTTCTTTTCCTCTTCGGTATCATCTTCTTTTACCTCGAGAAATTTAGGCAATTTAGGCATAAACAAATCTCCTTATTTTTAATTATTGTAACACGAGAAATAAAATACCAAATCATAAAAAAGACCTATCTTTCGATAGATCTCTTTATGTCTTATGTGTGTCCTAATCAGATGGATGTTTTTAACCAACTTCGAATAAGTGACTTTGGACAACGACACAAGTAGTTTTTTTATTGGTGGACCAAATCGGGATCGAACCGACGACCTCATCGTTGCGAACGATGCGCTCTCCCAACTGAGCTATTGGCCCATTAGGTAATAATAATAGATATATTTATACCAAAAATCAATTATCGATTATAAATCGAGACATCAATGAGTCTTTCTTCTTTTGTTCCTCCACCATGATGTCCTGGAAAGGTTCCTTTATGTTTTGATGAAGATTTAAATTCTTTAGAACTATATAAGGAATATTTGCCTCTAGATAATGCAACAAAATCACCAAAAGAATCTAGGACTTCATCACGTGGTTTACCTTCACCAAACAATTTAAACTTAACAACTTCTTCCTTGGTTAATAAGTCGAACTCATCACCATAATATTTGTTGAATAGTTCTTTGAATTCGTTTTGTTTTCCTTCCTTAACGAAAAATGAAGGAGAACGCTTTTCCAAACAAGCTGGTTGGCTCATTAACGAATAAAGATCATCATGCTCTGAGATATCAACATATTCGGTATTAACGTGTCCATGGTCAGCAATAAGGATAAATAAGGTATCAGGAACCGCTTTAGTTAGCCTTTTCATGAAGCGATTTAAGGCGTGAACTTTTCTTTTAATAATTGGAGCGTATATTCCGTTCGCATGCATCTCAACATCAGGCGTATCCCAATAGAAATATCCAAAGGCTTTGCTAGAGTTTTTAAGTTCATTTTTAATCATTTTCTTTGCAGAACATAGATATTTAGGCCCATTTTGTTGAATTGGAAAACGTTGTAAACAGAAAGTTTTTACGTCTTTATCTTTTTCTTTAATTAAGTCAAATATTTGTGTGTTTGGAAACTTTTTATAAGCAATATTTGGATCGACTTTTTCACCAGTGTTGTAATCATATCCTCTAAACAAGATAATGTTACGTTTCACTTCTGGGAAATATGTCGCCCACGCGAGCCATCCTGTCTCAATAGAGAATTTAGCAGTTAGCACTGATGTCGTTGCTGCAGCAGTTGTAGGTGGATAAACAGAATTGATTGTATGGACGTAGTGACTTCTAATAAACGAGTCTTCTTTTAAATGATATCGAGTAATGTTTTGCCCCATTCCATCAAAAAGCACTAAAACAATTTTCTTGTGACCTTTAATTACTTCATCAATTTCAGGAATTGTTTCATGAAAAGTTGGAACATCAAATGCCTTAAGAATTGAGTTAGATAGATTTACAAGAGTATTAGAATTGAATACTTCCATAGATATAATTTAATCATTATTTATATTAAAAATATAGCAATACGAAAAATATTTATAATCAAGACTGATAATGAATAAGTATTTGTTGTAAAATCTCAATATGGAAAAAGCGATTGCAGTTATAGATATGAAAGCTTTCTATGCTTTTGTTGAGTGCGTTGATCGTAAACTCAATCCTTTCACTACACCTTTAGTAGTGTGCGATGCCGAAAGAGGCTATAACACAATCGTCTTATCAGTTTCTCCCTATTTAAAAGCAAAAGGAGTGCCTTCTAGATGTAGAAGAAAAGAGCTCCCACCTATAAAAGGCATGATATACGCTAAACCGAGAATGCAACACTACGTCGAAAAATCTGCCGAAATAGTTTCTATTGTTTTAGATTTCGTAGGCGAAGATGATATCCACGTCTATTCGATAGATGAAATGTTTATTAATCTTGGTCCATATTTAAAAATGTATAATGCAACTCCAAGAGAATTAACTATGAAGATTCAAAGGGCTATTACTAAGAAAACAGGACTAGTCACCACTGCTGGAGTTTCATATAACATGCTTTTAGCAAAGGTTGCATTAGATAACGACGCTAAAAAGAAACCTCCTTATATATCTGTTTGGACAAAAGACGACATTGAAAAGAAACTTTGGAAGCTTTCCCCTCTTTCCAAAATGTGGGGTATATCAAGTGGATATGAAAGAAAACTAAATGCCTTAGGAATTTATGACGTTGGACAACTTGCAAAAACAGATAAAAACCTTCTTAAGGCTAAATTTGGTGTTCTTGGAGAACAACTTTGGAACCATGCGAATGGAATCGATGATTCAGACATAAGAGAAAAATATATTCCAGAAGATACATCTTTATCATTAGGACAAGTCTTAATAAAGGACTACACACCTAAGCAGGCTAGATTGATCGTCAAAGAAATGACTGATGATTTAGCAATGCGTCTTAGGGAACATAAACAAAAGACAAGCCTTTTAGGCTTAGGCGTAGGATTTTCATCAAAAGAAGGTGGAGGATTTTCACATCACGTGACGCTAGATTTTCCTACAGATGACACAGAAATATTGTTTAAAGATATAGCTTCAATCTTCGATAAATATATTGGCAACCATTATGCAAAAAGCATCTATATAAGCTTTGGCAAGTTTTCGAATGATGAAGGAGATCAACTCTCTTTATTTGAAGATGATAGAACTAGTGAAGAAAGAAAAGCACTCCAAAAAGTAACAGATGAATTGAAAATTCGTTACGGAAAAAATATAGTGTTAAGAGGGTCATCTCTTTTGGAAGAGAGTACTGCCAAAGAAAGACATAACCAGATAGGAGGACACCATAAATGAGTGAACGTGGAATGAAAAAATGGGCACCATTTTCTTCTCTTATCGAACAAAGCACATGTCTTGAGAAAATGCGCTACGAAAGAAATAAGATCGATAAGCCATCTATTTCAAGCGATAGAGCAAATAAGATAAACGAGATTCTTAAAAACTATCATGACCAAGAAATTAGAATCAAATATTACTATGATGGATACTTATTTGAAATAAAGACATCAATTATCAAAATAGAATCAACTCAAAGAGCTCTGTTAACAAGCAAAGGAATTATTCCATTAAGCAATATAATTGATGTAATTGATGATAATTTGTTTTAATAAAAAACTCGCAAATCGCGAGTTTTTCTTTAGTTTTAAGACTTTTTTAGAAAGCCCAATTACCATTTCTAAAGATGGCAACTTCTTTACCATCATGGGTATAACCAGTGATGTTTAAATCCTTATCGCCAATCATAAAGTCAACGTGAATAGAAGCATCGTTAACTCCCATAGCGTGAAGTTCATCGTTTGAATATTTTTCATAATCTTTAATAACGTTTGTAAAGCCCATGCCTAAAGCAAGGTGGCAGGCTGCGTTTTCGTCATAAAGAGTATTGAAGAAAATGATGCCAGTATTATTAATTGGAGAATCAAATGGAATAAGTGCAACTTCACCAAGATAACCAGCATTTGGATCCATGCTAATCATTTGTTTAAGAAGTTCTTCACCTTTTTCAGCATGAACTTCAACAGCTTTACCCTTTTCAAATCTTACAGAGAAGTTTTCAATAAGTTCGCCTCTATAAGAAAGTGGTTTACTGGAATAAACAATACCTTCAGCTTTACCTTTCATTGGAGATGTAAAACACTCTTCAGTTGGAATGTTTGGATTATAGTAAACATTTGAGCCGAGTGTTGTTTCTCCACCCGCTAAAAATAAAGCATTTGGAATAAGCCACACTTTAAAGTCGGTACCGTTTTTAGATTGATAATGGAGATAATCTAAATTCAATGAATTTAAATATTTTCTTCTCTTGTCTAAATCGGCATTATGTTCTTCCCAGTTTTTAACAGGATCATCGCCAAATCTAGAGGTTTGAAGAATAGCTTCCCAAAGTTTGTTATAAGCCTTTTTAGCTGGAAGATTTGGGAAAACCTTTTTCGCCCATGGAATAGATGGAGCACCAGCGATTGTCCATTGATATTTATTATCTCTTTCGTCGCGTAATGGCTTGAGGATTGGGAAAATAGCTTGATGAACCTTCATCATCTTCATTTGATTGACGCCCTTCATAGCATCAGGATCACTTGATTCAATGTAGATGTAAGCTGGAAGAGTTTTGTTGTAATGCTTTTCTCTTTCAATTGCCCAATCTGGAATTGTAGAAAGAGCTTTTAAACTAGCCTTTTTGTTAATGGTTTTTGTAACTTTGTCGCTATCCCATCTAACAGTAACCATGTTGGCACCAAGTCTATAGCAATCTTCAACAATGAAATTTGCTAAGTCTTCGTGTTCAACATTAATGTAAAGAATGACGTCTTGTCCTTTTTGGACATTCGCGCCAACTTTACAAATAAGATGAGCATACTTTTTTAATATAGATTTTTTCATAATGTATCTCCTTTAAATGAAAAGCCGCCAATAGGCGACTTATCTTAGGCTGCGGCTTGTAAGCAGCTAATTAATATAGCGAGGAACATGAATACCGCTACGAATACAAAGGTTAGAATTGTGATAATCTTTTCAGAACCTCTTTCCTTTGTTTTGACGAATACGTTCATGCCGCCACCGGTAATAGCGCCAGAAGCACCTTCTGATTTACCGCCTTGGAGGAGTGATAAAACAATGATAATCAATGCGATTAACAAGAATACAATATCATACCACTGCATAGTCTTTACTCCTTTCAAGTTGCTTTAATATATTGCCACAATGCTTTTTCTAAAGCAAATGCTTTATTCTAAAATGGCCACTGTCCTGTAGCAATCCAGAACAAGACAAATATTGGCGGTATCAAAACAAATGGATGAGCAATGTAAACCCAAATAGTTTTATTCCCAAGCCAATTTATAGGTTTTGTAACTTCGTTTGCCTTATCATTAAATGCAAGATTTTTCTCTTCATTTGTTCTAAAGAACAATGATTTCTTTTCGGCATAGAAATGTTCACCAATAAAGCCACCTATAAATGTAAAACCAGAATATGGAAGTAGACCTAACCAGTCATTACCCCATTTTTCAATTCCAAGAATAACAAGCGGATATTTTATTGGCTCCAAAGCCGTATCTGAATTCCATGGTCCTGGAGTATATTGACCCATCATTGTTAAGAAGATATGACCAAATCTATATTCATATGTTGTAAATACTAGATTTAGTGTGAAACCAGTTATCACAATGACAGCACCAATTCCTAATGACCACCACTTCCATTGTTCTTCTTTTATCTTAATTACCTTAACAAATAGTTGCTTTGCTCCATAGTACATAAGCATGCTTGCACCTAAACAAGCAATAATTGGAAACAAAGCGTAGTAATGAACACCACTGATACTAGAGAAAATTAGCAATCCTAATGCCATCACAACACCAAAACCAAATGTGAGCAAACCTCTTTTAAGATTACTCTTTGAAAATCTAGAGCTGATCCCAATTAAGGTAAAGAATAAAAGAAGCCCCAAATAACGAATTGCAAGTTTGGCTGGATGAGTCCAATATGCATAAGCAAAATCAGAAGTACTAATTAGCCATTGTGGAATGACAGTATTAGCAAAAATGTTAGGCACCAATCCACCTAAAAAGAACATGAAATGATCAATTACCATTCCGATAATTAAAACGCCTCTTACGAAGTCAATTTCCCAAATTCTTTTGTTGTGTTTTACTTCATTCATTCTAGTGATGCCTTTAACTCAAATATAATATCGCGAAGTTCGGCAGCTTTTTCGAATTCGAACGCCTTAGCAGCAGCTTTCATCTCGCTTTCTAAACGCTTAATCTCTTTTTGCAATTCTGTTCTTGTTGTATGTTTTGACTTATAGTCAATAACATCAATTTCATCATCAAAATTTTTAATAGGAGCGCGTATTTCTTTAATGATTGTTTCAGGAATAATTCCGTTTTCATCATTATATCTTTTTTGAATAGAACGACGTCTATCAGTTTCATCAATCGCTTCCTTCATTGAATCTGTAATATTGTCAGCATACATGATAACTTGACCGTTTTTATTTCTTGCAGCTCTTCCTATTACTTGAATTAATGAACGAGTTGATCTTAAAAATCCCTCTTTATCAGCATCCAAAATAGCGATCAAGGAAACTTCAGGAATATCTAAGCCTTCACGAAGAAGATTGATGCCTACTAAAACATCATATTTTCCTTTACGCAATTGATAGATAATTTCAGTTCTTTCTAGAGTCTTTGTTTCATTATGAAGATAAGCAACTTTAATGCCTCTTTCTTTCAAAAACTCCGTCAAATCCTCAGCCATTCTAATAGTTAAGGTAACAACCATAGTGCGTTCATGATTGGCGATTCTCTTTTTGATTTCATAGATTAAATCGTCAATTTGACCGAGAGTTTTTCTAACTTCCACAGCTGGATCAAGAAGACCGGTTGGTCGAATAATTTGTTCAACGACTTTATGTTCACACTTTTCAAGTTCATAATCGCCTGGTGTCGCTGAAGTGCAAATGACTTGAGGCATAAGTGATTCGAACTCTTCAAAATTAAGAGGCCTATTATCTAAAGCACTTGGAAGTCTAAATCCATACTCAACAAGAGTCTCTTTTCTCGAGCGATCTCCATTATACATTCCACGCACTTGAGGAAGGGTAACATGAGACTCATCAATAACCATTAAAAAATCTTTTGGAAAGTAATCAATTAAAGAGAATGGCCTTTGGCCAGGTTGCCTTTTATCAATATGTCTAGAGTAGTTTTCAATACCTGGACACATGCCAAATTCAAGCATGTTTTCCATGTCTTGTTTGGTACGCATTTCTAGTCTTTCTGCTTCCAATAATTTTCCATTGTCTTTAAAGAATTTGAGTCGCTCCTCAAGTTCGGCAGATATGGTTTCTACAGCTTCAGTTATCCTTCTTCTTGTTGAAGCGTGATCATAAGCAGGGAAAATAGGATAAGTTTTATATTGATGAATAACATCACCAGTTAAATAATCCACTTCACAAATACGTTCAATTTCATCACCAAAAGTATCGATATGAATGATTCTATCAGTTAAGTGAGGCGGACATATTTCAATTACATCGCCTCTTACTCTAAATGTTCCAGGTTTTAAATCAAGATTGTTTCGTTCATATTGAGCATCAATTAACCTTGCAAAAAAAGCTTTTCTATCGATTTCTTCACCAACTCTAATATCAAATACAAGATTGCGATATTCATCAGGATCAGTAAGACCATAAATAGATGCAACAGAGCCCACGATGATAGTATCTCTTCTTTCTAAAATAGAATTAATGGCTGATGTACGAAGCATTTCAATTTCTTCGTTCATAACAGCGTTTTTATCAATGTAAGTATCAGACTTCGGAAGATAGGCTTCAGGTTGATAAAAATCAAAGTTTGATACGAAATACTCAACTCTATTATTTGGAAAGAGTTCTTTGAACTCTGCATAAAGCTGTGCTGCCAATGTTTTATTATGAACAAGCACTAATGTAGGTTTTTGAACCCTTTCGATTACGTTGGAAATTGTGAATGTTTTACCAGTACCAGTAGCACCTAAAAGAACCTGAAGTTTCTTGCCTTCATTAATGCCATTAACAAGTTCTTCAATCGCTTGTGGTTGATCACCTGTTGGCTTGTATTTAGATACTATTTGAAACTTGTGTTCTTCCATTATTTTAATTCGGCATTTCTGGATAAATATTCGAGATATGCAAAGATAAAGTCATCTAAATCCCCATCCATTACTCCGTCAACATCACTTGTTGAATAATTGGTTCTATTATCTTTAACCATTGTATAAGGACAGAAAACATACGAACGGATTTGGCTTCCCCATTCAATATCTTTTTGTTCACCAACAATATCTTTTAAAGTAGCTTCTTTCTTTTCTAATTCAAGTTGATAAAGCTTACTCTTAAGCATTTTCATAGCCATCTCTCTATTGAGAAGTTGACTTCTTTCTACTTGGCAAGAGACAACGATTCCAGTAGGAATATGAGAAATGCGAACGGCTGTTTCGACTTTATTAACATTTTGTCCGCCTGCGCCTCCACTACGATATGTGTCAACGCGAATGTCTTTATCTTCAACTTTAATATCGATATCGTCTTCAAAAATTGGAGCGACATTAACTGAAGCGAAAGATGTATGACGACGCTTATTAGCGTCGAATGGTGATATTCTCACTAATCGATGAACACCTTTCTCGCTCTTAAGTAAGCCATAAACATTCTTTCCTGAGATAGAAAATACCATTGACTTAATGCCAGCTTCTTCGCCAGGTTGAGAATCAAGAACAGAGAATTTCATATGATGTCTTTCACACCATCTTACATACATTCTTGAAAGCATGTCTGCCCAGTCTTGAGCTTCTGTGCCTCCCGCACCACTATGAATTTCTAATGTACAATTCAGATTATCGAATTGTCCTTTAAATAAGACTTTTTGTCTGAAGGCTTTAACTTCTTTTTTTAAGTCATTAAGAAGTTCTTCTATCATGGCCTTCATATCTTCATCTTCATCTGTACAAGCAAAAAGAAGATCTTTTATCTCTTCATTACCTTTGGTAACTTTAAGATATGTATCTCTTTGTTCTTTTGTATCGTTATATTCTTCAATGACTTTTAAAGCAGATTTTTGATCGTCCCAAAAATTATCTCTATTTTGTTCTGCTTCAAGTTTTTCAATTTTATCGTTTAAGAAAGCAAGGTCAAAGAGAGTCACCGAGTCTATAAACCATCTCAGTAACTTCATCAAGTTCTAAGCGTAGTTCTGTTAGCTCTTTCATTATTCCTTTTCTTCCTTTTTGTCTTTTGCTTCGACGTCTACAACATCATTCTCATCAGGTTTAGCTACTTCTGGAGCAGGTTGTTCGACTGGCTTTTTAATTTGAACTACAACATTTAAGAATTTAAATGCTGATTCAAGTGAAATATTCTCAAGGCATTCTCTAAAGAGATCTTGACCTTCATTAACGTAGTCTTGAAGTGGGTTTGTATTCGCGTATGAACGTAAGTGAATACCCTCACGAAGTCTTGCCATAGTATCGATTTGTTTTGTCCAGTTTTGATCAATTGTTCTAAGGGCAATTTCACGTTCAACTTGGTTAGCAATTTCAGGTCCCCATTGTTTACGACGAATTTGATAAATATCGTAAAGATTATCGCCAAGGTCTTGTCCGGCATCTTCTAAAGGTGCTTCATCATAAGCTTCAGCTTTAAATGTTCCTTGAGGCATAAATCTTGGTTCAACTTCTTTACGAAGAGCTTCGCCATTAATGAGTCCTTCTTTAGAATCTGCAGGTACAGCTTTACGGCATAAAACATAACCCGCAGTAGTAAAGAATTCTTGAATTAAATCATCAATGGAATCCGCGAACATGATTTGGTCACGTTTTTCATAAATAGCCTTACGTTGACGAGAAATAACATCGTCGTAATCAAGTAAGTTTTTACGAACATCGAAGTTTTGACCTTCGATTTGTTTTTGAGCATTTGTAATAACAGCTGAGAACATTCTTGATTCAAGTGGTCCTGGACCAAATGATTCAATACGTTTTTGAATTGATTCAGCAGCGAATCTTCTTAAAAGTTCATCATCGAACGAAACATAGAAACGAGAGAAACCTGGGTCACCTTGACGGCCAGAACGACCACGTAATTGGTTATCGATACGACGTGATTCGTGTCTTTCTGTGCCTAAAACACAAAGTCCACCGAGAGCTTTGACTTCGTCATCAATCTTAATATCGGTACCACGACCAGCCATGTTGGTAGCAATAGTAATCGCGCCTTTAGCGCCTGCATTTTTAATAATTTCGGCTTCACGAGCGTGATTCTTGGCGTTCAATACTTCGTGTTGAAGTCCAGCTTCTTTTAAAAGATTTGAAACTTCTTCTGAAGATTCAACAGAAACTGTACCAACAAGGATTGGTTGTCCTTTTGCGTGTCTAGTTTTAATCTCTTCAACAAGAGCTTTAAGTTTTTCATCTTTATGAGCATAAATGTAATCCATAGCATCAATTCTTTGAATTGGTCTATTGGTTGGAATGCACACGACGCGCATGTTATAGATTTTTTGGAATTCTTCTTCCTCGGTCTTAGCAGTACCAGTCATGCCAGACATCTTTTTAAATAAACGGAAGAAGTTTTGATATGTGATTGTCGCAAGAGTAACAGTCTCTTGTTTAATCTCGACATTTTCTTTTGCTTGAATAGCTTGATGCAAACCATCAGAGTATTCACGACCTTTAAGAATACGACCTGTAAATTGGTCGATAAGTTGAATTTGGTTTTCAGCATCAACCATATATTCAACATCTCTAGCCATAATATAGTTAGCTTTAAGAGCTTGGTGAATTCTATGAACTAAATCTTGATGTTCTGGATCATAGAGGTTACGAATGCCAAACATACGTTCTGCACGAGCGTTACCTTCATCAGTAAGACTACAAGTCTTATCTTTGACATCGATTTCAAAGTCACGATCCTTTTTAAGAGTTTTAACAAAGCGGTCAGCGACAGTATATTGAGACGCTGTCGCTTTGGCTCCACCAGAAATAATAAGAGGAGTTCTTGATTCATCAATTAAGATTGAGTCAGCTTCATCGATAACAGCGTAGTTTAACCCACGAAGAACGCGTCCGTTTGGAGATGTCGCCATGTTATCACGAAGATAATCAAAACCAAGTTCAGCGTTTGTTGTATAACAAATATCACATAGGTGGGCTTGTTTCTTTTCTTCAAGAGATAATTCTCTTAAGTTACAGCCAACAGTTAAGCCTAAAAATCTATAGATTTGACCCATCCAGTCAGCGTCACGACTTGCTAAGTATTCGTTAACAGTAACAACATAAGCGCCTTCACCTTTAAGAGCATTTAAATAAATGGCCATTGTAGCGGTTAAGGTTTTACCTTCACCAGTTTTCATTTCGGCGACATCGCCATCATGCATAACAAGTGAACCAATAATTTGAACTTTGAATGGGAATTGCCCTAAAGTTCTACGAGCTGCTTCACGAGCAGTTGCAAAAGCTTCGTATTTGATATCATCTAAGGACGCACCTTTGGCAAGTAAATCTTTAAAGTATGGAGTTTTAGCACGAAGTTCTTCGTCGCTTAAAGCTTTCATTGTATCTTCAAATGCAATGACTTTATCAGCTTCCTTTTCATATTTTTTTAGGACTCGAGCGTCGATTCTAAATAACTTTTCAATAAAATTTGCCATAAGTAAACTCCTTAACTTAACAATTATGTATATTACCATTATAAAAATGGTATCGCAAACCAATTATTCCATTTAACGTCCTAGTACTCAATATCCTTAGTTTTTGACATGACAAGTATTTTTATCTTTTTTGGGTTTTTACTTTTAATCAAATCGATCATTGCGTTTACAGTTGAACCAGTCGTGAACACATCATCAACGATAAGAATTTTCTTATTTGAAAAGTCGATGTCATCAATAGTTAGATAGCTCTTAATGTTTTTTCTTTCGTCGCTGCTTAAATCCGCCTGCTTTATAGCTTGTGTTTTATGGATACATTTAATCATTTTTAGTCCAAGAGGCTTAAAAATCTCTTCAACATGATTAAAACCTCTTTCCTCATCAGCAGAAATATAAGATGGGGCTGGAACAATGAAGTAGCCAAAGTATCCAATCTTCAAGTAAGGCAAAAAATACTCAAGGAAAACTGGTGCTAATTCATAATCAAAACATCCTTTAAGTTGATACAGTTTTTCTTTAACGACTTCATCATAGTAAAAAATATGCATTGCATCTATATTTTGCACTCGAAATCTTCGCAAAACTGGATTAAATTGCTCAAAACACTTGTGACAAATTTTTGGTTCAACAAAAAGGATTGAGTGTATTGATTTCTCTTCAATTGTGTTAAAGCAAATCTTACAAATAGAGGTTCTTACTTCTAATTGTTTCAATTGCGTTTCTAATGGCTTTGGTTTCCTTAGTTGCGATAAAAATAACTTCACCTTCTGGAGAATCATATTTTCTTCCTACCCTTCCTGAAATTTGGATCAAAGCATGTTCGTCATAAAGCTTATGATCAGCTTGATAAATAATGACTTGTAAGTCCTTAATTGTAACTCCTCTTTCAAGCACTGCTGTTGTCACTAAATATTTGTATTTCCCATTCTTAAAATTCATGATAATTTCATTGCGTTTAGGATGCTTTGAATGAACAAGCATTCCTAAAGGAATGATTTTAGACAAAATGCTATAAACACTCTCGCATATTTCTATAGTAGGAGTGAATACAAAAACAGGTTTATTTTTACTTATAAATTGTTTCAAACTTGAAATCAAAAATAACAGCTTTGTAGGTCCTGGTCTTATCTTTAAAACCGGCACTGGAAGAGGGTGATGATGAAATCTTTCGTTTAATTCTAAAATCGCTCTTCCGTCCTGTTTAAAATATTCAATCACGTCCTGAGAAGGTGTGGCGGACATCATAACAAAATGGCCCCTTAAAGATCTCTTAAACATGCTGCTTAATAAAACGTTATCTTTATAAGGAAAGGCATCTATCTCATCAATGATAAGTAAGTCAAAAAAGTGCTCGTACCTATATAGTTGATGAGTAGTCAAAAGAATAATATCTGCGGTTAATTTATTTGTATTTCCACCATAAACACACGTTATTGAATTATTTGGAAAGGCACTTTTTAGTCTTGGAAATAATTCAATCACAACATCACGCCTAGGGATTGCAAAACCAACAGTTTTTCTTTGTGATAGTGCATGAGCGATTACCTTATAGACCAATTCTGTCTTTCCTGCACCACACACTGCATTAATTAACGTATCTATTCCTTTTATATAATTATTAAGAACAGAAGTTGCAATAGACTCCTGAGCACTAGAAAGTTTGTACTTCAAATCAAGAACAACAAGTCCGCCTTTTGGAGTGTAAGAAGAAGCGGACTCTCCTTTCATAGAAATACAAAAACGACAATAAGGTTCTCCGTTTTTATATCCAATGTATTTTGGGTTTTTGTTTCCACATCTAGGGCAGATAAAAGTATCCATACCCTTTATTAGGACAAAAGTAATTATTTTGTAACAAAAAAGCGGAATTTAATCCGCTTTTTCAAAATAATAATTTTTAAATAAATTATTCTTCTTCGACTGGAGTAGATAGAGTATGATTGACTTCAACTCCACAAACTGGGCAAATTGTTGCACCTAAACGATTTTCTTCAGTGAAGACTAAATCTTTTTCTTCATACTGATAGATGTGTCCGCAAACAGGACAGCGAACTTGGAATTTTTTCTTATCTTCCATTTTATTTACTCCTCTATTTTGTTTACGCGACGTTCGTGTCTACCACCTTCAAAAGGTGTAGCAAGGAAGATGTCGATTCTTCTTAAAACATCTTCAAGTTTCATAAACGAAGCGCCAAAACCAATCATATTAGCATTATTGTGTTGACGAATAAGTCTAGCGACATCGTCATTGTAAGCAAGTCCACATCTAATGCCTTTAACTTTGTTCGCAGCGATTGAAATACCTTCGCCGGAAGAACATACAACTATTCCGAAATCAGCCTCTTTATTAGCTACTTTTCTTGCAGCTTCCTTACCAAATTCAGGATAATCACACGATTCTAATGAGTTTGTGCCACAATCAATTACTCCATATCCTTTGTTAGAGAGATACTTTTTTATCTCTTCTTTATAGGCATAACCTGCGTGGTCTGATCCAATTGAGATTTTCATAATACTTTCTCTCCTATTACATTTTTAATTTCATCTTTGCTAATTGATCCTTCACGAATGACACGTACTTCATTATTGATAAGAACAATCGTAGAAGGAACATTACTAATAGTATCACCTAATATAATACCATCAATTTCTTTAGAAAAGTTATCTATTACTTCTTGAGCGTTTAGCGCTGGTCTTTCTCCGTGTCTGTTCGCACTTGGAACAAGGAGAGGTTTGTTAACTTCGCGAATTAATTCGCGAACAATATCATAATTTGGGATTCTTATTCCGACGTTACCGTCTTTAGAAACTGCAAACGAAGGAAGGCCTTCTTTAGCTTTTACAATGAGAGTAATTTGACCAGGCATAAATTTATTAATCAGCTTGATCGCCTTATCATTTAGATAAGCCAACTTAGATAAATCTTCAATATCAGAACACATCACTGTAAAAGGCTGCTCCGGTGGTCTTCTTTTAACATTAACTAATTTCTTATACGCATCTTCGTTATCGTAAACAACGCCAAAACCAAAAACAGTTTCAGTTGGAAAAGCTAATAATCCACCTTCTTTTAATAGCTGAGCAGCAGCCTTCAATTCACTACTTCTAAAAGTCTTCATATTACTTCAAAATAACCGCCAAAATGCGATTTTTGCCATTCATATCTTTAATTATTTCATAGTGCGCCTTTGGTAAATACTTGCGAACTATTCCCTCTAAGATAGAGACAATATCATAGCCAATTTCAAAGACGGCGAGGAAAGGTTTGTTAGCAACTTTTGTTAGATTCGAGATGATGCCATCATATACGCTTAATTTTTTATCAGCAAAAAGGGCTAAATGAGGTTCATGATTCATTACAGATGCATCAACATCATCTTTATTAACGATATATGGAGGGTTAGCAATCAAAATATCACACTTAAGATTTTGTTTAAGGTGTTCTGAGAGTCCGTCGCTAAGCAAAACATCACCTTCAATGCCATTAAGCTCAAGATTTTTTTGAGCAACATCAAGCGCATCTTTTGAGATATCAGAAAGGTATAGTTTTTTAGCGTTTAGACACCTCGAAAGGGTAATTCCAAGGCATCCAGAGCCACAACAAACATCAAAAATTGTTAAATTATCTTCCTCAAAATTTTCTTTGGCCTTGTCAATAGCAAAAGCAACCACTTCTTCGCTCTCCTGACGAGGAATTAGTACCCTTTTATCGACGTAAAAGTCATAGCCGAAAAAGTTGGATTTGTTAATCAAATATTGAACAGGTTCTCCGTTCAAAAATCTCTCAAAAAGTTCATTAAATCTCTGCAAATCCTTAACTTCTTCGTCTTCAGAAAAATAGAAAGAAGACATGCTTGGAAGCTCATTTATTTCGCATAAAAGTATACGAATATTAATTTCTTCGACTTCAGGATTTTTAAGTTTTTGTATCGCTTGATGATAAGCGTCTTTTATTGTCATTTTTCTTGCTCGCCAAGCATCTTCATTTCTTGGTCATAGTGCATTAAAGCGTCGAGAATCTCATCAAGGTCGCCTTCCATAACTCTATCGAGCTTTTGAATGGTGAATCCGATGCGATGATCAGTGACTCTATTTTGAGGATAATTGTATGTTCTAATCTTTTCACTTCTTTCACCAGTTCCGACTTTAAGTTTTCTTTCATTACCGAACTTTTCTTCTTGTTCTTCTTGTAGTTTGGCGAAAATTTTTGCTCTAAGCATCTGCATACAAATTTCTCTATTTTGAATTTGTGATTTTTCAGTTTGACATGAAACAACAACCCCTGTTGGAATGTGTGTCATGCGAACTGCAGATTCGGTTTTGTTAACGTTTTGTCCACCTGCGCCTTGAGAGCGATATGTATCAACTTGAATATCTTCCATTTTAAGTTCGACTTCGATGTCTTCCATTTCAGGCATAACTAAAACAGTTGCTGTGGACGTATGAATACGTCCAGATGCTTCGGTTTTCGGAACACGTTGAACGCGATGTGCGCCTGATTCAAATTTTAGTCTTGAATAGACACCATCACCTTTTATCATGAATGAAACAAGCGAAAAACCACCTGCTTCTGAAATGTTTTCTTCAATCATTTGAACATGCCATCCATTATGTTCGGCATAACGAACGTACATTCTAAATAAGTCACCAGCAAAGATATTGGCTTCATCTCCACCAGCAGCACCTCTAATTTCAACAATAATGTTCTTGTCATCATTAGGGTCTTTTGGAAGGAGCAAGATTTTAATCTTTTCTTCAAGTTCTGCTTCTTCTTCGAGCAAACGTTTATGTTCACTTCTTCCAAGTTCAGAAATCTCTGGATCAGAATCACCAATCATCATTTCAGCATCTTTAATATTTGATTCATTTTCAAGATGCTTTTCGTAACATTCTACGACTGGTTCTAGGTTCGCTCTTTCTTTAGATAAATCACGAAATTTACGAATATCTTTTGTGATATTCTCATCCATTAGAGCTTTATCGATTTCCTCAAGGCGAATTTTGGTAGCCTCGAGACGTTTTAACATGCTATTTTCCATAACTGGAGTTGATTATATCATAACTGCATGTCTCAATAAAGCGTTGATATACTATCAAATGTTCGTATTTGTTCTTTTAATAGATATCTAAAACTTGTATAATCATTCTTGGTATTTGTTTATGGCATATAAAGCACTTTATAGAACTTATAGACCTCAAACCTTTGAAGAAGTTGCAGGTCAGCAACATATTGTTCGTACTTTAAAGAATGCACTAGAAACTAACAAGATTGCTCATGCTTATCTTTTCTGTGGCCCTCGTGGAACAGGAAAAACTACAATGGCAAAGCTATTTGCTAAAGCACTCAACTGTGAAGAAGGCATTGGACATCAATGCAATAAATGCTCTAACTGTGTTGAAGTAACCGAAGGTTCACATCCAGATGTTATTGAAATCGATGCTGCGTCAAATAATGGTGTTGAACAAGTTAGAGATTTAATAGATAAAGTTAATTATCTTCCTATTAAAGGGAGATACAAAGTCTATATTATCGACGAAGTTCATATGATGACTATGAACGCTTTTAACGCTCTTCTTAAAACTCTTGAAGAACCACCAGCACATGTCATTTTCATCCTTGCAACAACCGAACCTCATAACATTCTCCCAACCATCCTTTCTAGATGTCAAAGATATGATTTTACTAAAGTAAGTGATGCTGATATTGAAGAAAGAATGATTAAGATTCTTGAAAAAGAAAACGTTCAATATGATAAGGATGCTGTTAGAGCCATCATTTCACTCGCTGATGGAGGAATGAGAGATGCTTTATCAATTCTTGATCAAATTCTTGCATATTCAGGAAACACATTATCAGAAGATGATGTTTTTACCTTATTTGGTCTAGCATCCACTCGCGAAAAAATTGAGTTTATCAAAGATATCGCTAACGGAGATGTTTCTCGCACTCTTGAAAGAATTAACGCTTTCTCAGAAGGCGGAGTGGATTTAAAACGTCTCACATCCGATATTCTCGATATTCTCAAAGATGTTCTTATATTAAGAAAAACTAGAGATGAACACGAATTAACAGTTTTAAGTGAAGCGGAAGCAGATGAACTTGTCCAATTATTCGATGCTAGAAAACTTAACGAATTTATTCGTTCGTTTATCAATGCTCAAATCGATTACAAAACCGTTAATAATATCAAAACTTTATTCGAATTAGTCGTTTTACGACTATCAACATTAGAAGAACCTGAAGAAGCCCCTGCTCCTAAGGTTCAAGTTAAACCAGTTCAAGCTCCAAAGGCCACACCTAAAGCGGAAGAGCCTGAGATTGTTATTAAAGAGGATCCTGTCCCTCCAATGGAGGAGATTAAACCAGAGCCTATGTCTGAACCTGCACCAGCACCAGCGCCAGCGCCTGCTCCTGCACAACCAAAAATTGAAAAAGCTCCAGATTGGTTACTCATGGACGATGAGGAACAACCTCAAATTGAATCTGATGGTGATCAATATGAATTTGATGATGACATGATTATCAAACTCATGGTTTTAGGAGATAAAGAAGCAAGAAAAGCTTTGCTTGCTAAGTGGAGTGATTTAAATGCTTATATTTCTCATCCAACTTATGGAAGCGTTGTTTCACTTTTAAAAGATGGAAGACCATTTATTGTTACAAAACAATTTGTCGTCCTTGAATACGACTTCGAAAAACTAACATCCAAAGCTAATATCAAATCAAATCAAAAATTATTATCTGAACTCATAAACAAAATGGTTGGACACGAAGTATTTGTCTATTCTATTTCACGTAGTGAATCGGTGAGACTTATCACTGCATATCATAATTTAAGACAAATATCTCAGCTTCCAAAACCAAGCGAAATCAAAATCAACATAGAGGAGATTAAGTAATATGAACATGCAACAAATGCTTATGCAAGCCCAAAAGATGCAACGTGAACTTAAGAAAGCTCAAGACGAATTAAAAGCCAAAGAGTTCGTCATCTCAAAAGGCGGAGCAGTTAAAGTCACTGTTATGGGTGATAAATCAGTAAAAGCTATCGACATTGATAAAGATGCTTTTGACGCTGATAACAAAGAGATGGTTGAAGAAATGATTGCATTAGCAATCAATGAAGCGCATCAAGCAATTGCAAAAGAAGAAGAAGCTATTAACGAAAAGATTACTGGTAGACCGGGCGGTTTATATTAATGAAAGAACTTAAAAGCATTGAAAAATTAACCGATTCATTCTCTCGTCTTCCTGGAGTGGGACATAAGTCCGCAGAAAAGATGGCTTATTCAGTCCTTGAAATGTCTGATGAAGATGTTGAGTTATTTTCAAATGCTTTAAAAGATGCTAAAAAAGCTGTCCATAAATGTCCTATTTGTGGAACACTAACTGAAGATGATATTTGTGACATTTGCTCTAACGATAGTAGAGATAAAACCAAAATCATCGTCGTTTCATATCCAAAGGATGTAGTGGCTTTTGAAAAATTAAATTCCTATAACGGAAAATATCATGTTTTAGGTGGAACTTTATCCGCCATAAACGGTGTTGGTATTGAAGATCTAAATATCGATAGTCTCTTAAGGAGAATCAAAGAAGATGGGGTTAAAGAAGTAATTATTGCTACTAACCCAACAACAGAGGGTGAAACCACTGCTTTATATCTTGCAAAGATACTTGAAAACTTTGATGTTAATTTAACTCGTCTTGCGTATGGACTCCCAATGGGTGGACATCTTGAATACGCGGACGCACTTACGCTCTCAAAAGCCCTTGAAGGCAGAAAGAAAATCTAGGAGGAAACATTATGTTTATCACTATTGAAGGACCAGAAGGTTCAGGTAAATCAAGCGTTACCAAAAAAGTTGTTGAAAGACTCGAAAAGGAAGGCTTTGAAGTTGTTTTAACTAGAGAACCTGGTGGCACTCCAATCGCTGAAGAGATTCGCAACGTTATCTTAGATAAGAAAAACACTGCTATGGATCCTGTTACCGAAGCACTTTTATATGCCGCAAGTAGAAGACAACATTTAGTTGAAAAAGTATGGCCACTTTCTAAAGAAGGAAAAATTGTTATTTCAGACCGTTTCCTCGATTCTTCTTTAGCGTATCAAGGTGGAGCTAGAAATCTTGGCATCGATAAAGTACTTGCCATGAACATGTTTGCGACTGAAGGATATTATCCAGATGTCACTCTTTTATTCGATATTGATCCTCGCATCGGTTTAGCAAGAATTGCTGCGAATAAAAATAGAGAAGTAAATCGCTTAGATTTAGAAAAAATTGAATTTCACGATAGCGTTCGTAAAGCGTTCCTTTCTTTAGCAGAACGCTTTAAAGATCGTTTCGTTATCCTTGATGCATCTAAACCATTTGAAGATGTTGTAGAAGATGCATATAAGGCTATTAAAGCTCGTATTAAATAATGCAAATAAACGAATATTTAAAGAAACACCAACCAGTTATATATAGAACATTTGAAAACGCTATTAAAGGCGATCACCTTTCTCATGCATATCTTTTATCTGGCTCAGTTGGAATGCCTTTAAAAGACGTTGCTATATATTTAGGCAAATCTTTGATTTGTGATGAACCAAATCCTCTCGCTTGCGATAATTGCATTACATGCATGAGAGTTGATGAAGGTAACTATCCTGACTTCATGATTTTTGATGGAGAAGCGGGGAAAATTAAAAAAGGTGACATTGAAAAAATCATCGATAATTTTGATAAATCAGCATTAGAGTCAAAAGGCATCATGATTTATGTCCTTCATTTAGTGGAAACAATGACTCCTATCGCTGTTAATTCACTTCTCAAATTCTTAGAGGAGCCAGGTAAAAATATCTATGCTTTTTTAACAACAGAAAACGAATCTAAAGTTCTTCCAACAATTATTTCTAGAACTCAAGTATTGCGTTTTAAAGCAATTAATCGCAACGAAGTAATAAACGAATCTCTTGAAATGGGCGTTTTAGACGAAGACGCAGAGCTATTAAGCGCCTTCTATAACGACTCCAATACAATTAAAAGAGTTTCTGAAGAAGATAATTATCAAATCGCTAAGCAAGCTCTTAACGATCAATTAAATTCGCTATTAATGAGTCCTGAAGACGCTATTTTCACATGTGAAAGACTAATTATTCCAAAGATAAAAACAAACGATATCGCAAGGCTTTATTTAAAGATGCTTGCCGAAGTATTTCAAAACTTACTAAATCTTTCAATTGGTGAAGATATTGTTTTAAAAAGTTATGATACAATACTGCGTGAACTTATAAGTCACTTGTCTAATATTGACAAATCACTTATAACAATCATGACTGCAAGTAATAAACTGGATTTAAATGTTAATATCGGTTTACTACTTGATCACATCGTTTATCAAATTACAAAGGAGGGAAAATAATGAATATTACTCATTATGTTGGAATTAAATTTTCTAACTCCGGAAAATCATATTATTTTGGAACAGATGTTCCTGATATAAAAATCGGCCAAAAGGTCGTCGCTGAATCTGTCCGTGGAATGCAAGTTGGTGAAGCCACCACTATTCCAGAACCAATTTCTAAATACAAATCCGAACTAGAATTAAAACCGGTTATCAGAATTGCAACAGAAGACGATTTACTCATCTATGATGAGAACATTAAAAGAGCTAAAGAAGCAATGCGCATTGCGATGACTGAGATTAACAATCTCGGTTTAGAGATGAGACCAATTGATGCCGAATATGCTCTTGATGGCACTAAACTCACCATTGCGTATGTTGCTGATGATCGCGTTGACTTCCGTGAACTATTAAAGGTTCTTGCTTATCGTTTCCACTGCCGTATTGAATTACGTCAAATTGGACCACGTGATAAAGCCAAGTTCGTAGGTGGAATTGGAATATGTGGTCTTCCACTTTGTTGCTCAACATTTTTAGTTAATTCTGAAGGTATCTCTATTAATAGAGCAAAGAACCAAATGCTTTCATTAAATATTCCAAAATTAAGTGGTCACTGTGGCAAGTTAATTTGTTGTCTTCTTTATGAAGATGATGCCTATACCGAACTAAAGAAAGACTTCCCAAGAATTGGTGATCAATTCGAGCAAGATGGCGTGTCATTTAAGGTCACTGCTATTAATGTCTTATCTAGAGTTGTTAAACTTGAATCAGAAGACGATGTCCGATTCATCGATTTAAAAGACTTAAAAGAATATAGAAGCAAATTTAGAAAATGAGATCTTTAAATTTCGAAAGCAAAAAACCATTGTTATATCTTGTCGCCACTCCGATTGGAAATCTTGACGAAATGACACCAAGAGCAATCGAGGTTCTTTCTAATGCTGATTTAATTGCATGTGAAGATACAAGAAACACAGGAAAGCTTTTAAGTTTCTTCGATATTTCAAAACCTTTAATCTCCCTTAGAGAGCATAACGAGATGGAAGCTTCCGATAAAGTTGTTAAGGCTTTATTAGAAGGAAAAAGTGTTGCTTATGTCTCTGACGCTGGCTATCCATGCATCTCCGATCCAGGAGCAAGATTAGCGAAAGTTTGCTTAGAAAATAATATAAATATCTCTGCAATTTCGGGACCAAATGCTGCTTTGAATGCTTTAGTGGCTTCTGGTCTCGCAAGTGATCATTTCTATTTTCACGGCTTTTTAAATGCTAAAGAATCAGTAAGACTAGAAGAGCTTAGAGAACTCTTTAAAAGAAAAGAAACATTAATCTTTTATGAGTCACCTCATCGTATTCAAAAAACACTCATTGATATGTTTACCATTCTTGGTGACAGAAAGGCTTGCATCGCCAGAGAACTTACCAAGAAACATGAAGAATATATCCGTGCCGGATTAAAAGAATTATCTGAAATCGATCCTGAGACGCTAAAAGGGGAAATGGTTATCGTTGTGGAAGGTTCATTAGGAGAGCTAAAACCTAACGTTAACAATGACGAAATAATCTCTATGGTTGAAAACCTAGTTGAATCTGGATTATCAACTAAAGATGCTATTAAACAAGTATCTGAAATTACGCGAATAAACAAAAACTATATCTATAAGATATTCCACGTAAATTAATAAATTTATTTAGATTCCTTCTTGGAATCTTTTTTTATCTTCTTAAGCACGAATGGAAGTGCAGTAAAAACTACCACTCCTGTAAGACCTGCGACTGAGACTGCAAACCATTTTTCAAGATTTGGGGTCATATAACTCATTTCATATCTATATTCACCTTTTGGTGCAACAAATCCTACAAATCCACCTTGGGCATTATATGTTTTTAGTTGCGTTTTAACGCCTTGGGTATTTATGGCGTTTACTTTCCAGCCTTGCGTATACGCTACTTGAGTAATAACAAATCTTTCTTTCTCATAATTAGTTTTGAATGTGAAATCATTAACAGAATATGTGACATCGCTTAAACCATTATCAATAGCGTTTTGGAACCTATCAGTGACATCGCCCCAGTCTTCATAATAAAGGGCTGGTAATTGTTTATAGTAAGCACTAGAAAGAGGTATAACGATTATTCGTTTAATCTTAACGTCTGAATATAAGCCACGAATGATATGCCCAGTTGCATTTGAATTTGCACCATTTTGTAAATCATCAAATTTGATGACTTTGTCATCCATTCCAATTAGGAACACGGCAGCAGAGTAATCTTCACCCCAAGTTTGTCTAGTTGGATAATCAAACATGTAATAGCCACCAGTCGCGCCAATTTCAAACGAATCAAGCGCAGTTGGTTTATAGACTAATTGATACTTGTTAACTGGTAATTCGCTTTCACTAGGATTGATTAGATGCTCAGAGTCAATATATTGCATTGGATTAAATGGATCAAACCAACAGTTTTCTTCATGAATTCCATAAATACCTTGTAGAGCAACTCCAATATCTCTAGCCTCTCTAGCAGGAGCGGTTTTAGCAGTAAACACTCCAGGATAGTTATTAATAACTTCTTCTAAATCTGAGTCATTTAAAATAGCACCAGAGAATAAAGCTTCTTCGTTCCTAACGAAATCAGAATAAAGATATGAGCTTCTATAGAAATCATTAAATTTAGGATTATTTTCATTTCTGTGCTTGTAATACAAGACATCATAAGATGTTCCAAAATTAATTTGATATTTGTTTTTCCATACGCGGTAACCACTACCACTTAACTCTTCTTGATACTCATAGTTCATTGGAACGTTCGCAGGAAATACGTATGTTTCTCTATGACCGTCAGAATAGTTGATGTAGTAGGTTGTATCCATGTCTTGGGTTAAATAATACTTAACACCTAAAAACGCGTCTAAATTCGCGTGTTTTCCATATGCGAGGCCAGACCATGATGTATCGTGGTTTGTTATTTGCGTCATATGAACAAAATCATCGACTTCGTTGTTATAGAAGGTGTGGAATGTAGAGATTCCGTTATATCCTTCTGCGTTTGGAAGATTTGGATGATATTCATCAACGCTTGGATTTTGAATTCTAAAGAAACTCTTATCCTGATTATTAATACCTTGAATAATTGCTACTTCAGTCGCAAATTGAGATTCTCCACCATTGATACTTGTTTCAATGCTTTGTAAGAAATGCATATTAGCAACCATGTTGCCCATAACAATAGCTTCAATAATAATTAAGCAATTAACAATAAGCGGCAAGAATGATTTCTTCCAGAATTTTCCTAATAGGAAGGTTTCAAGAATAACTAAAACAAGTTCGTATATTACAACACCCCAAACATCGCCAAATTCATCAATATAAGGAAGAGTCGATGTGTCGTTTTTCTTACCGAAAACGCTAATCATGTATTTAGCAAGGAAGAAAACTCCAATCATACATGCAAAAGCAAAAATGCCTGAAACAATGATTGAGCGTCTAGACATCTCATCTCTATGATCGAAATTAAGCGCTATATAAGTTAAACCAATAACAGGAACAACAATTTCCCAACGCCCATAGCAGTTTGAGAAAGCGCCTATTAAAAAATAAACGAATGGACAAAATAAACAAACAAGCACTATTGCTAGAGCAATAAAGTGAGAAACTTTACCATTTTTAATCGATCTAAATAACGAAGCGAAAAGAAGAATGATACAAGGCGTGAAATAGAATAATGAGCTTCCAGAGTTTTCAAATTCAGTGTAATGAATGAGGTTAACATATCTTCCTGAAACGGTTGGGAAGAAATAAGATGCTAATGGGAAGCCATAAGAAAAGTAATATCGAGTTGGATCATAACCCCAGTTAGCGATTGATGGGTGCCAATAAGTGAACATGATTTTCAAAACCATAAACCAGTTATGTTCACCAATAGCTTCCTTAAGAGTTGACCAATATTTTCCACTAGTCGATCTATCAATTCCAAACGACGAAAAAAGTGCAGGTGCTACTACAATAGAGCACAACATGAACCCTAATAAAAACCCTGCAATTCCTAATCCAATTACGATAAAATGATCTTTTAATTTTCTATCTTTTAGTGTTTGGAAAAATCTAAATCCAGCATAAATAACGCCAAAAATTCCTATTGTTAAAAGGAAGAAATAGTTTCCTATTCCAATTAAGAAGAATCCAAGGCTAACAGCCCAAATCTTTCTTTCTCTAACAACCTTTTCTATGCCAAAAATGACTAACGGGAAGAAGGAAAGAACTTCATAGAAGGTGTTAAACCATAAATAATATGCCATCCAGCCGGTAAAAGCATACGCGATAGAGAAGATACGAGCCGTTGTCTCTTTGCAGCCCATATATTTCAAATAAACGCGAAACAAAAGTCCACCAGTAACTAATTTAGCAATACTAAGAAGAGCCATTGCTTGAGGAATGAAGCTTCTTGGAAAGAACAAAATAGGAAAAGTGAAAGGTGAGAAGAGTCCGTAATAGGTGTTAGCAAAGACGTTATCTGCACCAATAAATGTATTTGAATCATAAAATGGGAACTTACCAGTCTTAAAGAAAGTCCACCAATCGTCATAGAAGTTATAGTAAAAAGGATATGCTTGTTGAGAATAATCTCCACTGAATGGAGTAGTAAAGTGTTCAGTAAATAAGGCGTAGGTAAAGAAAGCAAAACCAACAACAATTAATAAAAGTACATAATAGAAAAATGAATTCCTATCAAATATGAAGCTAAACATGCTTCTTAGTTTAGTTTTGACTTGATGCTTTTCAGCAACACTCATTTCCATGTCATTTATTTTAACACAACTTTGTTGATAAACGATAAAAAACGGATGGGCACTCGCTCATCCGTATTTATCGAGTATTGGAATTAATTGAATAATTTTTTAAATTCTTCAGGCATTGGAGCTATAAACTTATAAACTTTCTTGCTAATTGGATTCACAAAGATTAATTCGTAAGCATGAAGTCCAAGTCTTTTTAATGGATCAGATGGTTCACCATATTTATCATCACCAATAACATGATGTCCTAAATAGCCAAGTTGAACACGAATTTGATTCTTTCTACCAGTATCAATATTCACATCTAATAATGAGTAGTTTTCATTATCTTTCATTACTTTGTAATGAGTTATACACTTTTTACCATTTACTTTATCATTTGAAACATACATTAAATTCAATGCGTTTTCCTTAAGATAATTCACAAGGGTATCTTCCTTTTTGTTCATCTTGCCTTCAACAATTGCATAATAGCCACGAGACTTAACAATATCAGACCAATTGTTTTGAAGCTCTTTTTGAAGCTTTGGATTTTTGGCGAACACAAGGACACCAGATGTGTCTTCATCCAACCTATGAACAACATAAATGCGGTTGTGCTTATCTTTTTGTTGAACATAATCAGTAACCATTCGATAAGCGGTTCTACCTTTTTCAGTATCGCTTGCAACAGAGAGCAACCCACTAGGTTTATTGATAACGATTAAATCGTCATTTTCGAATAAAATAGGGAGGTTTTGACGATGTTTTTTAGCAATTCTAAACTTCGAAACAATAACGATATCATCCTTCACTAGTTTCAAATTAAACTGACTTACAGGAGCGCCATCAACAGCGACTTGATGGTTGCTTAAAAGTGACTTTACGTTGTTACGAGAAAGATGAGGATATTTCTCAATTAGAAAAGGGAGAAGTTCGCACTCCTCCTTAACCTTAAATTCTTTGATGGAATTAGGGTTTACCTTTCCACGATTAATATCTTTTTTCTTATCGTTTTTATTCATTTATTTTGAATACTTTTTTATCTTTCCATAGCACTCAGGACGTCTATCTCTAAACACACCCCAAGATACTCTTTCTTTATCGATTTCTTCTAGGTCGAATTCGTGAACTTTCACACCTTCTTCTTTACGGTCCATTTCTTCAACGACTTCACCATATTGGTTAGCGATAAAAGAATAGCCTTGGAAGACCATTGATGAGTCACCAGCTACTTCTTTTCCAACTCTGTTGGAAGCACAGACAGGAATAATGTTTGCAGCCGCATGACCGCACATCGTATTTCTCCAGTGTGGCATTGAGTCTCTGACTAAAACAGGCTCACTTCCAATGGCGGTTGGATAAAGAATAATTTCTGCACCTTCAAGTGCTAAAATTCTTGCTGTTTCAGGGAACCATTGATCCCAGCAAATTCCGATGCCTACTCTACCAAATTTTGTCTTAAAAACTTTAAAGCCAGTATCACCTGGAGAGAAGTAGAATTTTTCTTCATAACATTGGCCTGTTGGAATATGAGTCTTTCTATATAAGCCGAGATCTTTTCCATCAGCATCAATCATCACTAAAGAATTAAAATAGTTGGTTCCAGATTTCTCAAAAAAGGAAATAGGAAGAACAACACCATATTTCTTTGCAACAGCTTTTAAGTGTTTGATAAGAGGCGATTTTTCTCTTTCTTCTGCAAGGGCAAATTTATCATAATCTTCAACTTGGCAGAAGTATAAATTTGAGAATAATTCCTGCAAAAGTATGATATTTGCGCCTTTTTTAGCAGCTTCTTCAACTAATTTTTCTGCTTTAGAAATGTTCTCATCGTAGTTTGATGAGCAACTCATTTGAGTGATAGCAACTTTAATTTTCATTTTTCTTTATAAACTCCTCATTATATGGAATTTGCATAGTGATACAGTGAATGTTTCCACCGCCGAGCAATATTTCTTTAGATTCGATTTGGATAATGTCTTTTTCTGGATAGAGTTTTTGAAGTTGTTTTTTAGCAAGAGCATCTTCAGGAACTCCAAAGGCTGGAAGAATAACGAATTTTTCGCCTTGGTAAAAGTTGATATATGAGGCAGCAAGTCTAGAACCTTCGGTTCTTGGCTTGGCGTCATATCTACTATTCTTAATTCCTTTAGCCTCACTCTTTGACATATAAAGTGGCTTTGGAAGCTTAATCTTAACGATTTCAAACTTACGGCCCATAGCGTCAGTTGAATTCTTAAGCACATCATATGCTGCTTTTGAATAAGCGTATTGAGGATCACTTCTATCGGTGGTCCATGCTAAAGCGATAACTCCAGGTCTAATGAAACATGCCATATTATCGATATGCTCATTTGTTTCATCTTCATAAATACCATGATCAAGCCAAATAACCTTACTAACACCTAAGTAAATCTTCAATGTTTCTTCGATTTCAAGTTGGCTTAAAAGTGGGTTTCTACCTTTGGATAAAAGACAGGCTTTTGTGACTAAACAGGTCTTTTCTCCATCGACATGGATACTTCCGCCTTCAAGGATGAAATCATCAAGATAATAACGTTCGACACCAAACTTCTTGGCGAGGTTTTTGGTTAATAAATCATCATCCTTGTAGTTAGAATAAAGTCCATCGACTTCGCCACCCCAGGCATTGAATCTAAAATCAACTATTCTCATCTTGTTACCGTTTGTAACAAAGATAGGAGAATTATCTCTTGCCCAGGCGTCATTGTATTTAATCTTTATTGGATAAACATTCTTAATATTTGAAAATCTATTTATGACTTTGTCATAAATTCTTGGTGAAATTCCAACATAAACAGGCTCATATTTCGCAATAGCTGTAATGACTTCTTTATAGTTCTTAATGGCTGGTTCAGCATTCTTTCTCCAAGTATCTTTACGATATGGAAGAAGAACAATTGTGCCACTGTGTTTACCACCTTCAAATGGCATTTCATAATCGTCACCACGAGGTGTGGTAAGTCTCTTTTCAAGATAGTCGTTAAGTTTGTTTTTATAAACGTGGTAATATGGCCATTTTTCGACATCGATGGCATTGATAACATCAGCACCATAGTCACTTAAAATGGTTACACCTAACTTCTTATATTCTTTTATTCTATCGACGAGTTCTTTAGTGAAAACTTCTCCTGGAACAATTAATGGGATTCCAGGTGGATAAATCATAATTGATTCTTTAGAAATTGTATTGATAGCTTTGCTAATTGGAAGCTTAATTCCTGGCGCATGATACGCAGAACGTGGGCGTACAATTTGGAATGGGAAGTCGACACCAAAAGCATGGTGTTGATAATCATATTTCTTGTTATAGTGTTTCTTTGAAACATCCTTTAACGCTTTAACAAGTCTAACCATTTGAGCTTTGCTAGAACCAATGGCTAAAATTCCCATTACAACATATGTTTCAGCAAGCTCCATCTGAATATTGTATTGATCTTTTAAGAGATGATATAAATCAAAACCATTGATATCTAGATGCTCTAGTTGAATAACTAATTTTGTATCATCATAGTCAAAGCATCCTCTACTAAGGAAATGACTTTTATTACATGGCTTAAATCCTTTGATTTTAGCAATCTCATCGCGAACATATTTGGAAAGAGCATGAACTCTTGCCATGTTTTCGGCACCTTTCGTTGCAACATATTGTCGTGCTGCATCAATTGACGCCATTAAAAGTGTTGATGGAGATGTTGTGTTAATAATATTGAGTGTCTTTTGAACAATAGCTGGATCAATGTCGTTAGATTTAAGTAAAAGAACGCTAGATTGAGTTAGGCTTCCGCCTGTTTTGTGAAAACTAACAGCAGCCATATCTGCTCCTGCATCCATTGCAGAAACAGGACCTTGTCTATCGAAGTAGTAATGCGCACCATGAGCCTCATCAACAAGAACTTTCATTCCTCTAGCGTGAGCTTCTTTAACAATGCGTTTTAAATCAGCGACAGCACCAAAATAAGTAGGGTTAATTACAAACACTGCTTTAGCAGTAGGATATTTTTGCATTGCTTTAACATAATCATCCACAGATGGTTGGTTTGCGATTTCAAGCGCGCTATCGATGCGAGGCATGATGTACACAGGCGATGCACCTGAAAGAATTAAAGCACTAATAATTGATTTATGGACGTTACGTGGAAGAATGATTCTATCATTAGCTTTACATACAGTCATAATCATAGCGAGGATTCCGCTTGATGTGCCATTAATTAAAAAGAAACTGTGATTCGCATGGGCAAAATTAGCAAATAAATCTTCGGCTTGTTTTAAAACCGCTGATGGGTTTGCTAAGTTATCCATTCCAATTGGAGCATTGATATCACATCTATATGTTTGACTTCCAAGAAATGTTTTTAACTTATTAGAGACGTTTCCCATATGGTGTCCTGGAACGTCCAAAGGAAGTACATCAGCACTTACATATTTCTTTAGTGCGTCTAAATATGGTGTTTTACTCTGATCTAGCTTTTTCATATGCAAATAATTCTATTAAATTGATAATTATTTATCAACATTCACATTTTTTATGAAGAAATTAACCATTGCTTCATTGCATCTAATTCCTTCTTCGTCATCGAGAATAAAGTGATTGTATACATGGCCTACTCTTTTATCTGCTACAAGCTCAAAAATGTATTCAAGACTATAACCGAGTTTGTCACAATCTTTTTTAAGCAAACGAGTCTGATTATTAAAGAAATCCTTCGCTGCTGAATTAGCAAACAATGGCTCAAGAGGAATCTTCTTATGAAGGTAATATTTTGGATTATTTAGTTTTACGTATTCTTGGTCTAAATAGTTCTTTGAGAAAAGGTCTCTACATGACTTTTTGGTTAATAGTTTTTGACCTAATTTCACAACTTCTGCGTAGTCATACATCGGAGAGTTTAAGGCAACTGCATTTATCTTGACGTTTGGCAATTTTTCTATTTTATAGAAATCTTGTGCTTCTTTATCGTGGAAGACTATATCAGTTATGAGTGAAAGATGCCCACCCGAAGAATCTCCCATGATGCATAATTTATCTTTGCTTATTCCATAATATTTCCAGTTATGTTCGATAAACTTTAAAACAGCAATAACATCTCTAACTTGATCCGGAAATGCAACGTCATCAAATTGGCTTGCTAAGCGATAATTCATCGATACAACAGAAAAGCCTTTATTAACAAACCAAGAAATAAAAACTGAGTTTGTGTCTTTCCAACCATGAACGTAGCCCCCACCATGAATAGTTAAGATGGTTATTCCGTTCCAATCTTTGACTGGGGTATAAATATCCAACTTATGTTCTCTTAAACCATCATCGACATACGAAAGATCTTTTTTTACGTTATAGTTTCCATAGCTTCGATGGGAATTATTAAATTTCTTTTCACCTTTCGCCATGTTTCTTTTCGCAAAGCTTAAAGGGAGTTTTAATATCGACATATGAATAGAATAACATAACAAAGCGTAATAATGTTTGTTTTCGTATACGAAGACACTTATTAAATTATTTGCTATCATATTATCATGCATAAAATCTATTACCTTACTGGTGCGACAGGATGGGTTGGAAACGAAATATTAAAGCTTCTTCTAAAACAAAATGAGGAAGTTGTTCTTTTAATTCGAAAAAAAACTGAACGTATTTCAAAAATTAAAGATAAAGTGTCTCTTGTTTTTGGAGACGTTCGAGACAAAGATGCCTGCGAAAGATTTTTAAGTACAAAAAAATCCGATGACGTTAAACAAATAGTTATTCATTGCGCTGCATATATCTCAATTAATGATAAATTTGAAAAAGCTATTTTCGACACAAACTATTTTGGAACAAAAAATCTTGCTGATATTTCTTATAGAAATAAAGTAGAAAAGTTTCTTTATATATCTTCCACAACAGCCTTTAAAAATATAGGCAAGAATCAAAGCATTAATGAATCTAATCCATTTGAAGATAATCCTGAAAAAGGATGCTATGCCTTTAGTAAGTCCATGACTGCAAAGTATATCAAGCAAATGGCTGAAAAAGGGCTCAACGCAATTACTATCCATCCATCTGGAATTATTGGTCCTGACGATCCTAAGTGTGGTGATTTTACTTCATTAGTGAAAGCTTTCCTAAAAGGCCATATTCCTGCCTCAGTTAAGGACGGATCCTATAGTTTAATTGACGTCAGAGATTTAGCCGAAATTTCTTTAAAAGCGCTTGATAAAGGTAAGCTTGGAAATAACTACATAATTAGTGCAAAATCCATGCAAATATCTGATTTTTTGAACATTATTGCTGAACATTACAACCGCAAAAAATTGCGCCTAAAACTGCCGTGTTGGTTTATAAAATTCGTCGCACCTATCTATTCATTTTTCTGCAAACTATTCCACATCACTCCTTTATACACAAAAACTGCTATTCGAACTATTGAAAACAACAATTATTTCGATAGCAGTAAGGCCATAAACGAATTAGGGTTTAAAGCACGTCCTGTCGAAGAGTCTATTTATGACATGTGCGACGACATTATTGCTAAAGATAAACGTTGTCTTAAAGGAAGAAGAAAGATCACATTAAGAGGAAGATTAATTACTTTAGGAGGAGGATTATTTACATTCCTTTTATTGTTCCTAATTAGATATATTCCAGGTGTGTCTGAGGGCTACACAAGAACTGTTGGAAAGTTCTTTGCTTTCATCTTTGGACACGCTTTTACATGGATACCATTTTCCATATTTGAAATATCACTCTTCTTAATAGTAATTTCTTTAATTTTATGGCTAGTATTTTTCATTATTCACACTTCCAAAAAAGGTATTAAAAAATCATTCACTAGAATCATTGATTTAGGCATTGTAATTGCAAGCGCTCTTACATGTTATGCAATGACGTTTGGATTAGGCTATTATCGTGATAGACCACCTGTCCCGCAATACGAAGAAATCTTTGAAGGTACATCCATCTATAAAGAAATGGCTATGTATTATGAAGAGGACTTTAACAAAGTAGCAAACGAACTTACATTTAGAGAGGATGGATCTGTTATTAATCCATACTCTTGGGATGAATTAAATAGACTTGTAAAAGATGAATTCAAACTACTAGACGGACAAGATTATTATCATGAATTTACTTTAAACGGAAAACCTATGTATATGCTTAGTTGGCTTTATAGCCAATTACAGATTACAGGCATTACATTTCCAGCTACATATGAGCCTAATTACAACATTGACGCCCCTGCTGCAGAGATACCCGTAACACTCGCTCACGAGCTAGCGCATAGTAAAGGCGTAATGAGGGAAGAAGATGCTAATTTAGTTGCTGCGTATGTATGTTTAAATAGCGATAATTCATACATCAAATACTCTGCATATATGGCTACATTTTTCTCACTTGGAAATTTAGTAAAAGCGACAAATATTGAATCCGATTACACCGATTTTATTAAAGGTATTGATAGCAAAATCTGGGGAGATGCTTCTTATATAAATAAATACTGGAAAGAACACGATCTTTTGGGTGATATAGGAGAATTCTTTAATAACTTATATTTGGAGATTTCTGCAAATGAAAATACAAGTGCCTATATCGATACCGATGACGTTGAAGAAACTGAAGAAGGTGGGGAAATAATTTACCGTATTTATGGTTATTCTCCATACCAATCTCTATTGCTTTATAACTACTTAAATAAATAAAAGACTCAAGCGTTTGCCTGAGTCATTTTTTTAATGTTTTGAGATTGAATCAATATATTCAGTTTCAACCTTTATATCAAGTCTCGGGAATAAAGGATCACATCTAGATACCTTATTGCCTTTAAATGGACAGAATTCATAAACGAGGTCGTACTTTTCTTGTTCCTTGTTTAATCCAAATTGCGCGTAAACTTTAGGCGCTGATTCAACTAGAACTGGAGAAAGTAGTTTTGTAGCAGTAACAATTGAGTTAACTAACACAGCCATTACATTACCTAATTCTTCAATTCTTCCTTCTTTGGATAAGACCCAAGGTTGAGATTCTTCGATATATTTATTTGCAGCATTAAGTAATTCACCAACTGCAGTTAATCCTTCAGAAACCTTTAAATCATCCATGCAGATTTCGTATGTTTTAACAGTTTTTTCAGTCAAAACTCGAATATTTTCTTCTTTTTCACTTGGACTTCTAAGTTCTGGAACAACGCCATCGAAGTACTTAACAATCATAGCAGATGTGCGATTGACAAGATTGCCAAAGTTGTTCGCTAAATCCATGTTTGTTCTTTCGGCAAATAGTTCAGAAGTGAAGCGACCATCAGAGCCAAATGCAAATTCACGAGCTAAGAACCATCTTACAGCATCAACACCATATCGTTTGATTAAAGGAAGAGGTGAAACAACATTGCCTTTTGATTTGGACATCTTGTCGCCATTTAAATCTAATAAGCCATGAACGAATACACGGTCTGGGAGTCTTAATCCTAAGCCTGTTAAAAACATTGGCCAATAAATAACATGGAAACGAGAAATATCTGCTCCGACAACATGAACGATTTCGCAATTTGGGTCAGCCCAGAATTTCTTAAATAACGAATCGTTATCGCTACCGTAACCAAGAGCAGTAATATAATTACTGAGTGCGTCTAACCAAACATACATAACATGTTTTGGATTTTCTAAAATTGGCACGCCCCAATCAAATGATGTGCGAGAAACACAAAGATCATTTAATCCTGGTTTAATAAATGTATTCATCATCTCGTTTTTACGAGCGATAGGGAGGATGAATTTTGGATTTTCATCCATTTCTTTTAATAGTTGAGGAAGATACTTTTGTGTCTTGAAGAAATAGGCTTCTTCTACTTCCTTATGAACTGGACGTCCACAGTCTGGACAAAGATGATCTTCACCAACTTGAGTGTCAGTCCAGAACGATTCACACGGCGTACAATACCAACCTTCATACTTTCCTAAATAGATATCATCATTAGCAAAAAGTTTTGAAAAAACCTTCTGTGTTGCTTTAACGTGTCTATCTTGAGTTGTACGAATAAAATCGTCGTTAGAAATTCTTAATTCTTTCCATAAATCAATGAATTTTGCAGCGATTTCATCGACATATTGTTGTGGAGTGACACCTTTGTCTTTGGCCTTCTCTTGAATTTTTTGGCCGTGTTCATCAGTGCCGGTTAAGAAGTAGGTTTCTACACCTCTAAGTCTCTTATAACGAGCTAAAATGTCGCACATGACTGTGCAATACGCATGCCCAATATGCGCTTCTGCGCTTGGGTAGTAAATAGGCGTAGTAATATAGAACTTGTTTTTCATATGAGGTACTCCTTGTTCTATTAAGCGGAATTACATTCCACAAACGGATCTTGTGGTTGAATTTGTATTACCCCAAATACGGCAGGCGTATTCTGGGTGATCAATAAATGGATTTCTATTTCCTTGACCAGCCGAATCTTTTTGGATGACTTCATTTCTATTCAATTCAACTCGACGTGCAAGATCGTTACCACCAGTAAAAGATGTGTCTGATGGGAGATATTGAAGATTCCATCTAAGCATATCGCTTAAACATCCCATTGAATCACTTGGACTTCCACCACTGTAATTAATCGGGTCTTCAATTAGCTTCAAATTTTTGTTTGCAATAGCACAATAAAAGATAATTCGGGCGCAAACTCCCCTATAATAAGCCACATATTGTCCTGGGTCATATGATTCGGTTCCGAACCCCTTACTTCCACGGTCACTATTTACAGACACAGATGCAGGTCTAGGCATATGTGCATCACCTTCAACAAGGTTTCCTCCTCTACAATCAGGCCAAACGTGTTCTCTATTCCATGTGGCGGCACTATCCCAAGCCGGGCCGATTTTCGCATTATCATAAAAACCAATGATTTTGCCTGAACCATCAGGATCAATATCGCATTTTGCAGCGAATGTTTTCATCCCGTTATAAGTTACATTCCTTGTCTTCTTTGAATTATTTAAAGAATTTAGAGCATTTAGTAAAGAGGTTCCTGAAAGTGAATCGCTGATAGAAGCATAGTATGCTTGGACATCACTGGATTGCGACGTAGGAGTAATAGAGGTTGGCTGGGTAGAACTTGTAGTATGCGATGAAGAACTAGATTGAGTAGAACTGGTTCCATGTGAAGATGATGTCGTACTACTCGATCCGCTTTGTGTTGTTCCTGTTGTGCTACTAGCTTGAGATGTGCCAGTTGTCCCGCTTGATCCACCTTGAGTGGTACCACCGGTAGTTGGTGCACTTCCGGTTGTTGGAACAATGGTTGTAGAACTACTAACCCATGGTAAAGGGATTGAACTTTCAGAGCCTCTCCCACGCCCGCCTCTACACGCACATAATAAAAGTGCGATAGATGAAACTGTAACAATTAATTTAACGTTCTTTTTCATATTAATTACATCCCACAAATTTGCTTTGTTGTTGAATTTGTATTGCCCCAAATACGGCATGCGTATTCTGGGTGGTCGATAAATGGATTTCTATTACCCTGTAATGATTGAGCGCCTTCATTACGAATGTTTTCTCTTTCTAAAACAGGATATTTAAGATTCCATTTTAACAAATCAGATAATTTGCCCATTTGGTTAGAACCGGTAGATGTAGCAGAATCAATAATCTTTAATTGGGTTGAAGCAATCGCGCAATAGAAGATAATTCTGGCTGAATCGCCACGATATGATTCTAGACCGAAGTCTTCCATGGCTGGATCCCAACCATTATGTTCTGTCTTCATTCCTTCAACATAGAAAGAATTACCACGTGAGCCATTTTCAGCTGTAATAGTTGGTCTTGGCATATGAATATCGTCTTCAACTAAGTTGCCACCATGTGATTTTGGCCAAACGTGTTCACGGTTCATTCCACTTGTGCCTTTTCTTTCAGTGCCAGAATAGAAAGAAGTAAGTGTATATTTATTACGAGATTCTCCTGGATCTGTAACATAAAAACCTTGAGCAGGTTTATTTAACATAGCATCATAACCGACTAGATACGTTCTTTTTGTATTATTAAGAGCGTTTAAAGCATTTACTAAGTCTTGGCCCATGAGGCTTGAATCTATAGAAGCGTAATAATCTCCTGGATCAGTTGACGTTGCAGGTTCAACAGATGTTCCTGGATCTACAGATGTTGGTACATCACCACTTGTTGGTGGAACAACACTTGAGCCACGTCCTCTTCCGCCTCGGCAAGAGCAAAGTAAAATTGCTACTGAAGATAAGGTTAATACTAATTTGACATTTTTATTCATATAGTTTTCTCCTTAGTTAACCAAATAGCTAACAAATTAATTATAAACCAATTAAATAAAATTTAAAACCACTATAAAATTATGCGTTATGAATAATAAAAAAACTCGCACATTCGCGAGCTCTTTTATTTTCTTATTTAAGACCGTATTTTTTATTGAAACGATCAACACGTCCATCTGATTGAACAAATCTTTGTTTACCAGTATAGAATGGGTGACAGTTTGAGCATGTATCAACGTGGATTGATTTGCTTGTGGAGTGAGTTTCGAATGTTGCTCCGCAAGATACACATGTAACTGTGATTTTGTGTGATTCTGGATGAATTCCTTTTTTCATTTCATTACTCCTTCCGCCTTAGGCCTTATAGGTCCTAAAGAAAGTTGTGATAGTGATTTTATCATTATTAATCAGTTAAAAGCAAACAATCTTTTTTGTTTTATTAAATAAATCAAACAATTATAATAGTTAGTCCAAATGAAGAAGGTTAAAAACGATAGTTTAAAAAAGATAATCATTGTAGGTGGAGGAATCTCCGGTTTATCTAGTGGAATATATGGCCAAAAACATGGATTTATAACTGAAATCTATGAAAAGAATCCTGTTGCAGGAGGCCTATGCACTTCGTGGACTAGAAAAGGTTTCACTGTTGATGGCTGCATTCACTGGCTTACCGGCACTAGAGAAGGAACCGAAATCAACTACATGTGGAAGGATGTTGGCGCCTTTACTCAAGAAGATATAATTGAGCCTGATAATTTTGGCACTATCATCTGCGAAGGCACACCTATCACTCTTTGGTGTGACTTAAATAAGCTTGAACAGGAATTAATCGAAATCTCTCCTGAAGATAAAAGATTAATAAAGAAGACAATTAAGCTCATTTTAGCGTTCCAAAATCTCCATCTTCCAATTGATATTCCTTTATCGGAAATGTCACTTTGGAAATTGATGAAAGTTGGCCTTAGTTTATTACCTTATTTAAATGTCTATTTTTACGCTAGCAAAAAAAGTAACTATAAATATAGTTTAAAGTTCAAATCTCCTGCAATTAGATATCTTTTAAACCATATTGTTCCAGGTGATGGAAATCTTTATACAACTTTATATGCTTTCGGAACTGTTTCTGTTGGAAATGGAGGAGTTCCAAAAGGCGGATCAAAAACCATTATTAATAATATGGTTAGGGAATATGAACACGTGGGTGGAAAAATCCATTACGCAAAAGAAGTTGAAGAAATTGTCATTAAAGACGGTGTTGCAAAAGGTGTAAAACTCAAAGACGGAACAATCGTTGAAGCTGATTATGTCATTGCAGCATGCGATTCATTTGAAACAATCTCCCATCTTCTGAAAGATAAGTACGTTATCAAAGGATTTGAAAAGCGAAGAAGACTTCAAAAAATATATCCGACCCAATCATGTGCTCTTGTTACTTTCTCTGTTGATGAGAAGAAATATAGGGAACTCGGCATTACATCTACCTATGAATTCCCTGTTGAACCTTTTGAAGCAGGAACTTCATTTGTTCAATCATTAAGAACTAGAGCATATAATTATGATCCTTATTTCATTGTTGATGGAAAAACAATTCTTAACACCCTTATCTTTCAAAGCGATAAAGACTATGAATATTGGGATGAGTTAAATAAAACAAAGCCTGTTTACAATTACGAAAAAGAAAAATTAGCATTGGAAGTTCAAAAACGTATAATCGAGAAGTTTCCATCGCTTAAAGATTCGTTAGAAATAATAGATATTGTTACTCCAAAGACATTTAACCGATACACGAATGCCTATCATGGTGCCTATATGCCATTTGCATTCACATCAACAGGTTCAATGTTCTATTATGATGGCAAAATTAAAGGCGTAAAGAACGTTGTCGTATCTGGTCAATGGGCTTTAATGCCAGGCGGATTACCTATTGCACTCATGACTGGCAAATGGGCCATCCAAAGAATACTAAGCAAAGAGCATAAATGGTTCGCTTTTACTAAGCCAATCAAGTACAACTACACTAAGTAATTATTCGAGTTTTGCAAAGATTTTATTCAGTTTTTGCAAAACTTTTTCATTCAAAATAATACGTATTGATTTCAATTTTTTCGGATAAATAAATATGTGTTTTTTAAAGCACTTATTTGTTTTCTTTATTATGGTTTTTGCATTTTGAATGCACTTTTTATAATCAGGTGTTAGAATTATTTCAAATTCAAGGAGCATACTTATGATAAGTAAAAAACAATGTATCGAAGTTTTGAATGCTGGCCTTTCTTCAGGAGCGGATTATTGCGAAATTTTCATTGAAGACAAAGTTTCTAAATCCATTCTTGTTGAAAATGGAAAGGTAGAATCATCCACTATAGTCCAAACTCATGGTGCAGGCATCAGACTTCTTAAAGAACTCCAAAGTGTTTACGGCTACACGAATGATGTTTCGTTTAAAAGCTTGAAAACATTAGCGGATTCTTTATCTAATTCATTCTCTGGAAAACGTGTTCTAAGCGTTGAGAATCTAAAGATTAAAAATGTTAAGAACAATCACCCAATCGAAAGACCATTTTTGAGCGTACCAAGTTCAGAAGTAGTCGCATATTTGAAAAAAGGTGAAAAAGTTATTAGAGAATTCGATCCAAAAATCGTTCGTTCAAGAGCCGCAATCGCGAGCAGTCACTCCAAAATCTCTATAGTCACAAGTAAAGGCATCATATTTAATGACGAAAAGGAAAGAAATCGTCTTCTTTTAATGTCTATTGCTGCTGATCAAGGCAAAATTGAGACTGCTTTTGAAGGTCCGGGCGCTTTAGCAGGCTTTGAATATTTCTATAAAAATATCGATATTGAAGCTCTTGCTAAGAAATGCGCAGAAACCTCAATCAAATTCTTGTACGCAAAAGAATGTCCAAGCGGAAGAATGCCAGTAGTTATTGGCAATGCTTTTGGTGGTGTCTTATTCCACGAAGCTTGTGGACACCCTCTTGAAGCAACATCGGTTGCTAAGAACTTATCTGTTATGTCAGGCAAATTAGGAGAAAAGATTGCCTCAGATGTCGTCACCGCTATCGATGATGGAACCATTGGAAACGAATGGGGTTCAAACAATATCGATGATGAAGGAAATCCAACCCAAAAGACTGTCCTTATTAAAGATGGGATTTTAACCAATTACTTAATTGATGATTTCAACGGACGTCGTATGGGCATGAAAGGCAATGGCGCTTCACGTCGTGAATCTTATAAATATGAACCTACTTCACGTATGTCAAACACATATATTGCAGCCGGAAAATCTACTCCAGAAGAAATTATTGCTGCTACTAAACTTGGTTTATACGCAAAATCATTTGCAGGTGGATCGGTTAATCCTACAACTGGTGAATTTAACTTTGGTTGTAGCGAAGCCTACATTATCCGCGATGGAAAAATCGCTGAACCTGTTAGAGGTGCTTCATTAATTGGCTCTGGAAAAGAAATCTTAAAGAATATCGACATGGTCGGAAATGATTTAGTGCTCTCTCAAGGCATGTGTGGTTCGGTCAGTGGAAGTATTCCAGTTGACGTAGGACAACCAACAATTCGCTTAAGCGAAATCACCGTGGGTGGAAATGGAGGAGAATTAAAATGAGATTAAATGATAAAAAATTCTTTGAACTTGCTAAAGAAAATAAATTTGAAGCTGCAGATTTATACTTGCATCGTTCATATTCTCTTTCAGTTTCTATTTTTCATAAAGAAGTTAGTTCCTTTACTCAAAGCGATTCCTACTTAGTAGTCGCTAGAGGAATTGTTAATGGAAAGTTTGGAACAGTTACTACTGAAGCTATCGATAAAAATACTCCTGAATTCTTGATTAATTCTATTAAAGACACTGCCACTATTGTTGAAAGCGATGATCCAAGCATCATCTTTAAAGGCAGTGAAAAATATCACAAGAAAAATCTCTTTGATAAAAACATTGTTGGTAAACCAATCAGTGAAAAGATTGATCTCCTTTTAGAAATTGAAAAACGCTTATTAGCGTATGATAAACGCATTAATGAAGTTGCCACTTTATCATATGATGAAGGTATTTCAGAATCTCAATTATCAAATTCATACGGGTTAAAGTTAAAAGACAAAACCGCCAGTTATGATTTTGTGGCAGAAGTCACTGCTAAAGATGGAGACGAAGTCCGTACTGGATTTAAAGTTTTTGCTTCTATTAAAGATGGCGAATTTGATGTTGATAAATTCGTAAGTGATGTTGCTAATGATGCTCTTAAACGCCTTGGCGCAAAGCAATGTAAGAGCAAAAAATATCCTGTCGTCTTTGACCAAAGCACCACTGCATCTTTATTAAAAGCATACTTATCAAATATTGACGCTGAAGAAGTTCAAAAGAAATCATCAATGTTTATCGGAAAACTTCATCAACAAATCGCATCTAAAAAATTAACAGTTTTGGAGAATCCTTTATTAAAGAATTATTACTTCAGATACTTTGATGATGAAGGTGTAGCAACAAATAAAAAATTCCTTATTAAAAAAGGAAATCTTGAAACATATTTATATACATTAGAGACTGCTGCAAAAGACGGAGTTGAACCAACTGGAAATGGCTACCGCGGAGGTGGCAAGACTCACGCTGGAATAGTTAACATTGTTGTTAAACCAGGTCGTAAGAGTGAAGAAGAAATCCTCTCTAAAATTAACGAAGGCGTATACATCACTGAATTACACGGAATGCACGCAGGAATGAATGCTCAATCAGGCAATTTCTCACTTCAAGCTGAAGGATTCATGATTAGAGATGGAAAGCTTGCTGAACCACTTTCCTTAATTACAGTTGCAGGCAATTTGGTTGATGTCTTTATGGGAATTAAAGACGTAGCAAATAACTCCAAATTCTTAATAGAAAGTGGTGTTACCACTCCAAGTATTTACGTTAAAAAACTATCTGTAACAGGTGAATAGTCATATAGACAAGTTAAAGTCTATACTTTATGATTAAGAAAGAGGTAAACACATATGAAGAACGTAATCCGAATTTTTAACCTTGTGTTCATGGCCATTGCTGCAACAGCGATTATTTTGTTATTCGCTATGCCAACAATGTCTTTAAACATTGGCTACAAAGTAACAGCTGACCAAGTTCAACAAGTTCTTCCAAAAAACGAAGAAACAGAAGATTTAGATGTTAAGAAGGTTATTGGTGGCGACACCATTGATTTAGGACTTTCATTATCAGTAACTCCTAAAGCATTATTCCGCTCTGTAACTGGAGATTCTAAGAAAGTTATTGATGAAGAATTTGTGGATCCAAATATCAATAGTGTTATTGATTCATTAAGAAATCCAATTCATAGAATTGCAAAAGGTTTAGCTAAACAGCTTGCTGTTAAAACCTTAATCAAGAACTTTGATGAAAAAATTGAAGAAAATAAAGATTCTAGCGACAGTAGAACAGCTGAACAAATTAGAACTGCAGCAGGTATGGATGTCGCATATTTTGAAGGTTTAACAGACAAAGTATTTGGTGCTATCGAAGCTCCTAACGCATCGGTTATTACAGTTGGTGATGTTATGTTTGATCAATTAAAAGATGCTGCTAGCAAAATGAATGCTTCCGGTGTCATGGAAATCCCAGAATTTGATGCATCATATAAATCATCAATTAGATCGAGCACCGCTTCGATGCTTAACGACGCTAATATGCTTAAAGAAGATGAAGAAACCATTTATCCAATTGACACAATTGTTGATGGAATGTTAGTTGATTTAATTAGAAACGAAAGTGCACCTGAAGGTGAAACAATGGAACAAAAAGCTGCTAAGCTTCCATCATTACTTAGTGACATGATTAAGAAAAACTTTAATGATGATGTTTATAACGTCATTTCCATAGTTTTAAAGGTAATGCTTATCGTTATAATCGTCGTTGCTGCTGTTTGGGCTTTCTTCCTTGTATGGACACTCATTAAGACATTCTTTGGAGGCGATAAGGTTTATACCTTCACTGGTCCATTATTCTGGATTTCAGGAGTTCTTCAAATCATCTTGGGTGTTGTATTAACAATCGGCACTGCAGTTGCATTAGCACGTGTCTCTGCATCAGGAGCAGGTGGTGGCGCATTCGCAAATATGAGCGCGTCTGTTGTTACATCGATGTTTATCCCATCGATTCTAGTCCTCATTTGTATTCCACTAGGAATTGTTTACACAGTATTTAAGAGCAGATACAAAAGACAACTTAAATCATCTTCAAGTGCTCAATAGAGCAAATGAAAAGAGGTAGCGACCTTCGTTACCTCTTTTGTTTTGCTAATTATTTCTTAATATAAAGGATACCAATTGTTCCTGGACCACAGTGGGTGCAGATAACGCAACCAGCGTGTGTAATTTTTACGCATTTTGGATCAACAAGTTTCTTAACTTCGCTTTCACAATAATCAATTACGTCTTGTGAACATCCGGAATGAGTAATCATGATGTCATCTTGATATACGTTTGGAAGATCTGCTTTAAGTTCATTAACCATTTCATTAATAGCAATCTTCATTAAGCCACGTGGTTTCTTGGTGACAAGCATTCCACCATCTTTAACTGAAATGATCGGGTGAATATGGAAGATATGTCCAAGGAGTTTAGATGCTCCAGAACAACGTCCGCCTTTATGTAAATATTCAAGAGTTTCAACTGCAAATTTAGATGAAACATTTGGCACTAAAGATTCGAGTTCTGCCTTAATTTCCTTCGCAGAAGCCCCTTCTTTTGCCATTCTTCCAGCCTTCATAGCAAGAAGTCCAGAACCACTTGAAAGGTTGAGTGAATCAACCAAATATACTCTATCTTCTGGGAATTCTTGTTTTGCAATATTCGCGCTTTGGAATGAAGTTGAGAATTTTGAACCAATACCTACATAAAGGACATCATATCCTTTATCGATATATTTCTTAAAAATTTCTTCAAAGTCTAATGGTGAACGCGCAGCAGTTGAAGGAAGCTCGCCAAACTCTTTAACTCTTTTGTAGAGTTGATCTGGTGTCATATCAACACCATCTTTAAAGTTATCGGTTCCAAAATTCACATTTAATGGAAGAATATCCATGTCATATTGTTCATAGAGTTCTTTGGTTAAATCAACAGTGGAATCAACAATAATTTTTACCTTATTCATAATAGTTCCTCACTTGGAAATTATTATATCTTATACTTTCTAGCATTGAAAAGAGCAATTAAAGTGATTTATAATCAATTTAAATCGGAGGTAAATATGAGTAAAAAAGAAAAGAAAGCTAAGGTAAAGGGCAAAGGCCTTTTGGCTGATTTCAAAGCCTTTATCTCACGTGGTAATGTTCTTGATATGGCTATTGGTGTCGTCATTGGCGGTGCCTTCAGCGCAATTGTCACAGCCGTTGTTAACATTTTGTTAAGTATCGTTTCTTGGCCACTTCCAGGTGGTCTTGCTAGCTTAGTTACTGTCTTACCAGTTAACCCAGCTAACGAAGCACAATCAGGCGCACAATTCGTTGGACAACAATTCGATGCTGTCGATTTCACTGCTAAGGCTACTGAAATTGGTACTAAAGCCGGTGCAGCCGATCCAGTCATGTATGGTACAAACATTTTAAACAGCAACTACACCAAGTTTGGTGCTAAGTGGGTTTTCAATGGTGCTGCTTACATTAACTGGGGTGCATTAATTAATGCTGTCATCAGCTTCATCATCATCGCTATCGTTCTCTTTGCAATTGTTAAGACTGTCGCAGCCGTCAATGCTAAGAAGGCCGAAGCTGAAGCAAAAGCCAAAGAAGCTTACTATCAAAAACATCCAGAAGAAAGACCAGCACCAGTTGAACCAGGTGTTCCTGCACCAACTGAAACTGAACTTCTCACTCAAATTAGAGATCTTCTTGCAGCAAAGAAATAAGTTAATTTATGACCGTTCTTGAAAAAATTGACTATCTTGAAAAAGCATTAGACCTTTCAGAAATGAAGTTTGCAAAGAAATATAAAATTTCTTTCTTTCTTCTAAAGAAATGGAGAAATGGTCAAGCTGCTCCTAAAAAGGAAAACCTTGCTTATTTATGTGAGCAATTTGGATTGTCCCTAGGAGATTTTATGGATGATAATTCATCAATCTCTTATGAAAGCAAATACGCTGATGAGCACGCTTGCATTGGAAAAGTTAATCAGAACAAACCTGTTAGTCTCATATATGAAGACTATCCAAGGGAAGATAATTCAAGATACGAAGAAGTAGATTAAACGCAAACAAAAACATCGCTCGAAATGGCGATGTTTTTTTGTTGCTTAATTAAGCAGCTTGTTTAGCAAAATCCCAATCTGGATGAGCTTTCTTTACAAACGCTAAAGCGTCTTCATAAAGCTTCTCTTCAATACTTGCACGGGCAGGAAGTGAACGTTTAAGAGCCTTTGATTTTCTGCCATTCGCGTATTGAACTTCACCAAGAGATTCATCAAGCATTCCAGCAATTAATACGTATGCTCTAAGCGATTCCATTGATAGATCGTTTGAAATAAAACGACGCACATTATCATCGACATCAGAATCATAGTATTTTTGAGCTTCTTCTTTAGAAAGAGTAAGAATCTTAATATATAGTTTTTGAGCAAGAAGTCTATTGGCAGTAATCGAGGAAACTTTATCCTTTTGTTCTAAGATGGCATCAATTAATTTTTCTGCATCTTCAAATTCGCCTTTGGCAAGATGTTCATAAACGGAGTACAAGTTAACGCTTGCTGTGTAATCGGTAATCTCGTCAAAGACTCTAATAGAATCAACTGGTTTACCTTCTCTTTGAAGATTTTCAATTCTCATAACTTCGTTAAATGCCTCGGCGTTAACCTTCTTTGTAAGAAGCATTAAACGATAACCATCAGTCATAGAATCGAGTTTAACAGGAACAAAATTATATAAGGCCATCATGGAAGAAATAACAACCCAAAGAAGTGCTGCTACAGCAAGCCAACAAAGTGGGCTAAAACGATCTGCTTCTTTCATTGAGGAACCTAATGTATATAAAGTAATGCATCCAATAAGTTCTAATATGTACATAAATAATGGAAGCCAAACGAATGGTTTAAGATTTGAATCTTTAGATTTTGGTGATAGTTTTGTTTCACCTGTCAGACCATCAAAATCTTTAAAACCAAATTTCCATTTGCCGGATTCTTTATAAATACATAAACCAACAACGTTGACTGAAACGATGTTGTATTTGCCCATTTTTCCACCTAAAACATGGAAAACTTCAAGCATAATCATATTGAATAAAAGACCAACAATGATGACTACGATTGCAAAAGCAAAAGAATTAAACTTAGAGTTAAATGTTGAATAAAGGTTTGTGAAAGCATCTGAAATAGCTGTGAAACCTACAACAAGGGCAATGGCAATCATAATTAGATAGATAATTGCACTAGCAATGTCTTCTTTTCTCATAAAAAATCTCCTTCTAGAGGATAGAATTTAACATTCTAATAATTTCCTCTTTTGTGAGTGGCTTTATTGACGTAGGGCCAATCACATGTGTGCCATCATCCGTCATCATATCCACCAAATGAGGAATATCGTTTTTACTCAAATTAATTTCGCCAAGACTAATTGGCATTCCAATCTCATGAAAATAGTTTCTTAAAGATTGTATACCAAGTTTAGCACACTCATCCTCATTATTGCATTCAATATTAAATACTTCTTTCGCAAAGCGAGAGAATTTGGAAATATCATTTTTATAACTTACTTCCATCCATGCAGGTATTAATACTGATAAACCTGCTCCATGGGCAATATTAACGTCATAAGCTGATAAAGCGTGCTCCATTTTATGAATAGGCATCGCTTTTGCTTTACCTAAACTAGTTAATCCGTTATGCGAATATGAACCAAGAAGCATCATGTCAGCTCTTGCGTCATAATCCATAGGATTATCAATGCAAAGCTTACCTGCTCTAACAGTTTCTTTAATGATTGCTAAGGCAAGTGAATCAGCAACATCATTATTCTCACTTTTAGAAAAATATCTTTCAAATGAATGAGAAATAATATCAACAACTCCACATCCTGTTTGATACTTACTAACACTATAAGTGAGTTCAGGATTCATAATAGCAAATAGTGGTCTAACGATATCGTCATTGAAGCCTTGTTTTACAAGAGTCTTGTCATTCATAATCACGCATGAATCAGATAGTTCGGAACCAGAAGCAGATAAAGTTAGAATAACTCCAAGAGGCAAAGCTTTGGTTGGTTTTACTTTATGAAGGTTAAAATCAAATGGATCACCATCATAATAAAAACCACACGCAATTGCTTTAGCGGTATCAATGACAGATCCACCACCAACAGCGAGGATTAAATCAATGTTTTCATTACGACAAATTTTTACGCCTTCATCTACTTTTTCACTTGAAGGATTTGGTCTAATTCCACTAAGTTCTGCAAAGAAAATCCCTGCAGATTCAAGATTTTTTACTAGTTTGTCATATAATCCAATTTTCTTAATTGAACCACCGCCATAAACAAATAATAAGCGTTTAAATCCATATTGTTTTACGATGCCTACCAATTCATCTTCTCTACCTTTTCCAAAGTAGATTTTAGTAGGAGAAACAAAATCGAAATTTATCATTTTGAAGTCTCCTTTTTAAGATCGATGAAATATTGATTGGTGAAATAATCCCAAACAACATTAAATCTATGAATTAAGTGGGCTTGCTTTTCTTTTCTCTTTGATGCAATCCAATAGACGAGCTCGTTGCTATACAAATTGCATAAATAACGGATTACAGAAGATGTAATCTTTTTATTCTCTTTGAGTAGACCGGTTATCTTTTGATAATAGACCGAGTAAAAGAATTGATCGATCGTATCGCTTGCAAATGAATTATGAATAGAAGATAAAAAAGAATAGTTTGTATTGATATAAGCAATCAATGTTTTATTAACGGATTCAATATCAAATAGCTTCTTCCCGTATCCAATCTTCTCTTTTAAGAGAATTGATTCAACCACATCTGAAATATCACGGAAATGGTAATAGAAAGTTTGACGATTAGATTTAATCGCATCACAAAGCATAACCACATTGATCTCATCGAGTGGTTTTTCTTTGAGTAACTTCTTTAATCCTTCCTGATATTTCGATTCAATTTTCATAATTTACAAAGTTCTTTAGCGATTTCTGCTCCTAATGCAGCATTATTTAAAACTAATTTGATGTTTGATTCTAAAGAATCACCACCAGTAAGTTCAACAATTGTTTTAAGTAAGAATGGTGTGACGTCTTTTCCTTTAACACCAGCCTCATCAGCCATCTTAAGAGCTTTTTCAATCGCTCCATTAATGACTTTTGTGTCCATAGCAAACTCTTCTGGGATTGGATTGGCGATTAATAAGCCTCCATCAAGTTTGTTGTCTCTTTTGGCTTTAATAATCTTGGCAGCTTCAAGAGGTGAGTTGATGACATTTTCCATTTTGATTCCAGAATGCCTTGTATAAAAATCAGCAAATTCATCAGTTTGATAAGAAAGTACTGGAACTCCTTTGGTTTCAAGAATTTCTAAAGTGAGATTTAGATCCAAAATAGCCTTAACACCAGCGGAAACAACTGTGACGTTAGTTCTTGCTAATTCTTCTAAATCTGCAGAGATATCAAAGGTTTCTTGGGCTCCTCTATGTGCTCCGCCAACACCGCCAGTAACAAATACTTCAATACCGGCCATATTAGCTAAAATCATAGTTGCAGCAACAGTTGTCGCGCCCCATTCTTTCCTAGCAAATACAATAGGTAAATCTCTTCTTGAGACTTTCTTGATACCTTTTCTTTTGCCAAATTCTTCAATTTCTTCTGGAGACATACCAACAATGGCTTCTCCATCAATAATTCCAATGGTAGCAGGAACAGCGCCATGATCGCGGATAACTGCTTCAACTGCTAATGCTGTTTGAACATTTTTTGGATAAGGCATACCGTGGCTAATAATTGTTGACTCTAGAGCAACAACAGGTAGACCTTTCTTTAATGCGAATTTAACTTCACTAGATACTTTCATTTTTTAACTTCCTTTCTTCTTTTCTTTCGAAAATCCAGTTAATGCGAACTGAAACAAATTCAAGTATCGCATATACAATTAACGCTCCAACAAAACCAACTAATGGAACCCACCAGTTAAAACTATTTAGAACGGAATAGTTTAATTTAAGAATCATGCTCAAATTACTATGAGGATCGTGAGGTGTAAAAACATCTGCAACAAATGTACTGCCAGCAAGAAGAACTAACACTATATAGAGTAAAACTCTATAAATATCAAACGGCATACAAACTCTAAATAGGACAATAAAGCTTGCAGCGGAGAACGT
>CADBNT010000002.1 GCA_902796125.1 uncultured Erysipelotrichaceae bacterium | reverse complement strand
TCAAGAATTGAAGAAAAAATATCCCAAAACTCATTATGCAGTTTACAACAAACAAGCGTATAAAAAACTAAAAGAAGACTTCAACAGCGACCAATCTGATTTGTTTAGATTATATTTACTATTAGTTTTCGGTTTTAATCATATGCTTAGGTTCAATAGTGAAGGCGAATTCAATCTTCCTGTCGGAGATGTTGATTACAATAGGAATGTTAAAAATGCTCTTAATTCATATTTTGATTTTTCGGCAAATGCAAATATAAAGTTTTACTGTTTAGATTTCGAAGAATTTATTAAAAAAATAGAACTTAAAGAAGACGATTTTGTATATCTTGATCCGCCGTATCTTATAAGCAAATCAGAATACAACAAAGGTTGGGACGAAAAAGAAGAGCTAAGATTGCTTAAACTGATTGATGCTTTAAATGACAAAGGGATTAAGTTTGCCCTTTCTAATGTCCTTATGCATAAAGGAAATGAGAACACATTGTTAATTGAGTGGTCTAAGAAATATAATGTTATTGATATCAAAGCTAACTATATTAGTTACCACGATAATAGCAATAAAAACAGCAAAGAAGTACTTATCACTAATTTCAGGAGAGTAATATGAGCAAAAAAAGAGCATCCGAATTTAAACCATTATTGTTTACTACAACAATTAGAAATCCTGAAAGAATGAAAGATTTCCTTTCTATTGCCGCAAAGCATAATGGTGAAGTTTTAACCAATGAAGTTATAGACAAGATTGTTTTTGATTTGATTCAGAATAAACTCTATTGCCCGATGTATGCAAAAAGAACAGCTAGATTAAAAAGACAACTAGCTAAAGATATGGTTGGAGAACCGTTTTCAGATAACGATACAAAACTAATTATTGATCATAGTCCTCAAAAGCATAAAGAAGCAGGTTTTGATAAAGGCTGGCCATCTAGGTTTGATACTTGGTACAAATTCATGAAAGAATTGGGCTTTATCTATTATGAAATGAATAAACCTTTAGAGATTTCAGAAGCTGGCCAAAATCTCGTCCTAGCCAACACCGAAGGATATGAGCATCTAGAAGAGCAAGTATTTTTAAGTTCTTTTGCAAAATACCAAAGGAATAATCCTTTTGTTAGAATCAGCAATTCAAATAAGCCTCTTATTCTTTTACTCCGTTCCATTCTCAAACTAAGAGAAATATACGGAGATGATTGCGCTGGAGTTTCCATTAAAGAAATCCCTTTATTTATTTGTTGGAAAGACGATAATTATGTGAACCTTGCCAACAAAATAAAAGAGCTTCGTGACGTGTATTCATTTTCTGTGAGCGAAGATTATATTTATCAAGTCTGTAAAGAAATTCTAAATATTACATCGGCACAAGAAAAAAGATTTAAAAAGAAAAACATATGCCACGAAATGCCAGATGAATTTATAAGAAAAATGAGAATGACCGGCCTTATTTCTATTAGAGGTGGTGGAAGATTTATTGACATTAACAATCAAGAACTTGAAAAAGTTAAATATGTAATTGATACATACTCTGAGATTCAGTCCTTTTCTTCAGAAAGAGAATATTATGATTATGCAAAAAGCATGGACATGACTCTCATAAGCTTAAAACCGACTATATCTGTCAGCGAAGAAGAGTCGAGAGCATTATTCATGCATTGGGTCAACGAATTTGATTTAGATGTGTTGCAAAAAGAATTGATTATTGTTTCTGATGACCATTTATCATCGAAACATGACATTTTTAAATACATTGATGAGCCAAAAAGGCTTGAATTTTTAACCGCTTTAGCTATTCAAAAGCAATTCACTGAAATTATTGTTAAACCAAATTATTCGCCTGATGATGAAGGTATGCCAAAGTCTCATGCTCAAGGCGGCGTTCCTGATATAGTGTGCCTTGATTCATCTGGTAAAGTATTGTTTGAAGTGACATTAATGAGGGGAAGACAACAAGTTGCTAGCGAAATGATTCCTATCGATAGGCATCTAACTGAAATAAAGTTGGCTGACCCTAATGCTTTTACTGTATTTCTCGCACCTTCTATTCACGAAGATGCTGTTCGTTACGCTCAGTTTGCAAAATTTAGTACTGGTGTGGATATTATTCCTATTGAGATTAAAATGTTTGTGAAAGAATTACCGACAAAGCATAGCATAAGAGACTATCTATGATCCATATGACCCATAAAGTGTTACTGTGAGATAAGAATCATTGTCATTTGTCAAAAGCCTAACAATCCTGTCGAAATGATGGGATTTTCTTTATTGGCAATACATAAGCATGTTATAAAAAATAGATATTAATA
>CADBNT010000001.1 GCA_902796125.1 uncultured Erysipelotrichaceae bacterium | reverse complement strand
CTTGGATGAAGCGATGTTTCTGGCTCATCTAATAATAAGAAATCGTCATAAGATAATTCTTGAATATCTTTGAGTTTTAAAAGGATTTCTTGTTCTCCTGATGAAAAACTAGTGATGTTATATCCGTGTTCTTTACCATCAATAAGTTTCGAAACTTCTCCACTACAAGTGATATCATCAAGCTTATCGTTTTTTACTAATTCGCCTATATGTTTATCTCCGAGTGTATCAACGATTTTTTCAATTCTTCTATTGTTCCAGGTACGGCAGCCGTAGTATGGGTCCTTAAATGAGCTTGTTGGGTACATGTCCTTCCCATCTATTAACTTTCGAACTTCTCTAAGAGCATTACTATGGACGCTCCCTTGCCTTAAGAACAAAGCACAGCGAGGTCTTCCTATATCTTCTTTTTCAACAATATACTTACTCTTATCATAATTAAAAAGTTCGTTTAAAAGAGTTGTCTTTCCACAGCCATTTTCACCAACGAACGCAATAACGTCATATGGTTTATTTGTTTTAGGATTAATGAAAGATAAATCCATATCACCTAAAACTGGATGTTTTCTAATCTTTAAGTTATGTAAATGTATGCCTAGTCTATTCATCTAAACAAAAACGGAATTTTCTCCCTTGCATCCTTTTCAGTAATAAAATTCTTGGCATGAGGCATTCTAATAAGAGAGACAGGCTCACCTGTTGTTAAATTACGACCATCTAGCCAAATAATACAATACTGCGCATATAAATTAACATTAGCAAAGAACGAAATAACTATAGAAACAGCAAATAATATTTCCACAATCGTTGCTGTAATACTGTAATCACTTTGATGCATCCAAATCCAAACAATATTAAAAACAATAGATATTAATGTAATCCATCTAAAGACTCTAAACACAACTTTTTCTCCGCCGATTGGTACTACTAAACCAACTTCGTCTCGTTGGCATCTGAATGTGGTAGCAGAACCAAATGAATTAGCATCGTATTTTAATTTTGATTTAGATGCGAATGCGATATAGATAATCAAAAATACAATCCATATATTTTCTAATCCAGTAAAAGGACTATACATTCCGCAGCTAATTGTAGTGACAATAGATGAAATTAATCCAAAAACAAGTGCTAGGACAGACAACAAGATAGCTACATTCTTTGCTCTAGCAAATTCTTTTTTATTGCCTAGCCATCGCCAGCTCTTTCTTGCTTGTCTAGCAAATGTCTTTAAAGGTGGTTCATTTGACTGAACCTGTTTATTTATTGCAACTTGTCTCTGTTGAATGGGTTGAGTTTTGATTTGCTTGATTTCTTGTTCAAGCTGAGCAATTCTTCTTTCGGAATCACTTAAATTGTCATTAACACCGTTAATAGCATCCAAAATATCTTCTTGCGTTGAAGATATATCATCAAGCCTTTCAAACAAACTTTTTTCTTTCATATTGTGTATACAAAATTATATCGCGTACACAAAGAAATAAAAAAGACCTCGTTTATTTTCCGAGGTCCTTATATTTATTTTATTAGCTCATCTATAGTGAATCTAAATGGATAGCCAAACGCTATAACGGAATCACCTAATGTAAATATAGTTGAGAACATGCCTTGTTTACCGTGAACCTTCATGACATATTTCCGCATTTGTTCTCTAAGCACTTTTTCATCATCGCTTTTAGATAATAATGATTTATCTATCACATGGATATATGCACCTTTAGAAGTTCGATTGATATCAATTAGTTTTGTAATGAGTCTAGATAAATTGTGTCTCACTTCTTCTATGAACTCTTTATTTCTATCACCGAATTGTTTTCTTTTAGTGTCTAATAATGTAATAGTGAAATCTTCTCCATCTTTATCTGGGATAAGAACATAATATCCATCCACGTATTTTTGAGGTACTTTTATATCTTCATGATCAACCATATATTCTTGAATGATTTCATATGCTTCATCCGCGATTTTAAGAATTAGAGATATTAAGTCAGATGATTCCCCTACAACTTTTCGACCTATAAGTGGAAGATCAACCTCACATGTCCATATACCTTTATCATCTTTATCATAATTAAAGGCGAATGACTTTCGATTTGGATCCATAAGAAGAACCCATCTTTCAACATAGACAATGTTATTAGCGTTATATCTTGTTTCCATTAACGAGTTCCTCCATTTAATAAACTAGCAATCATAATAGATGTAATTAATTCAATTAACTTATTCATATTTTTCCTCCTATTTAAGTCTTTGAATTTATTGCGATTTCTCGCGGGTGAAAGGAGAAAATATAAAATGAAGCAAAAATAGGGAAAATTCAAAATAGTTATTTCATAGTGATTGCTTTAGCACTATTAACGAGGATGTCACCAATCTCTTTGATTTCATCTTTATGTTCTTTTAAGAAACCATCAAGAAGTAAGATGAAATTAGCAAATGCGACGACAAATCTTTTTGTATTCTTAGCGATTGTAGCTGTTTTTTCGATACTCATTTTCTAAACCTCCTTTCACTAATAAATACGCGCGCAAAAGAAATTGATTGACAAAAATTTTGTTCAATCTAAAGATTGAAAATTATTCAAAACATTTTATAGCAAACTTGTTGCCGTTATTTTTTAGGATTTGAAGTTGAGCAAATCCAAACTTTTGCATTTCTAAAGTGCTCATATGGATTTCTTCTTCATTAAACATTGCTAAATAAAATCTGATTGCATTATAAAACGCTACATAATCAGGATACTTTCCTAATTTATTTAAGGCACTAATTGCTAAATTGATACCTTCTTCATAAATAGATAAGAACTTTTTAGTGTTTTCTTTTAGTTTTTCAAAGTCGATTTTAGACGCTACTTTACTCGCTACTGTTATTAATTCTTCATTTGACTCATTAAAATCGGCTACATCAAATAAACGACCAATGTAAAAAATATAACCGAGTGTTGATAAAAAATTCACTGCTGCTTCTACGATAGGAGT